>CBHTUB010000341.1:0-6846 GCA_966095595.1 uncultured Chryseosolibacter sp. | reverse complement strand
GATCCGAGCCTTTGGATTGATCTGCGTGATCATTTCATTCGCCAGGTCTGCTACGGAAATTTCCGATTGGGTTGCAATATTCACCTCATGACCGATAAGCGAAGCTGACTTGGCGATCTCGATAAAACCGCGACAAGTGTCCTTGACAAATAACAAATCTCTTGTCGGTGTAGTGTCACCCAGGCGTATCTCTTCCATTCCATTAAGAAGCTGTGTGATGATTGTTGGGATCACTGCACGAGCAGACTGTCGCGGTCCATACGTGTTGAATGGTCGCACGATCGTTAAGGGAAGGTCAAAGCTACGGTAAAAGGAATCAGCTATACTGTCAGCGCCGATCTTTGACGCAGAATAGGGCGACTGAGGCTGCTTTGGGTGTAGCTCCGTTATCGGAACAAACTGTGCCGTTCCATAAACCTCAGAGGTCGAAGTGACCAGCACTCGTTCTACATTGAGGTCCTTCGCTGCCTGTACGATATTAAGCGTTCCTTTCACGTTAGTATCGACATATGATTCGGGTGAGTGGTAGCTAAAGGGAATAGCAATGAGCGCAGCAAGATGAAACACGATCTCAGTGTCCTTCATTGCGGTTCTTACGCCGTTGGAATCACGTATGTCGCCGGCAAAAATCTCAAGTTTTTTCAATTTCTCTTTAGGAAGCGTGTCAAGCCAGCCCCACGAGTTGAAAGAATTGTAGTACACAAAAGCTTTAACCTGGCAACCTTCGTCGAGCAGCGCTTCGGTGAGGTGACTGCCTATAAATCCGTCGGCGCCTGTGATTAGAACTTTTTTATTTTTTAACGTCATTAATGAAAAAATTATAGCCTCTGAAATTATTGGTCTTGTCGAGGAGCATCTGCGTAGTCTTCAATGCGCCGAATGAGTTCAGGTGATCGATATTTCTGAAATAACGATTGTCTTTGGGCAACTCAAGTGATATGTATGTATTCTGCTGCCTGACTTCTTCAATAAAGAGGCGATAAGACAACATAAAGTCGCTGCTGAGATAGTCTGACAACATATTGGTGGGCAACGAGTAGTAGACCACATGAATGCCTTCGCGGGTTAGTCTGTCACCCAACTTCAATAAATGCGACGCTTTCTTCCAGTTAAATGAATCGGTTGTAAGGTCTTTGTATAAACTTTCCGTGTCCCGGATAATGTTTGCATCGTTCATCGTTGCTGAAGGCACAAAACCCTTGTTCTTCCGGACATCTCCGCAATCACTTGTGGTCGGCTGTTTCCAAACGGTGAGATTCTTGTACCCTTTTTCAAAGCTTTTTTTCAGAAGCGCAGAATATTCATCGAGAAGCCCATACTTCCAAACAATCTCTTCATTCGAATACGGAGTGTCCAGGTATCGGTGAATAGGGTATGCTGCAAAATTGTCTGATTTCCTTGAAAACGTAAGAGGCGATATGAGCAGGAATATCGTCTTCGGGCGCAAGGTGGTATTTGAAAAATAATCGCTAATGGCAAGGTCATAAAAGAAAGGTCCGGCAGTCGCCAGTCCGAGATTGAATGCCTTTACATTGACGCTATCGAGCAGACGCAGATCAATACCGGAGTATGTATATGAATTGCCGACGAACAGCACATCCAGACTGTCAAAATCGGACTTACATTTTAGCTTGACGATATTCTCATTCGATGCACTATTACGGTCCGCATTGTCAAATTGTGCAGTCAGCCAAACAGGAACTGCACCTATTACAACGATCGCCAGCAACTTAATAAGAAACAGTTTCATTGATGAGCTTAATTATTTAAACTTTGAACGAGCCATCCGAGTGGTTCTGTGAATTCTCATCTTCGTGCGACGGCGTCAGTTTTTGCGTTCCTCTCTGACAATATCCAACTGGCCACTTTATTCGAAACTTCCTTTGCCGATGTCTTATAAAGATGGTTCCCATCCGTATAGAGGTAGCTTTGTGGATCATCGACGGTAAAGTCGTAGTATGGCACCTGGCATTCTTTCACAACACCGGCAATCTTGTCCTGAAAATCTGGCATCAGGATCCGCTCAACTTCCTGCATCTCCAGGGGAATCGGCAACCGCACGAGATATACTTCACCGTGTTGCTGAAAGAAACGGATCGTTTCCTTCAAATATTGAAGCCTTGTATTTGAGAATTTGAAGGTCGCCGCATTTTTTGCGTATTGCTTGAATTTCGATTTGGACCTTTTTTCCACGATTCCGGAATCCATCTTTACTGTCACTTCCAGCCATCCATCGTCATGGAGAAACAAGTTGTTGGGCCTCAGCCGCCTGAGAAGGATATTATAGTACGGATCAGGGTAGTAATTCAACAAATAATCAATATTGGGCGAGGAGGAAACGTCCTCTAACTGCGCCAGGAAATTGTCCGCTTCGGGAAAAGTACTGTCGTCATCCGGTGTTTCAGACTCAACGGAGATGCTCCAGGGATCAACTGCCACGATAAATAATCCTCCTGTCGAAGTCCCGGCAACTTTCTTCTTTATACTATTTAGGTATACTTTCCCATAGGGAGAGTTGCTAAGCGTAAATGAATAATTGAACAGGGGCGGTGATTTTACACCTGCCTTGCTCAACTGTTCGTTCAGCACGGAGGGAATGAGACCTTGCGCCGCCCTTGAATTACCAGTGATCAAGGCCTCTTGTTCCGGTGTGGTAAACCTGACATAGAACGGATCGGACTGTCCTTCTTCCATGAAGAATACAGTGAGGCAACTGCCGAGAACCAGCGTTGAAAAGATGATCGTGTTAATCAGAAAACCTTTCATAACTAAAACTGGAAATATATAAACTGTTGCTCTTTGCCCGCAAACAGAAAGATCACCATGGCCATTCCGTAATAGAAGCCCCATCTCACTACACGAGGCGTCGTGATCAGACTTGTCTCGATCGCATACTTATTGTGACGGCCAAGCCATTCGACAACAAGGAAAAACAGGATAAATGGCAACAGTACAAACGGCACGTCAGAAGGCATCCTCAACAGGGAACCGGAAAATATTTTACGCAAAATATGCACTGCCTCCGTGACGGACTCCGCACGGAAGAAAATCCAGGCAAGCACCGTAAGTCCAAAGGTTAATGCCATTTGAAAGAACTCTTTCACCGATGGCAAATATCGACCCTGGGCAACGATCTCAAGGTTCTGCCTGTTCCTATTGGTGAGAAGCAGGGGCATAAAGTACAAGGCGTTTAGCGCCCCCCAGACAATGAATGTCCAGTTGGCTCCATGCCAGAAACCACTCAGCAGAAAAATTATAAAGGTATTGCGCACTTTCATCCACGTTCCACCTTTACTTCCTCCGAGTGGTATGTACACATAGTCGCGGAACCAGCTGGAAAGGGAAATATGCCAGCGTCGCCAGAATTCTGCAATATCCCTGGAGAAATAAGGGAACGCAAAATTTCTCAACAGTTCAATACCGAATAGTCGTGCCGTTCCCAGGGCAATGTCTGAGTAACCGGAGAAATCGCAATAAATCTGAAAGGCAAAAAGAATGGACGCGAACAATAACGTGCTTCCGGAATGTGCGTCCGGATTTCCAAAGACATTATTGACATACGATGCGCAGTTGTCGGCAATGACCACCTTTTTGAACAACCCCCACAGTATTTGGCGAAGTCCATCAACGGCACGTGAATATTCAAAAGTGCGCGGCTTCTTGATTTGAGGCAATAGGTGTGTCGCCCTTTCTATAGGACCCGCTACGAGAAGCGGAAAAAAGCTTACAAAAACGGCGTAATCGATGAAGTTATGCTCAGCTTTTATACGATCGTAGTAAATATCGATCACGTAAGACAATCCGTGAAAGGTATAGAAAGAAATCCCCACTGGAAGAATCACTTGCAGTGTCCATGGGTTTAACGTCAGCCCCAGATAGGAGACTGAATCGGCGAATGATGAAACAAAAAAATTATAATACTTGAAAACGCCGAGAAAGCCGAGGTTCACGCCAATACTTGTCCACAGCCAAAACTTTTTTGTGCTTTTGTCTTCTGAGCCCGCGATCTTCAAACCAGTATAGTAGTCCAGAAGGGTTGAGAAGATCAATAGGAATAGGAAGCGGTAATCCCAGCACCCATAAAAGAAATAACTTGCCACCAGCAGCAACGTGTTCTGCAGGCGCAGATTTCGTCTGGTGACAAACCAATAAAGCACAAAAACCACCGGTAAAAAGATGGCAAAGCTGATGGAGTTAAAAAGCATATATCAATACCTTCTTTGCGTTTTAAACTTCTTGTAATTCGACCATTTTTTCGAAGGAGCGGGACGTGGTCTTCAGATTCTCAAAATTGCCTACACAATCTATTTGCCCTTTATTCAGCAAAACGACTTTGTCAGCATTCTTAATCGTTGCCAGTCGGTGCGCCACGATGAGGATCGTATAAGCCCCCTTCAGTTGATCTATATTTGTCTGTATCGAACGTTCGGTTTCCGAATCAAGGGCCGATGTAGCCTCGTCCATGATCAGGATATCAACGTTCTTGTACAATTCACGTGCTATCGATATCCTTTGCTTTTGACCTCCACTCACAAGGATACCGTTGTTGCCAAGCATGGCATCTTCCTTGTCAGGCAATGATTCGACGAAGGCGTCGATCGAGGCGCTTCTCAATGCATGCCAAAAGCGCTGAAGGTTCTCGGGTGTTTTCTGAGACCAGAACGTGACGTTATTAAAAATTGTGTCACTGAAAATCACCGGCTCTTGCGTAATATAGCCTATCCGTTGCTGATACGAGTGGATATCGATGGTCCGTGAATTCTTTCCGTCTATCAGAAAGCTTCCCTGCTCCACAGGCATCAAGCCGGCGAACAAATTGACCAGCGTCGTCTTTCCGCTTCCGCTCTCACCGACGAAAGCAACGGTTTCGTTCCGATTGATGGTAAGGTTGATACCCTTCAGTACATTGGAATTCCCGTAGCTGAATGAAACGTCCCTCATCTCGAGCTTATCAGCGAAACGCGAGAACAGCTGCGTACCGTTTCGCTCCTGATCACGTTCCAGCTCCGCCATGAATTCGGTCATGTTGTCCAGTGCTCCGGATGCAGTCAGAAATGCATTCCATTGCGTCTGAAGATTCATGAGAAACGCAAGGGATCTATAAAAAAACATCAAGCTGAGGATGATCAATTTAAGATCTACATTGAAATAACTGACCTGAACGATGATCACCCCCACCACAACCATTACTACAAGAGGCTCCTTCGTTGATGATAGGACTGCATTGTACCAACCCATTTGCTTATTGGCATGTTCTATTTCGAGCGCAGTCATTTTTAACTTTTCCGCGAACCGTCCCATCAGCCCCGTCGACTTGAGATACTTGAAAAATGCTACTTTCTGTATTAAAAGCGCCTGGAATTTATGCGACCCTTTAGTCAGTTGTTTGGAAGCCTCCTTTGTTCTTTTATAAATGCGTTGATAGATAAGGTTCGACAACACCGCTCCTATCGCTACCATCAATGCAAACTTTGGATTTGCCAGGACCGCAAATACCACGTATACAGCGACCATGACGCCGGCCTGCACGGACATAAAATAACTTTTATAGGCATTGAACACCTTTCCCACCTCGCCGCTAAGCGTGTTTTGTATCCTGCCAACATCCGCCGTGACAAAGGCCTGATAACGGTAATTGCTCAGTTTTTCGATGTTCTCAAATCGCAGGTTCTTTATAAAGTATCGAGCCTGGATCACCTTGTAGTAAGCTTCAATGAATCGTGCAATTCCCTTGAGCATAAAGAAGAGAAGGATAATAAACAGCACGGAAACGATCGTCAGATCAATTCCCAGTGCATTGATGCCATCCACCAGAAAGCGGAGATTTCCAAGCCCCTCCGGGTTTGTATTTTGTCCATCGGCAACCTCGAGCAGAGGGAGAAACATTGCCAGCCCAAAACCATCGAGCAACCCCACAAGCAAACTGATCCCGAGCGCGAGAAAAACCCGGTACCTCAGGTGTGTATAGAAGTACGAAAAGTGTTTCAGGTACTTCTTAACTAGTTGCTTGATTTTTTTCATTAACCGTTTCAGTTCAGCTATCCGCCGTTGATTTCTTTTTGCTAAAGGATTTTTTTCCGTCCTCCTGGTAATACCCGTAGCCATACCCGCCATAGCCCATACCGTAAAGGTACCCGCCATAATAGTTGCTTCCACGTTTCGCAACGGCAATATCGTTGAAGAGAATGCTGAAGTTTTTCAACTTTCCCTCTACATACAGATCATTGATCATCGCTACCGCAGCCTTGTGCGTGACTTGCTGGCGGACGATGAGAATATTATGTTCACTGAACTTAAAGAGTTCCATTGCGTCTGCCACCAATCCGATCGGTGGAGTATCGATGATTATATATTCGTAGTGCTGACGTAAGTAACCGATCAGGTCTGCCATCCTTTCGCTTGCGAGTAGTTCTGAAGGATTTGGCGGAATATTTCCGGCATCGACGAAATCAGGAAGGCCGTTCCCACTGACTACCAGTACCTGCTCGACCGTAGCAAGGCCCGCGAGGTACTCGGACAAGCCGGTGATGCGTGGACGGTTCAGGTAATGGGATAACTGAGGCTTTCGAAGGTCTGCCGCAATCAAAACCGTCTTTTTTCCGGAAGCAGTGAGGGTTGCGGCCAGATTAAGCGAACAAAACGTCTTTCCCTCGCCTCCGACTGATGAGGTCACCAGAAAAGTGTGTGTTTTCGCAGGGATGCCGGCAAGCAAATATTTGAGATTCGCACGCACGGAGCGGAATGATTCAGCTACAACCGAGCGCGGATGATCGCGCACCACGAGATGCGAAGGATAGTTGCTGTGTGCTATATTACCCAGGATAGGCATTTGAGTTTGAGCCTGGA
>CBHTUB010000340.1:0-6851 GCA_966095595.1 uncultured Chryseosolibacter sp. | reverse complement strand
CATCGAATACATTCAATCTAAAAAGCTGCTGTTCGTACCGACGTTCTTCAAAAATACTGTAAGAGCCTACGAGGTGAGCAAGCCATAGGATGCAGTTCCCGTTGGCCCAATAAAAAACCGCTCAATTGTGAGCGGTTTTTTTATTGGAATGCATTGATTTCTAAAATCAGAAACCTGCCTGACCGGTAGGCAGGTCAGCAATCTAAAATCTTAAATCGACCCCACCCGCTTCTCGCGCAATAGGCATTACAACCCCTGGTCTAACCCTCGGACATGCAACGTACCTAAGCGGTTCCTTCTTCTTTCAGCTTGTGTATCTCCTTATCAATGCGCCACAGTCCGTCCTGCTCGATGCCGATCAGGTCATAGATCTCGAGACACCTTCTTGCCTGTTGCTCTTCTTCGAATTGTTCGTCGAGATACCATTGAACGAATTTGGCAGTTTGGAAATCCTTGACCTTGTGACAATGTTCGGTGATGCGGTTGAAGTTCTGGGTGATCGCGATCTCCATCTCGAGTGCCTTTACCAATATATCACGCAGTCCCTCGAATGATCGTTCAATTTTTGTCACGTCAGGAGATACAGGTAATCCTCCTGCGTCCGCGACATAGTCGAAGATTTTTAACATATGCTCGCGTTCTTCGCCGGATTGTTTCTTGAAAAAACCACCGCATCCGATCAATCCCTGCGCATAGCACCAGGCTGACATCGAGAGGTATGATGCGGAAGAATGGGCTTCCATTCCCATTTGCTCGTTGAGTAATTCAAGAACAGAATCCTGCAGCGAAGATTTCAGACGTATTACAGACGTTTTCATATTGTTCAAAAGTCGTTAGAGAAACAATAAAATTGTTATACCTAAATTACCCAATAACCGCATAGCGACAGCAGGTAACAAGTAATTTGAAATAAGTCTAAAGAGAATTTGGCATTGAAACACCGCGATGTGTAAGCATCTCTTCCAGCTTCAGGAAATACATTTGCTGGTGATACAGCTCCCTGAGGCGGATGAAACCAACGAGGTCCAGCGTCAGGCATTTACCGGCTGAAGTGAGCGGTATTCTGACGGTATCGAATTCAGAATCAACATTGAACAAGTGCTGCTCAATGTCCTTGCCGGCGAAGTAGCTGTTGGTAAGGAGGAATTCACAGACGTTCTGCTGAAAGGCTTCATCGCCCGCCGTCAGGGTGAACTTTCCTTTCTTTCTTTCAAATGTAAGGGAGAACTTATATGAGACAGCCTGTTCCAAATCCGGTCGTTAATCTGTCCGTAAATATATGTAATTATTTAGATTAATTAAAAATAAGAGCTTTAAACCATGCCAGGAAGCTTAATTCCGCTGTTTTTGAGGCTTTCGAGCAGTTTTTGCTGGAGGTTGAACCTGGCGGAATCGTACTGGTGGGTCGGGACCCATGCCTGGATGGCGAGCACGAAGCCGTCCGGTGCCAGGGTATTGATGCCAACATAGGGAGCGGGATCGTGCAGGAGAAAGGCCGACTCTGCGAGCGTTTTTTCGATCACGGGGATCACTTTTGCCGGATCCTGGGCGTAGGAAAACTTGAGCTCGATGTCAATTCTCCGCGACCCTTCGCGGCTGATGTTGACGATCACCTGGTTGGATAACATGCTGTTGGGAATGATCACACTGCGGTTGTCGTCGGTTTGAATAATGGTGTAGAAGATCTCGATAGACTCAACGATGCCATCGTAGCCTTGCGCAATGATGTTATCTCCGATCTTGAAGGGTTTGAGGAGCAGCAGTATGATACCACTTGTCACATTTTGGAGCGTACCGGAAAGTGCCAGACCTGCGGCAACGCCAAAAGACGTGACGACAGCGGTGAGGATGGTCAGTCTGACGCTGAGGATTTGCAGCACAATAATAACAAGCAGGATCTGAAGGGAAGTAAGGATAAAGCTTTGAAAAAAAGGCCTCATGGAAGGCGACAGCTCGTGCCGCTCCATTCTTCCGTGCAACCATTTACGTATGATGCGGATAAACCATTGGCCTGTAAGAAAAACCAACAAGGCGACAATAATTGATGGGCCATGAACTTCAAGCCAATTGACAACGATTTTCGTGACGCGGTCCATGTGCGTGCGCTATTTGATAATTTTTACGAATTAAGTCAATTCCACTTGTCGGTGTGCATATCCTCACCGAATATGAATGGATATGACATAGCGGTGCAGTGCGTGTCACATGCATCCGTAAGGTTTTTGGGCGCAGGCGAAGAAATATTTCTGTTTTATTCAATATATGAAACAATCTCTCGCTCCCTTACGACGGTCAGGCACCATTGGATTTTATGGTGTATCGTCGTTTCCTTAATTTTGGTTACCCTTCAAGATTTGAATATGGCAAAGAGTGTCGTTGGCGTATTTATAAACGATAGAATTGAACACTTCATTTATGAAAAGAATATCGAACGCCTGGGTTCGAAAACTGAATGCCATTTCTTTTCCAACTTCGATCATGATAAGCTCCTCTCGCAGCAATATCAATTCGACGTGGTTGTGATCGACCTTCACTTTTCCGGCGAGAACTTCGGTGGAATAAGCATACTCAGGCATCTGAAAAACATTGCAAACCAAAAAATGATCGCCGTTGCGATCACACCTCTTATTCAGAAAGGCGATCTCGAAGCGATCATGGATGCGGGTTTTTCTCTCTGCCTCGAAAAACCCGTAGCCTACGATGCACTTGAAGTCTTCCTCAGAACCCGCTCGAACTAACTTTCCCCAGGCGTCGCGCCCTTCCCGCAATCCTGTTCTAACCGAACCACCCAACGCGAAAGGCTGAAACGCGGAACAACCCCACGCCGAACGCCGAACCAGAAACACCGAACGCGGAACGATGAACGCATAAGTCCAAATCCGATTTCCCGCGGCAACACTGGTTAAATCCTTTGTAATTATTACCTTAGACTTTGTGTATCAGATGCTTTTTAAAAAGACTTTTCTGCTTTTTGTGATGTTCGTTATGCTCCTTCTCCCTCCGGCGGAAGGTCAAAAGCGATATAGCACAACCAACGGAGAAATTTCATTCGCCTCGAATGCCGAGCTTGAGCTGATCAAGGCAGCGAGCACGCAGTTGCAGGGTCTGATCGATCCTCAAAATAACCAGTTCGCTTTCTCCATAGACATCAAGTCGTTCAGGGGATTCAACAGTGAGCTTCAACGCGAGCATTTTAATGAGAAATATCTCGAGAGCGAGCTTTATCCCAGGGGAAAATTTGCAGGTAAGATCATCGAGGATGTAGACTTTACCGCTGACGGTACCTATGAGGTGCGTGCAAAGGGCGACCTCGACATTCATGGCGTAAAGCAAACGAGGATCATCAAGGCCAGGATCACAACCAAAGGGAGCACCATAAAGATCCAGGCTCATTTCACGGTACCCTTATCCGATCACAACATCGAGGTGCCGAGTATCGTAAAACAAAAGATAGCAACGGAGATCGAGGTTGACGTCCTGGCAAATATGGTAATGCAATAAGCCGATGAGAAAGTTTCTTTTGATCCTTTTGCTCAGCCTTCCGATGATGGCCCCGGCGCAGGTGCCATTCTTTCAGCAATATGATCTGTTGAGGAAAAATGAGACTACGCAGATCAGCACGCTTTTTCAGGATCGCGACGGATTTGTGTGGGTGGCATCGGCGAAAGGTTTGTTCAGGCTCGATGGGAGGTCTGCAGAGCATTATGTCGATAGCGTTGCGAAAGGCAGCATAACCGCCATAGCAAGCGATTCCCTTGGCCGGCTGTGGCTGGGATACAATAATGGTTCGATCAAAATATTAAGCAACGATGCTTTCTCGGACTTTCAACCGCAGGAAGGCAATGCCACGATGCCTGTTTCTGCGATACTCTTTGACAGCCGCGGCTGGATGTGGTTCTCGACATTGAACGACGGCCTCTATTACTACAAAAATGAACGACTATACCGCCTCGATGATGAGGAAGGCTTGCCCGACCTCTACGTATATCATATCTGTGAAGATGCAAAAGGACACATCATTGCCTCGACGGACAGGGGAATGGCGATCTGCACTGTGCGCAACGACGAGGTGACGATCGATGTCATAGACTCTTCCGACGGATTGCCTGACAACATTGTCAGGAAGACATCGCCTGACAATGCGGGTGGCCTCTGGGTTGCGACGGAAGAAAAAGGCATTTTCAGATACGTTGAAAAGACACGCTCGTTCACTCCGCTTCTGCCGGAATGGAGTTACGGGGCAATAAATGATTTCATCGTCACACCACGGGAAATCTGGATCGCGACAAGTGGCTCGGGGGTAGTTATTCACAATATCCGCGACAGGACTACCCAGATCATGGACGACAAAGTTCACGATGGCCTGTCCTCCGTTCGGTCCCTGCTATACGATCATGAAGGCAACATCTGGTGCGGCTCGAGGGAGAACGTTTTGCGCACGCCTGGCACATCATTGCAATTCTATGACGTCGATCCGGAGAACGTACAGGCCGTTACCGTTGATTTCAAGGGCAACCTCTGGTACTCGAATACCCGCGGCTTGTTCAGGCTAGACGCCGGCGCGGACTTCCGGAGCGCAACTCCCGTGCCCATCGACAAGTCAGGGTATAAGACCAGTGTCATTTCCCTCTATACGGATCGTCATGGCTTTGTGTGGGCGGGCTTGTATGGAGAAGGTGTAGTCAGGATAGATCCCGTAACGCGACAGATGAAGAGATTGAGCCGGGAGCTCAGGAATGGCAACGTTCTGAACATTACGGGCGACGATAATTACGTCTGGCTGGCTACCCTGGGAGGTGTATCGCGCATTTCCAATGATGGATCGGGAGGGTTCACCGTTCAGAATTTCGGCAGTCACAACGGCCTGAGTTCCGATTTCATTTACCAGGTCTTTCTGGATAGCAAGGGGAGAGCGTGGTTTGCAACCGATGGCGATGGAGTGGACATGTTCGACGGTAAAACGTTTCACAATTACCGGAAGGGACTTCCATCCACAGTTGTATATTCCCTTGCCGAAGATGCACAGGGAAAGATATGGGCCAACGTTCAGGGTAATGGTGTATTTGCCTTTGATGACCGGGACGGCTTTATCAACCCGGTGCCTGGCCAGAGGCGTCACAATGATATTTTCACACTGAGCGCCGACAACAGCGGCAATCTTGTGCTTTCTCACGCGCTGGGAATCGACATCATTGACACCAGAGGAAACCGGATGAAATTTCTGGGTGACGAAACAGGCCTTGAAAACCGGATCGTCAACCTTAACGCTACCGGCAAAGATCGGCATGGGGCACTTTACCTCGGTACCACCAGGGGCATCGTTCGTTTCTCTGAGGGTGGTGAATTCTTAAAAACTGCGCCACTGGCCAGGATCGGCTTCGTGAAAGTGTTTGATCGGCCCGCTTCGCTGAGCGAGTTGAGAGACTTGGCGTACGATGACAATAATATTACCATAAGCTTTATCGGGTTATGGTTCAAAAACCCGGACGACCTTCAGTTCTATTACAAGCTCGAGAACTATGACCGCGACTGGATCACAAGCACAAACACCGCTGCCACCTATTCGAAGTTGCCGCCAGGTAAATATACATTTCGGCTGAAGGTTGCGGAAAATGATAATCTTCCCCTGCACGATGAGACCAGCTTCAATATTTCGATCACGCCGCCCTTCTGGAAAAGAATTTGGTTTTACGTGTTGTGCGGTACGGCGGCAGTGTTCGTTACTTATGCCATTATTCATTATCGCGAGAGGCAATTGCTCCACGATAAACTGGTCCTCGAGGCGCGGGTAAAAAGGAGAACTCTGGAGATCCAGCGACAGAATGACGAGATCCAGGCACAGAATGAAGAGATCACAGCCCAGGCGGAGGAGATCAGAGGCATCAATGAAAACCTGGAGATGATCGTCAGGGAAAGGACTGCCGAGCTTGAAAGGAAAAACCAGGCTCTGGAAGAGTATGCTTTCATCAATGCGCATAAGCTCAGAAGCCCTGTCGCCAGTATCCTCGGCCTGATCAATCTCATATCGCGCACGCCATTGGATTCCGAAGGAAAAGAGATCAGCAAGCGTCTGCAACAATCCGCCGACGAACTCGATGAGATCGTTCGCTCAATTACAAAAGCAATCGAGAAAGGGGACAAGGAAGTGAAAGTTCGTAGTGAAGACTAGCCTTGCATTACTTGTGCACCCAGGTCCCTGGCGATTTGTGTGTTACATTTCTGAATTAGTACTGATCTCTGGTCGTGGAGCGATGAGACTCTGTGGATGTTTTACCGCAGTGACGCAGAGGCGCGGAGGAGCGCTGAGGGGGATAGAAACCGCTTTTGGCGATTGGCTTTTAGCATTTGGCTGATACCCAACAGGCAAAATCACTTGCTTTCAGGCAAATAGATCTTCACCGGAATCTCTTTCATCGGTTTGTCCGTCTCAAATACCTTTACTCCGGCGATCTTGTCTATCACTTCAAGTCCCTCGACCACTTCGCCGAAGGTTGTGAATTGCTGATCCAATGATATGTCACCACCCAGTGTCATGTAGATCTGTTTTTGTTCGGGTGTAACGTTGACTTTATTGTTGAACGCTTCGTTGTCCACCTGGTAATCGGCATAGACGCTTCCGTGTACGATGAAGAATTCCGTGGAGGAGGATTCCTTGTTCGGGTTATTCTCAAGCGAACGGGCCATTGACAACGCGCCTTTTTTATGGAAGTGGTTATTGTCCAGCTCTGCCGGGATGGTATAGGGGAACTCCTTTGGATAAATGCCGGCCTGTATCATGAATTGATAGACGATCCTGTAAAATTTCGCATCGTCGAGATGGCCTTCCTTTACGAGCTTGATAAAATTTGCAC
>CBHTUB010000339.1:0-6855 GCA_966095595.1 uncultured Chryseosolibacter sp. | reverse complement strand
GCGCGTGAAGAGGAAGAGGGAGAGCTGTTCCCCAAGGTCAAGAAGCTATTGTCCGCGGACGAGCTCGATGCGCTCGGTGGCGAGATGCTCTCTGCGTTCGAGACGCTGCTCGGCTCCGCACCACGCAAGCAGGTCCCGCTCGATCTCATTGGTATGGGGGCTGAAAAACTAGGTGGCAATGGAGAAATATTACATCCACAGCTTGCCGAATATGTGAGGCATTACAGGTTTTTCTTTAATCCTATTCGCTATACGAGCCTCGGCCTGGCGGTACTCGAGGCAATGATGCTGGGTGTCCCCGTCGTCGGTTTGGCGACGACAGAGCTCGTAACGGTGATCGAGAACGGGAAGTCGGGCATTATTCACACTGACATCGATTATCTCGTGGCCGGAATGAAAAAGTTGCTGGACGACCATGAGTATGCAGCAAGACTGGGATCGGCCGGGAGACAAGTGGCACAAAAGCGATTTAACATTGAAAGGTTTGTAAACGATTGGTTCGTGTTGCTCGAAAGAGTACTACAGGAAAAAACCGCTGCGATACATGCAGCTTAAACGTGAAAGGAAGATATGAAGAGGAGAATTGCAATGATCAGTGATCATGCGTCACCGCTGGCAATGCTTGGCGGGGTTGATAGTGGCGGTCAGAACGTCTACGTCGGCGAACTTTCAAGACAACTGGTGACGCTTGGATACCAGGTGGATATCTATACAAGGAGCGACAACGCGAATATGCCCGCCGTTGTCGAGTGGCTGCCGGATGTCAGGGTGATCCATGTAGAAGCCGGCCCTGTCGAAGTTATAGAGAAGGAAAAGATCTTTGAATTCATGCCGGCATTTTGCTCATGGATGCTGGAGTTCATCAAAAGGGAAAATTTGCAGTATGAGCTGATTCACGCGCATTTCTTTATGTCGGGCATGGTGGCCATGGAACTGAAGAAGACCCTTGGGATCCCGTTCATCATTACGTTTCATGCTCTCGGTGCTATTCGCAAAATTCATCAAGGCTCGAATGACAAATTTCCGGTCTCGAGGATCGATATAGAAAAGCAGATTGTAAAAGAGGCAGACCACATCGTCGCCGAATGTCCCCAGGATAAACTTGATCTGCTGGAGCATTATGATGGAGAGCCCGAAAAGATCACGATCATTCCATGCGGTTTCAATCCGACAGAATTCTATCCCATGGATAAATCGCTCGCCCGTATGGTACTTGGTATCGACTCGTCTGAATGCATGTTGCTTCAGCTCGGACGAATTGTTCCGCGAAAAGGAATTGACAATGTCATCCGGGCACTGTCGCGTGTAAAAAAACTTCACCCTGCCGTTAAGCTGTACGTCGTCGGCGGAGAAAGCGAAAATGACGACGACAATAATCCAGAGATTCAGCGATTGAAAAAAATTGCAATGGAAGAGGGAGTGTCGGATGCCGTGATATTCGCAGGGCGCAAGAATCGCGACATTCTCAAATATTATTATGCGGCGGCAGACTTGTTTATCACTACGCCATGGTACGAGCCGTTCGGGATCACGCCATTGGAATCCATGGCTTGCGGCACGCCGGTCATCGGGGCTGATGTAGGCGGAATAAAATTCAGCGTCGACGACTCGAGGACAGGATATCTCGTGCCACCGAAAGATCCTGATGCCCTGGCAATCAAGATTTATGAAATGCTTGAAGACAAGGAGCTGCTAAAGACAATGCGTCTGAATGCTATCAGGCGGGTGAACAGCATGTTCACCTGGTCGAAGGTTGCGGACATGGTGGCTGCCTTGTATGAGAGAGTGTTGCTGCTGCATCCCGACAGTATGGATTCAAATACACTTGCACTGAATTTTATCGACAGCGCGTTCCAGCACGCCCTGACCACGATCAACAAGACGAGAGATAATCTTTCTGTTCTGATCTTTCGGACGGCATCCATGCTTGCATCTTCATTCCGCAAAGGCAAAAAAATTCTTGTCTGCGGAAACGGCGGAAGCGCTGCCGAAAGCCACCATTTTGTCGCGGAACTCGTGGGAAGATTTGGTTTGCCAAATCGACAGGCGCTGCCCGCCATATCACTTGCCAGCGATACGGCAACGATGACAGCCTGGGCAAACGATGTGGGATATGACGATGTGTTCGCAAGGCAGGTTCACGCTTATGGTCAGAAGGGCGACATACTATTTTGTCTCAGTACAAGCGGTCAATCTCAAAATGTTATTCAGGCTATGAAAGCCGCGTTCGAGAAGGATATGTATTGTATAGCATTGACCGGTAAAGGTGGCGGGGAAATGGCACACTATGCGCATATCAACATGGTTGTACCGTCCGGCAACACACAACGGGTCCAGGAAATGCATTTGCATATCATTCACACGATATGCAGCTTGATCGAAGCACGCCTGTTCAACGGCGCGCTAAAAACGCCGGCAGTGAAGCAGAATGGACATAAGGGAAACGGTGTCACCAATGTCGGGCTGCAATGAGAAAACGCGCTGTGTTCATCGATAAGGATGGGACCCTTGTTGAAGACATTCCGTACAATGTCGATCCCGGCCTCATCCGGTTCACAACCGGGGCTGTCAGTGGTCTGCAATTGCTGAAACAACTTGGCTATTTGATTGTCATCGTGACAAACCAGTCGGGCGTCGCGAGGGGCATGTTCACTGAGCGTGATCTCATGTCCGTACGGGACAAGATCCGTCAGATGCTCCTGATCCATGGAGTGACTTTGGATGCCTTCGTTTATTGTCCGCATCACCCGGATGGCAATGTAAAAGAATACGTAGTCGAATGCATCTGCAGAAAGCCATTGCCGGGTTTGATCCTGAATGTTGCCGAACAACTGGATATCGATCTTCAGGGATCGTGGATGATCGGCGATATACTTGACGATGTGGAGGCTGGCAACCGCGCGGGATGTCGGACAATCCTCATCGACAATGGTAATGAAACAGAATGGCTCCTTTCCGAACACCGCAAGCCGACAACAATGGTGCAAACGATCGGAGAGGCGGCAAGGTATATAATGAAACGAAATGTGGAGGAACATGCGCGAGAATTACAACAGCATTCTGGGGAGATTTAGCGGTAAAAGAATACTCGTGATAGGCGATATCATGCTGGATGTTTACGTGCAGGGGATCAGCAACCGCCTCTCGCCAGAGGCTCCTGTGCCCGTCGTAGATGTTGTTGATGAAAAATATATTCCCGGTGGCGCTGCGAACGTTGCCTGTAACCTGCGGATGATGGATGCCCATGTTTTACTCTGCTCGATCGCAGGAGATGACGATGAAGGCAACAGGGTTATAAGGATCCTCGACGAAACAGGTATCGATACATCTGCAATTGTCCAATGCAATGGAAGGACCACCATCAGCAAATGCCGGGTGATGTCCGGAAGCCAATGCATCACCCGTATTGACAAGGGCACGATTGAACCTCCAAATGGTGAACGTGAACGTTTGTTGATCAGCCACATCATAGGATTGTATGATGGCTGCGATGCGATCATCATCTCCGACTATGGTAAGGGGACTATCACCGCGAGTGTCCTTGCTTGCATCGTGGATCTTCAGCGTAAACATGAAAAAGTGGTTGCCCTTGATTCGAAATGTCCCGGATTCTTCACGGATCTTCCCGTGACCATTGCCAAGCCCAACTACGAGGAAGTCGTGAAACTGTTGAGCATACCCGTGCATCATGCCGATAGGATGTTGCAGGTCAGGGAACATGCCGTACAACTTTCCCAGGCCATAAACGCCCGGTATATCGCAGTGACGCTGGATGAACAGGGGTCTGTGATCGTATCGAACGGCGAACCTATTTTTGAAGTCCGGGCGCCAAAGATCGACAGGCCGTACGTTTCGGGTGCGGGCGATACCTATCTGGCAACCTTCACGCTGGCCTGGCTTGCGTCAGCAGATATCCGGATGTCAGCAGAGCTCGCGAACATGGCCGCCTCGATCGCAGTTCAAAAAGAATTTACATCGTGCTCTTCCGTCAGGGAAATACTTCGTCACCTCAATATCAAAAGTAAATGGATCGGCGCAGACGATGAGCTTGACTCGCTGTGCAGCATGCTACGTGCAGAGGGAAAGCGAATTGTATTCACGAACGGGTGCTTCGATATTCTGCACAGCGGGCACGTGACCTATCTCCGATGCGCGAAAGAGCTTGGAGATATACTGATCGTCGGCCTGAACAACGATGAAAGCATAAGGCGTCTGAAGGGAGACCAGCGGCCGGTCAATGCGCTCGAAGACAGAATGGAAGTTCTTGCCGCGCTGTCGTGTGTCGACTACGTTGTGCCCTTCGGAGAAATGGACGACGACACTCCGATGCCGCTCTTGAGGATTGTAAGACCCGATGTGTTTGCGAAAGGCGGCGATTATACGATTGAAAAACTGCCTGAAGCAGAGATGGTCACGTCAAACGGGGGTAAAATCGTGATCCTGCCCCACATTCCCGATCATTCAACGACGCAGATCATTCGTAAGATTACCAGGCATCAATTGACCAGCGCTTGATATGATCACGTGGAAGGAGTGTAAAAACATATTGTGTATCCGCCTTGACAACATGGGTGATATCCTTATGTCATCGCCGGCATTCAACGCCTTGAAAGAAACGTTGGGATGCCGTATTACTTTACTTACTTCTTCCATGGGGCAAGCCATTGCATCGTATATCCCGGCCGTTGATGAGGTCCTGGTTTACGATGTCCCATGGGTTAAGACGGATTCGACTCCCGATGCAAATGATTTTGCGAATGTGGTCGGCCAGATCAGGGAGAAGAAATTCGATGCTGCCGTTGTGTTCACGGTGTTTAGCCAGAACCCACTGCCCGCCGTGATGCTTGCTTACCTTGCCGGGATTCCGAGAAGATTGGCATATTGCCGCGAGAACCCTTACAAGTTGCTCACCGACTGGGTTCCGGACAAAGAGCCTTATACCTACATCCAGCACCAGGTACGCCGCGACCTCGACCTTGTACGGCATATTGGGGCCAATACTTCGGATGACCGCATCAAGATCTCGCTCGACATCGATGACTATCACTCGGCAAAACAAAAACTTATAGATTCAGGTCTTGACATCTCCAGGCCGTGGCTCGTATGTCATCCAGGTGTCAGTGAACCGAAACGCGAATACCCCATTGAATCGTGGACCGCTGCGTGCAGGCGTATAGTCACGGAGTTGGGATACCAGGTCGTGATCACCGGGAACGCAAACGATGCTCCAATGGCTTCGGAGATCGCGACAGCTATTGGCGAGAATGTCATGTCCGTTGCAGGATTATTAACGATCGGTGAATTTATCAATACCGTAAATCTTGCGCCACTTGTTGTCTCGGTCAACACTGCGGCAACGCATATTGCGTCGGCAACCGGGACACCGGTCATTGTTCTCTATGCAATGACAAATCCCCAACATACTCCGTGGAAAAGTTATGGCGCCATCCTTCCGTTTCCCGTCCGTGAAGAACTGAAGAGCAAAAACGAAGTGCTGAAATTCGTTGAGGAAACTTATTTTTCCGACGCGCTTTCAGAAGTTGAGCCGGACAATCTCTTTTATACTATACGCGAGGTGCTGGGCAAGCAAACCATTGTCATACCGGAATTGATCGTCGACCGCGAGACCATTCTTTAGGGCAGCATGAGTACGCGATATTTGATCGACCCATAGAACCTATAGTATAACGAGAGGAATGGTATGATCAGGGATGTGACCGTCATCTCGGCGATGTGCGCAAGACGTTTCGAAGTATGTCTTAACCGTTTGATGATAAGGGATGCTGTCGCGACCGCATACACGATGAGCGCTGCCATCATCACCGCCGTGTTCGATGTAATGGCAGCCGTGCCGAAAACCAAAAATGCAATACAAATAACATAATAGAGCCATGGAGGCCGATGCTGGATCTTCTCTTTGTAGAGACGTGGAAATTTTCTATACAGAAGTGCGTTGAACTGACCCTTTTTTTCATCTTTGATCGACACCGCCCATGGTACTTTCCTCACGGGATGGGTGACAACCGCACCGGATACTTTGATCAATGGAATCTTGTTTTCCAATAACCGGAATTGCAGATCGCTGTCTTCGCGCCAGGCCATGGTAAACTGTTCGTCGAGACCTCCAACGCGTTCGAGTGCTATTCTGGCCAAAGCGCAATTTGCCGTGATGAACTCCGCATTTTCAAGTTGTTTTATGTTTTGCTCGTAGTCAGTAGGTGAATCTGATGTTGGCACCACAGTCCTTCCCGTGAAAGCAACTTCACTTCTGCCGGACCGCAAATATGCGTGATTCATATTGGCTACCCAGTTGATGTCGGGAATGCAATCGTCGTCCGTGAATGCGATCAGCCTTCCCCTGGCTGCTTTCCATCCCGCATTTCGTGCGGCAGCCGGTCCTTTTTTTTCCGCCAATTCAATAAATTTAACCGACACGTCCTTTCGTCGGATCGTATTGATCACTTCCCTCGCGGCTTGGTCAGGTCCATCACTGACAACAATGATCTCGTATTGATGATCCGGGCTCACCTGGTTCAGGAGGGCATTTAGGCATCGCGTTAGAAGTTCTGGCCTTCTATAAGTCGGCACAACAACCGACACGTCAAATTTGTCACTCATAGTTTTCTCAAACCCTTGGATCACTTTGTAAAAAGTTGCACCTCGAATGGCATCAATTTGTTCGGCAGTCACTGGACAATTGCATACGTACTATGAAAGAGCTGCTGTTGAAGGATGTAAAACGAATCGGGATCTTTCGGTCCCTATACCTCGGTGATATGCTGTGCATCATACCAACGGTTCGGGCACTTCGTTGCGCATATCCCGATGCGACAATTTATCTCGTGGGGTTATCGT
>CBHTUB010000338.1:0-6870 GCA_966095595.1 uncultured Chryseosolibacter sp. | reverse complement strand
AATTCACCAACAAACGCAAAACCATATGACAGGAATGCTTCAACCCGGCTCCCTGAAAGATAAAACGATCATTGTCACCGGAGGCGGTACAGGCCTCGGCAAGTCCATGGGAAAATATTTCCTTGAGCTTGGAGCAAACCTCGTCATTACGAGCAGGAAGATGGAGGTCCTCGAGAAAACCGCCGCAGAACTGACCAGTCAGACTGGCGGAAAGGTGTTACCGGTGACCTGCGACGTACGCAAATACGAAGAGATCGAGAACGTCCTGAAGTCCGCCGAAAGTACGTTCGGTCAGATCCATGGCGTTGTCAATAACGCGGCGGGCAACTTTATCAGCCCCACCGAGCGCTTGTCACATCGGGCATTTGACATCGTGGTCGATATCGTATTGAAGGGAACGTACTATACTACACTCGCCGTCGGAAAGAATTGGATCAATAAACAGCAGCCTGGAACATTTCTCAACATCGTGACTACCTACGCATGGACAGGTTCGGGGTACGTTGTGCCTTCCGCCTGCGGAAAAGCCGGAGTACTTGCGCTGACACGATCCCTTGCCGTTGAATGGGCAAAATATAAGATCCGCAGCAACGCCATCGCGCCAGGCCCCTTCCCGACCGAAGGAGCATGGAGCCGCCTGCTGCCAGGCGACCTGGTCAAAAAGTTTGACCCTGCCGCAAGAATTCCGTTAAAGCGTGTCGGAGAACATCAGGAACTCGCCAACCTGGCGGCATATCTCATCTCGGACTACTCTGCCTACATCAATGGTGAGGTAATTACCATCGATGGCGGAGAATGGCTCAGAAACGGCGGAGAATTCAGTCACCTGGAGCAGATCCCAG
The DNA here is from genome assembly GCA_966095595.1 of uncultured Chryseosolibacter sp. Classification (GTDB taxonomy): domain Bacteria; phylum Bacteroidota; class Bacteroidia; order Cytophagales; family Cyclobacteriaceae; genus Chryseosolibacter. The sequence continues at coordinate 6,028 of CBHTUB010000338.1, read as the reverse complement.
GGGAAATGTGGGACATGCTGGAAAAGACCAAGGGCAAGGGTTGATCAATTCTGTTGATAATTTGAAAGCCTAGTAGCACCTTTGCAGGAAAAAATTGGATCAGGTCCTTCAATCACTGCTCAACAAACGAAAAGCCGATCATACTTTTCGTTCATTGAAGACCACCGAAGGTCTCGTTGATTTTTTTTCAAACGACTACCTCGGATTTGCGCAATCCCAGACACTGTTTCAAAAAATAGAATCTACCGTATCATCATTGCCTCATCTTAACGGCGCGACGGGATCACGTTTGCTTTCTGGAAATTCTACTTATGCTGAGCAGCTGGAAAAAAAACTGGCCGATTTCTTCAACGCTGAAGATGCATTGATCTTCAATTCCGGATATTCAGCAAACGTGGGTGTTTTATCCGCCGTTCCCCAAAGGGGCGATACGATCTTTTATGATGAATTATCGCACGCTTCTATAAAAGATGGCGCCCGTCTGAGCCTTGCCGATCGCTTCGCATTCAGGCACAATGACCTCGACGACCTTGAAAGAAAACTAAAAAATGCAAAGGGAAAGATTTACATCGTCGTAGAATCCGTTTATTCAATGGATGGGGACCTCTGCCCCATACGTGAGTTGATCCGGCTCTCTAAAAAATACGAGGCCTCTATTGTTCTCGATGAAGCCCACAGTACGGGAATATTCGGAAAGCACGGAAACGGTTTGGCCAACGAGTTGGGTGTCCATCACGAGATTGCCATCAGAATCTATACGTTCGGTAAGGCTATGGGATGCCACGGCGCATGTGTGGCCGGTTCATCCATCTTGAAACATTTTCTTGTCAATTTTTCAAGACCGTTTATCTACACAACGGCTTTGCCTTACCATAGTCTCGCTGCCATTGAATGCTCACTCGATGCGTTACATGCGAATGCCAATTTGCAGAGTGAATTGTTCCGCAAAGTCAATTTATTCGGCGATGCTCTTGGACAGCAAAAAGACACGTCACCTATCCAAAGCATTGTGATCGGAGATCCGACAAGTGCGAAGAGCCTGGAAAAAAATCTGATCAACGATGGATTCGATGTACGGGCAATCGTTTCCCCAACGGTGCGACAGGGAACCGAACGTCTCCGGATATGCCTGCACACATTCAACCGGGACGAAGAGATCATCAACCTGACCGCGTCAATTCAAAAACACCTTCGATGAAATATTTTGTTACAGGCATCGATACCGACAGCGGGAAAACACTTGTTTCTGCCATTCTCTGCGAGGCATTGAAAGCCGACTACTGGAAACCTATTCAGGCCGGGCTTCCAAAAGATTCCGACACAGTGAGAAGCCTCATTGGCAATAATACATCGAAAGTATTTCCTGAAAGGTTCGCGCTCACTTCTCCAATGTCTCCACACGCGGCAGCAAAGATCGATGGAGTTTCTATCAGGCTCGATGATTTTACCTTACCCGATTCGGAGAAGTTGATTGTCGAAGGGGCTGGCGGATGTATGGTCCCCATCAACGACTCGGAGTTCATCATCGATATGATCGCCATGTTCGGTCTCGAAGTGATCCTCACCGCCGACCTGTACCTGGGAAGCATCAACCATTCTATTCTCACAATAGAAGCGCTGCATCGCAGAGGTATTAAGATCAAAGGCGTCGTGTTCAATGGTCCACCCAATCCCGAAAGTGAGCGAATAATTCTGAACTATGGCAGCCTTACTTGCCTGCTGCACATGACGCGTGAAAATGTCATCGATAAATCTGTCGTTGAGAAGTACGCCGCGATCATAAAAAAAACTCTATGAATCCATCACTGGAACATACCGATCGGCAAAACATCTGGCACCCGTTTACACCACTCCAGGGCGGCGACCCGCCCCTGTTGATCGATTCGGCAAAAGGTGTTCACCTTGTCACAGCCGATGGCAGAAAGATCATCGATGCAGTTTCTTCGTGGTGGGTAAATTTGCACGGGCATTCCAATGAATTTATAGCCGAGGCGTTGGCGACACAGGCACGTAAACTGGAACACGTTATTTTTGCCGGCTTCACCCACGAGCCTGCGATAACGCTTTCTAAAAATCTACTGTCCATCCTGCCGAATAACCAAAAGAAAATATTCTTCTCGGACAATGGCAGCACTGCTGTCGAAGTGGCGCTCAAGATGGCCTTTCAGTTCTGGTCGAATCAGGGTAAGCCCAAAACAAAAGTCATTGCCATCAACGGATCATACCATGGTGACACTTTCGGGGCCATGTCCGTCGGAGAGCGTAGCATCTTCACCGAGCCATTTAAAAAGCTTCTGTTTGACACAGAGTTCCTTTCCTTCCCTCACGGCGGCGATGTCGAAAAATGCTGGTTGGAGTTTGTGGCATTGGTCGAATCAGAAACCATTGCCGCATTTATTTTCGAACCGCTCCTGCAGGGAGCAGCCGGACTGCGCATGTATAAGCCAGAGATCCTCGATAAAATGATCGCGCTGGCACAAAGAAAAGGAATTGTTTGCATTGCAGACGAAGTCCTCACCGGATTCGGACGAACCGGAAAACTATTTGCAGCAGATCACCTGAAGTACAAGCCCGATATCATGGCTTTGTCCAAGGGACTGACGGGAGGCACGTTGCCTCTGGGCGTGACTTCATGTTCTGAAAAAATTCTCGAAGCATTTCGCACGGCAGATTTCGATAAGACTTTTTTTCATGGGCATTCCTATACGGCCAATCCGCTCTCATGCGCCGCAGCCAACGCGAGCTTCGGATTACTGATGAGCTCCGAAACTCAGAAAGCTATCGAAAGAATTTCTTCACTGCACAAATCGTTCGTGCAACGAATAGCACCACACGAACGGGTAAAGGATGCACGATCTCTCGGGACAGTATGCGCCATTGAACTCAAAAACGACGAGGCGTCATCCTATCAAAACTCGTTGAGAAAAAAGATCTATCCATATTTTCTCAACAGGAACATTCTGCTCCGTCCATTGGGGAATGTCATATACATCTTGCCACCCTACGTAATCAGCGACCAGGAACTCACGCAAATTTACGACGCCATCGAAGCCTTCCTGAACGAACGATGACGTCACTCTGTGGATTGTATTACGAGGGCTTTTCCGAGCGCGTGAAAGATCTTATAACGTCCGTCAGCAGATTTGATTGCCATCATGCTACTTTCAATCGGAGGATCGGTGATCAGGCGGCCTGAGAAATCGTAGACAAACGCAAGCTCCTGATCTTTATCGGTCACTGCTACGTAATTGTCCTGTTGACTGCCAAAATCAAAATCCACATCAACACGATTATCGCCGATCGATTCATTCGAGAATATCTCCTTTCCTTCGTCGTTGAGCAACTTACAATTCCCTGCGTCTTGCTGAAGTATAAGATAAGACCGCTTCGACCTGTCCGCAATTAACCGGAACCTTGTATTCAATGTGCTCTTTAACAACGGCTCCTTCGAAACCAGGTCTCCCAGTAAATTGATCTGAAGCTTGAACGCATCTTCGGTGACGACGGTGATCAAGGAATTCTTCAGGTCGGTTCCCCCTTCAAAAGCAAATTCGCCCTGGATAGACGCAGGAAGCTTTACAGGAAACTTCTTTAGCATTTCACCACGGCGATTCATAACAGCAATCAATCCACCCTCGACAATTGCCACAATGTAGTCTTTGCCTTTGATCCGGAAGTGTCGCGGAGCGGCGATGACAGCACCAGACAGATATCGTGGTTTCCAACCCTCAAGATTGTTGCCGTTTTTATCGAACATCCATAGCCCCCCTGCACTGTCGGCTGCCAGAAAGCGATAATTCTTGCTGTTGTCATAATCAATGACAGAGGCAAACATCAGGTTTTGCTGTCCAGGCTCGAGTGGGAATTTTGACACATAGTTCCCCAGCCGATCGATGATGTGCAGTGCGGAATTCGTTGCAAAAAAATATTGGAGCTTCCCATTGTTGAAGTAGTCGACCTGCGTAACGTCGCCAACGATCGTCCCGCCTGTAGATTTTTTCCATAGCACAGTCCCGTCCGCAGCCACAAGACTGAGATTATTCGAAGAGTCTTGCAAAAGAACTTCATGGTCTCTGCTAACATGACTTTTCACAACGTGAATTGAGCTGATGGGTGATTCGAAGTTTATCACCGTCCGATCCGTAGCATTGGCTCCACGTGTTCTTATTGCCGATGCATCAGAACATTCCATGACTATCTGAGTATAGAAACTATTATTCAGATGACTGAACTGAATACAGCCCATTCCCAGACTCTGAAACAGGTCTTTTTCCTCGCTGATTAGGTTTTTCCATTTCGGCTGCAGCGTAGATTGGATGAAAGACATGGCTCTTCCCGCATGGAAGTAGCTGCTGATGCTTGATTCAAGAAGCGTGGTTTCAAAGAAAGGATTGAGTCGCAGTGATTTACCCCAGGTGTCTTCCATGGAGATATCGTTCAGGATCATTTTTAGATCCTGAAGGTCTTCACCGATGAATATTCGGTTGCCAACCTGAGAATAGTAAGCCTGCTCAAATCCATACACCAGCGGATAGAATAATTTCTCGGTAAATCGGAATAGAGACATCTCACGGATAACGTAGCCGGAATAAGTCTCACTCAGCAGGCTATCGTTCGAAGAAGTTTCAGAGGCTTGTCTAAGTGCCTTCAGCCAGTAGTCCGGATCGGTTGTTTCCAGCACCAGTGTCTTCGAAACTTTTCCTTTTTTCAATGATTGCGTATGCTGGACGACCAACTCCCTTCCAAGTTTTTCGAACAACCTTCCCTGGTCGATCTTCAATTTCGAGAGCACGGTCCGCAGCGAATCACTACCCTTGTTGCTGGCCTGATACCGTGAAATATCCTCGTAAAATTGTCTTCCGTTACTGATGCCAAAAGTTGTGACGGCAATTGCCCGATTGGATATCAGTTGTTTTGATTCGAATGGAGTTGGGCTCTGATTCTTGAAAATACCAAGCAGGGACTGAGTGACGGTATCCATGGTGAATCCGTTCAACACGATCTTTCCATTTTCAATTTTAGCATCCAGTGCACTTACCCGTGCCAATGGCGGAGGGAATGCTCCAGTCCTCGAGTGAAAAATTGAAATGATCTCGTTCAGTCTATCCAGTCTGACGTATAAGTTACCGACATCTCCCTTGATCGCCGGCAATGCTTTCACTCCCCTGAATTTACGTTCGAAATCATTCGATCCGTCGAGATAGGTTCGTATCACATCCTCGATGAGAAAGGGCTTAAAACTTCCCACCCAACGATCTTCGATCACACACCAGGAAAAAGAAAATCCTTTGCCTTTTATTTCATTGATCGTGATGGAGTTGAATTTCCTTTGACTCGGTTTTAGTTTGCGCTTCTCGGCTATCGCGGTTAAACCCGGATCGTTTGCCCGTGAGAAAAAAACAAGATCGACTTCATCTTTTTTGATTTGATGAAAGGAGATGAGAAAGTCGTTCGCCGAGGTAAACGTCTTTTTGATGTCAACTGTAAAACTATCTTTTTCAGCATGACTGTAGATCATACGCCGGAGCGCCTGCCAGACGTTCGACTTAAGAAATTCTTTTCCGCAATCCGCACAAGTCTGGTCGATCTCGAATACAACCAGCGCATTGGTAGGCACAATACTCCACGCGTTTCGGTCAGACTCTTTTCCGAATCTGTCATACAAAAAGATCCCACCAGCGACAAGGATCACAATGATGATTGTGACAATAAGTGGTAGTCGTTTCAACTGCTGATTTTAAGCTGTGAAGATACCTTTGCTTTGAGTCTTTGCAAAGTACTAGGGAAACTAAGGCAGCTGGCATCCCCCCGATTGCCATTGCGCGTGCCTACGCACATCGGGGCCGGGCTATCCGCTGCAAGTCCGGCATCGCACACGGCCCTGCGCTTCGGGCTTTCCGCTGCTATCCCTGGCTGAAACTTACCGTGTGCCTTAAATGCAGAGAACTGAATTATTATGGTTCCTTGTGCCAGGGTCAAAAAAAAAGCCCTGCATTTGGTGCAGGGCTTTGTAATAAAAGATAGGCAA
>CBHTUB010000337.1:0-6877 GCA_966095595.1 uncultured Chryseosolibacter sp. | reverse complement strand
TACGTCGGCGAGCTCATACAACTTTTGGTATATGGGCCGGTAAAAGATGACGGCCAGCAGCATACCCAGCATCATGATCATCTTTCTGCCGATCCTGTCCGAAAGCCAGCCGAAATAGATGAAGAGCGGTGTTCCGAATAAGAGCGCGATCGCAATGATATTCCGGGTTTGCAAAAATTCCACATTACACGTCTTCTCGATGAATGTCATCGCATAGAACTGACCTGTGTACCAAACAACGCCCTGGCCAGCTGTTGCTCCGAACAACGCCAGCAACACCAAGCCCAGGTTCTCCCTGTTGGCAAAACTTTCCTTTATCGGATTTTTCGAGATCTTGCCTTCGGCCTTGATCTTTGTGAACAGCGGAGACTCCTGCATTCTCAAACGGATGAAGATGGAGACGCCGACCAGTATTATCGATAGCAGGAATGGCAGTCTCCAGCCCCACTCATTGAATTGCTCGACCCCAACGGATTGCCGCACGGCCAGAACAACACCTATCGAAACAAACAATCCCAGTGTAGCTGTTGTCTGAATGAAGCTTGTATAAAAGCCGCGTTTATTCGGCGGCGAATGTTCGGCTACATAAGTTGCCGCTCCCCCATACTCCCCGCCGAGCGCGAGCCCCTGGAGGAGGCGTAGCAAAAGAACGATGATCGGCGCCAGAATACCGATGGATGCATAGCCCGGGACCAGCCCGATGGCAAAGGTCGAGCCGCCCATCAGCACCAACGTTACGAGGAACGTGTATTTTCTGCCGACAAGATCGCCCAGGCGACCAAAGACGATCGCACCGAATGGCCTGACGATAAAACCCGCGGCGAAGGTTGCCAGGGTCGACAAAAATGCCGCAGTCGGATTCTCCTGTGGAAAAAACTGCTGCGAAAGTATGGTGGCAAGGCTACCGAAGATATAGAAATCGTACCATTCGATGAGTGTGCCCACTGAGGAGGCCGTGATGACAAACCAGAGCTTCTTGCGCTCTTCTGTTGTTGCCTGGATCGCTACTGATGACATTGAATTAGGTTGTACTTCCTTGAAAGATAACGAGAAATTGACCGGCTGCAAATCAAAAATGCAGCGCGATGCAGAAACAGTTGCGACGATCGATTAACTTTATCGAAACACTTTCCCTATGAAGACCCGCCGTACATTTCTCCGGACGATTGCGAGCACCGCACTTACGCTGCCCGTACTTCCATCACTTGCGATGAATGCCCAACCTGACAAACGCTCGTCGGGCGATAATGTGCTGCGCGTTGCATTGATGGGACTGGGGAGCTACGCAAACCGCGTGGCAGAGGCGATGCAATCTTGTACAAAGGCCAGGATCGCCGGCGTCATCAGCGGAACGCCTGAAAAGATCAAGTCCTGGCAGAAACGCTACAATATTCCCGAAAAGAATTGCTACAACTACTCGAACTTCGACAAGATCAGGGACAACCCCGACATCGACGCTGTCTATATCATCACACCGAATGCTTTGCACAAGGATCAGGCGATCCGCGTGGCGCGTGCAGGCAAGCACGTGATCTGTGAGAAACCGATGGCCACCAATGCACGGGAAGCGCTCGACATGGTAAATGCCTGCAAGGAGGCCAATGTCAAATTGCTGATCGGCTATCGGATGCATTTCGAGCCGAAGACACTCGAGATCATCCGCATGCGAAACAATGGGGAGTTGGGAAAGATCATGTACTTCGAAGGATTATCGGGTTTCCGTATAGGTGATCCGGGTCAATGGCGTTTGAATAAAGAGCTTGCGGGTGGTGGCGCCTTGATGGACATCGGCATCTATTCAGTGAATGGAGCGCGTTATATGGTCGGGGAAGATCCGGTTTGGGTAACGGCCCAGGAGACAAAGACCGACCCTGTCAAGTTCAAAACAGGCGTAGACGAAACTATCCTGTTTCAATTCGGATTCAAAAGCGGTGCCGTAGCGTCGTGCCTGTCGACATACAACATGAGCAATCTCGACAAATTCTTCCTCAACGGTGAGAAGGGCTTCGCGATGCTGAATCCGGCAACAGGCTACGGCCCGATAAAGGGTCAGACACACAAAGGCGAACTCTCACATGCGCACATTGAACATCAGACCATCCAGATGGACGAGATGGCAGACATCATCCTGAGCAATAAGAAACCGGTTGTTCCCGTAGATGGCGAAGAGGGATTGAAGGATATGAAGATCATCGACGCGATCTATGAGGCAGTCACCACAGGAAAAAAGGTTGCACTTACACTATAGCAATAGGCCATGGACAAAAAAAGAAAGGGAATGCTTTCGCGTTCCCCTTCCCGAATCCTAAAAAGATTAAGATGGTTGATAGCTTTGTGCACCTTCGTTCACCCCTACACCTTCGGTCTCTCTTCCCTTCTTGCCAAGGCCGCCGAGATTCTTATTTGCAAAATCAGTTGCTTTGTCTTTCAGGTCTTTAACCGTAGTCTGTGCCTTATCAGAAAGATCGTTCAACCTGGTCTGAGCATTGCTGAGCATTTCCTTTCCCTGGTCGGAGCTCAGGTATCTTGTCACCAATACGGCAACTGCTGCACCACCTAAAGCCGCCAGTAACAAATTGCTGTTTCTTGACATAACTTAAAATTTTAGTTTAAAAACATTTTCACTGAAAGGCATTAAAAAGAAAGTGCCGTTACGCCAGCCGCGAGATCTTTTTTCCATCAGAAAGCATACGAATAGATAAATCGCAGGCAGCACCTGCATTACCCGGTTCCCTCCTACGCTTCAGCGAGCATTGTTTTTTTATTATAGCGATTCCGGTAATCGAGCGGCGACAGTCCGGCCACTTTTCTGAAGACATCCCGGAAAGCTTTATTGTCGGTATATCCCACCTCGTACATCACTTCACTTACCGTTTTGCGACCGAGCTCGAGTCCCTTTTTGCAAGCTTCGATCTTTACCCGCTGAATATATTCTGTTACGGTGTTATTGGTCGCTTTCTTGAACCGTCTTTCCAGTGTCCTGCGACCGATGCCAAAATTATCGGAGAGCTCGTCGACCGTGATCTTGTCCTGATATTTCTTCTCGATGTACTCCTGCACTTTGATGATATCAGGGTCGTTGTGGATCTTTTGTCCCTTGAAGATATTGAACGGTGACTGACTGTCCCTGCTGATATCAAGCACGAAAAACTTGGATGCGAGAATAGCGATCTCACGATCCGTATATTTTTCAACCAGATGCAACAGCAAATTCCAGTAGGAAGAAGCCCCTCCACTGGTATACAATCCACTTTGCTCCGTGACGATCTTATCATCCACGAGAATAACATCAGGGAACAGGCTTCTGAACTGATTGGCAAAGAGCCAGTGCGTCGAGCATTTCTTCCCATCAAGAAGACCAGTAGCCGCAAACAAAAATGCTCCGAGGCAAAGACTGGCTACCTCCGATCCTTCCTTGTATTGTTTTGTGATCCATGGCAGAAATTCCGCGTTCCTTTTTATCGCACTCTGAAGGTCCCCGCTTATGGCAGGAATGATGACGAGGTCGGACTTCTTTGCTTTTTTCAATGTTACGTCTGCATGTACGGTGAACAACCCTTCGCTTAGCTTGACCTCCTCCGTCAATCCTACAAGCTGAACGTTGAAGATCGGTGGCTTGCCTGCACTTTTCAGAAAGTCGTTGACGGCCGTGAACATGTAACGTGAATCGACAATGGCTGCGATAACAGCCGTCTCCGGAACAAGTATGCTTACAGTTTTCATGTCACTAAGGTAATGTGAAGCCCTGTCGCGATCAACCCCTCACATTGACGCATTTGCCACTTCATCGAGACGTGTACGAAGCTAGGTTTGCATAAAATCTAAATGATATGGCAAGATTAAATCCCTATCTGAATTTCAACGGCGATTGCGCCGAAGCGATGGCCTTTTACAAGAACTGCCTCGGAGGCACGTTGACCATGCAAAAATTGTCGGAATCGCCTATGGGCGCACAGCTTTCGTCAACTGACGGCAATCGTATCATGCACAGCTGCCTGTCGACGCAAGAGCTCACGCTGATGGCCTCCGACATGATGGGGGCACAACTGAAGAAAGGTAATGACGTAGGACTCTGCCTGAATTGTAACACCGACGAGGAGATCGAGCTGATCTTCAACAAACTTTCCGAGGGCGGCCTGGTTCAGACCCCGCTCCACCAGACTTTTTGGGGAGCCACCTATGGCGAGCTTACCGATAAATTTGGACTTCGGTGGATGCTGAATTTTACCCGGAATGGAAGCTAATGTTGCACTGACGAAAACCGTATAGCACGTTTGTCGTCGCCGTAAAATTTCTGCTCCGGCGGAATAAAGTCACGACTGGCTAGTGATCGTGTCGTCTCAAGGAAAGGCGTTGAAATACAGGCGATATCGAGCAACGTATGAAAAACGTTTTGCGACGCAATAGGCTTGTCCCTGTTCAAAACCATCTGGTCGTATTTCGCGGAAAAGCACCCGATAAACTCATCAGAAGCCCAGAAGAACAGCGGTACATGCAACGTAGCCCTTGAAGGTGTCAGGTGAAAATCGATGTTTTCCGGATCTCCGTCAAAAAGATCATCCCCGTGGTCGGAAACATAGGTCACTGTGGCGATAAGATCGTGCTTCTCCACGATACGGATGACGTTATCAATCATAAAATCGGCATACAGAATGGAGTTATCATAGGAGTTGATGATGGCTTCCTTGTTCGAAACATCCGGTGGATTGATGTCCACCGTGTAGCCGGAGGGCTGAAAACGATCGAAGTCCTGCGGGTAACGCTTCGAGTAGTCCCAGTGACTACCCATGGTATGCAGAACGAGAAAAAGGTCGCCGTGATGATTCTCCACCAGGCTATCGGCGAGGGAAAGAAGCCGTTCGTCATGATAATTTTCGAACTCGAAATTCGGTGAATAGCTCGGTGAAAAGCAAAAGAACGCAGCGGTCTTCGCATGCAGTGCGATCGAGCCATTCCAGAAAAGATCCTGATCGGTTTGGTTACTGAGCCAGGCGGTGTGGAACCCTGCTTCCTGAAATGCGACAAGAATACTTTTCTCCCGGTATTGGCGATCATAGTCGTCCGGTGTAGCGCGCGTTATGATCTGCGGAACAGATACCCAGGTGTAGTGCCCTGCAGCGATGACATCTGAAAAACTGATCAGGTTCCTGCGCACGGCAAGGTGCGGAGATGTTGGCCTTGGATATCCATTGATGCCCCAATGATCGTATCGTGCCGACTCCCCTATTATCAACACATGGACTTGCCTTCGGATATCGGAAAAGGTCTTTTTAGCTCCGAATGAAAAATGCTTTGCGCGGTCGAGGTTTGTTTTCTTGTAATGTATCCTCACCTCGTTCAACGCCGCCACCAGCGAGAGAGGATAATGATAGGTATCGATAAATTCACCCGGTCTCAATTGGGCTGGCGATTTATAATACAATTGTTTCTCGAGATAAATATAGCTGTAGACCACACCAACGGAAGTGATCGAAATGATCGCGGCAACGCTGAACTTTATTGCCCTGACACGCACAAAAGAAACGCAAGTGAGGTACGATCCAATATAAACCATCGCCACCGGCACGAAATACCACAAGTATGGACCTGCAGCCTCCCTGGCCTCTCGCAGATTGGTTTGCAGGATGACTGCAAATAGCTCAATGCCCGGCGTCAGTCGAAAGACAACGATACTAAACAGAAAGAAAGGCGTAAGCACGATCATAAAGATTAGCGCGTAGAGATAGACCCTGATATTCCTGTAGAATACGACGATGGGAAAACAAAAGATCAGAAGGGAAAGGACGGGATTGAAAACAGGATAGCTGTCGTAAAGCGAGGACAATACCAATGCGGGCATCACAAGCAGACTGGCGATGCCAATCCATGCAAGATTGCGGCGTATGATGTCGGGGAAAGGCACTTCTATGAGTAAATAAAACCTATGCCGGCAGGTTTTGTCAAAAGATTCTTGCTGAAGACAGGAGATGCGTGTTTTGCAACGGGAGAAACACAGGCAATCGTAGTCGCGCCGACTTTTTTTGTCATATTTTCTTGACAAACCTTACACCATATATTGCCATTCTTAAAGGTTTTCCCGCAGATCAGACAAGGGCATTCGGCTGCTGGCATAGTTTTTTAGTTATCGTATAAGATGCGAAAGATTCCTTCACCTAAAGAAGATGATATCTGACCGCACCGTTGCCGTCATTTATACTTTTAAGCTAATGGATTATAGCCCCCACATGTCGGAAAATCAAGTTTCACGCAAGACGAAGATCTCTGCTGTTGAGTTGAAGCGCTTGCTCGTCAATATCTGCTCCTATGCTGCGGACGTGGGTGTCCGATGCAGGCCAATTGGAGAAATGTGGATGAAGAACCACGCAAAGGTGAGCTCTGTCAATGGCGCGACTGCCCTGCTTTATGACGATAAGGATGCAAAATATTACATTATAAACATCAACAAGGTCATGCAGTTCGACCTTGACGAGCGGTTCCAAAATTACCAACCGCATTATCACTATGAAGTAGACTCTTCATCCGAGCTGGATTGATGGAAGCTAATATCGTTTCGATAAAAACAAGCGAGTTGCGCACGCAACGCGACATACATGACAAGATCAGCAAATTCTGTGTTTGGATATATGAAGACAGCGAAACGTTCTTCTATTGCACGCGACCCGGGAAACTGTTCGCGATCATTTGCCTGCTAAAATCCCGGGGCCTCCACTACGAGCTTCACATGACTGCCAAAGGAATGTCCGTAAACGAGATTGAAAAGGTGAGTAGGCACTCTGATGTAATCCGTTAAGCCCCGTGTTCTGATCTACCACCATGATCTCGTTTCTTCCATTGAACTGCACCGCTTCGCCCGGATAGTACCTGCATTCCCGGGGAA
>CBHTUB010000336.1:0-6936 GCA_966095595.1 uncultured Chryseosolibacter sp. | reverse complement strand
CAAGCCACTGACAGTCTCATTTATGCCGAAGGAAAAGTCTTCAACAGCGCTACAAAGGAACCGATCACCGCTCGGATCACCTATCAGAGCCTTCCGTACGGAAACAAGGTTGGCGTGATCACCAACAGTTCGTATTCATTCCCGATGTTCGACAACGAGAAATACGCTATCACCGTAGAGGCTGCGGGATTTGCTCCCGCGAAATATATGCTCGATCCTGCAGAGGCAAACGATCTCAACAAAGTGGTGAAGGACATCGAACTGGGCGACGCCCCTGCTGAGAAGCATCACAATGTCGGTCAGGTGATGCGTCTGAACAACCTTATCTTCGAGATCGGAAAATCAAAGATCGATCCCGAGTCATACAGCGAGCTCGACATCCTCCTAAACATGATGTTGCAAAACCCGACAATGGTCATTCAGCTGGAAGGGCATACGGACTATCTCGGAAATGCCAAGGAGAACATCAAGCTTTCACAGCAACGCGTCGAGTCCGTGAGGGACTATCTGGCCAGTAAGGGAATCGCCAAATCACGTATCAAGACGAAAGCTTTCGGCGGAAGCCAGCCGTTATCACGGGATAACACACCCGAGGCTCACCGACTCAACCGACGCGTGGAAGTGCGTATCCTGCACGAATAAGACACCCATTCACTTCAAGAACCCCATAGTTAAAATCGTTATCTTTAATTATGGATACACTCACCGTCACCACCTCCTCCAACGACGTTAAAACCGTCTTTGCCAACGTTAAAAAAATTGCTGCGGGACTCCGCAGGGAACCGGTTAGCAGAAGGATCGAACGTCTGCAGGAATTGAGAAAGTGGATACACCTGAACAGGACCAGGATCCATGAAGCCATGTTCGCTGACTTTTCAAAACCTGCCGTAGAAGTAGATGGCACCGAGTTGTTTCACGTCCTGAACGAGATCAAACATACCTGTGCCAATCTGGACCAATGGACCCGCCCGCGGAAGATCGACGCACCGATCACAATGTTTGGAACGAGATCCCGGATTGAATTCGAACCCCGCGGTGCATGTCTTATCATTTCACCCTGGAATTATCCGTTCAGTCTGGCAGTCGGACCTCTTGTATCCGCTCTCGCTGCGGGAAATGCCGTGATCATCAAACCTTCCGAGCTTACCCCGAATGTTTCGTCCGTTATCCGGCAAATGGCGATGGAGGTTTTTAAGGATGGTAGTGTTGCCGTGGTAGAGGGTGACGCAACAGTGTCGCAATCCCTGCTTGCATTGCCATTCGATCACATCTTCTTCACCGGAAGTCCTGCCATTGGAAAAGTCGTGATGAAGGCCGCAGCCCAAAACCTTACCTCCGTTACCTTGGAGCTGGGAGGCAAATCGCCGACGATCGTTACAGCTTCGGCGAACATCCGGGATGCTGCGAAGAGAATAGCAGTAGCAAAATTCATCAACAACGGACAGACCTGCATCGCCCCGGATTATGTTCTCGTACAGAAAACCATTAAGGAAAAGTTTGTTCATGCGGTCATTGCAGAAGTCAAGGCAATGTTCTCTGAAAGCGGAAGATTCGACACATCATCCAGTTACTGTCGTATCGTTAACGACAAACACTTCAGGCGCCTCGACGATCTCCTGAAAGATGCCGTTGAAGGCGGAGCGAAGATCGAATTTGGCGGAACCCTGGATGCCGGCACAAGGTTCTTCCACCCGATCATTCTTTCAAACGTTGCAACTTCGGCAAGAATATTGGACGAGGAGATATTCGGCCCCATCCTGCCCCTCATAGAGTTTAACTCGATCGATGAGGCGATCGCTACCATCAACGACAAGCCAAAACCATTGGCGTTATACATCTATTCGTCGAAAAATTCTGAAACCAGAAAAATCATTCAGGAAACATCTTCAGGGGCAGTAGCCGTCAACGATAGCGCTATTCATTTCCTTCACCACAACCTGCCTTTCGGAGGCGTGAATAACAGCGGCATCGGCAAGTCGCACGGCCACTACGGGTTCCTGGCGTTCAGCAACGAAAAACCCGTTCTCAAACAAAAAAGCGGTCTAACGTCGATTCAGGTATTCTACCCGCCCTACACTGCAATGTCCAAAAGAATAATGGACTGGTTTTTGAAGTTTTTTTAGGAAATGTAATGCTGAATTAAACGAAACGACATTAGATGTGCGTTTCAGGTTTACTAAATTTGAGGCGCTTACCGGCACCCCAGCCGGAGCACAAAATTCGATTTTATATTCATCAGGATAATTGTAAGCAAAAATGAAAAAAGGATTAAAGTGGTTCCTCATCATCGTTGGCGGATTGATCGTTTTGGTTCTCGCCGCAGCATTGATCATCCCGGTAGTTTTCAAGGACGAGATAAAGGCCGCCATCGATAAAGAGCTGAAAAAATCAGTCAATGCCGATGTCGTTTTCGACGAGTTCGACGTCTCCCTGTTCAGGAACTTTCCGAACATCACTGCGTCGCTCAATGACCTGGGTGTAATGAACCGCGCGCCGTTCGAAGGGCAAATGCTGTTTGCTACCGATGAGTTCACTGTGGAAGTAAACCTGAAGGATATTCTCTTCGGCGACGAGCTGAGAGTGAAGGGAATTTCTTTGATACGACCCGTCATCAACATCAAGGTATTGCCTGACGGGCGCGCTAACTACGATATCACGTATCCATCCACTGACACCGTCACGTCCGAAGAGCCCTCGGAATTCTCGTTTGGAATCGACCACTGGGAGATCGTAGATGGTGACGTTACCTACAACGACCAGTCGATGAAATACTTGCTCGAGGTCAAAGGGCTGAACCACAGCGGAAGCGGTGACTTTACGCAGGATGTTTTTGACCTGACAACCTCCACCAAAGCCGATACCGTGACTACATCTTTCGAAGAGGTAGAATACCTCACGAACAAACGTGTCGAGGTAGATGCAACGGTCCAGATCAGCGAGGAATATTCAAAATATACTTTCAAGGACAATACTGCCAAAGTAAACGACTTTGCGATGCACATGGACGGATGGGTGAAGATGAACGAAAATGACATCGGAATGGACCTTACTTTCGGTACGCCCGAAAACACATTCAAGAGCCTGTTGTCGCTCGTTCCCGGAGTTTACACGGAAAGCTTCAAGGATCTTAAAGCCGAGGGAGAGCTTGCTTTCAACGGTGCTGTAAAAGGTACCTACAGTGAAAAACAGATGCCTGCCTTCAACCTGAATCTCCTGGTGAAGGATGCGATGTTCCAGTACCCTGACCTGCCAACTGCCGTAAAAAATATCAACGTAGATCTCCTTGTCGACAATAAGGATGGCGTGATCGACAACACGATTGTCAATCTCAAGAAACTCCATCTTGATTTCGGCTCCAACCCCGTGGATGCTACCGCACTGATCACAAAGATGTATCCTACCAATGTAGATGCAACACTGGCGGCAAAGCTTAACCTTGCCGAACTGACCAAAATGTTCCCGATGGAAGGCCTCGAGATGAGGGGAGCCTATAACGTAAACCTGAAGGCCAAAGGTGTTTACGATAGCCTGAAGAAGACCATCCCTGCCATCGACGCAGCGATGTCTCTTGCTGACGGATACGTAAAGTCGAAAGATTTTCCGATGCCGCTGGAAGACATGCATTTTATGTCGGTGATCAAAAACGCTTCAGGTAAGATGGCGGATACCTACATCACCGTTAACGACTTCAATATGCTGCTCGACGGAGAGAAGTTAAACGCGAACCTCATCCTCCAGAATCTTGACGACTACAACTGGGACCTCAAGGCAAAAGGCGGCGTCGATCTCGAAAAGATCACGAAGATCTTTCCCCTCGAAGGCATGACCCTTGCCGGCAAGGTGAAAGCCGACATTGAGACCAAAGGAAAATACTCAGACCTGCAGGCGGAGAAGTACGACCGTCTGCCGACCAGCGGAACAGCGTCGCTGCAGGATTTCAAATACATCACGAAGGATCTTCCCGAAGTGTCCATCAGCCAGGCTGCGATGGTCTTCGATCCGAGAAAGATCGAGTTGAAAAATCTCGATGGAAGGATCGGACGGAGTGATTTCGCCGTGAACGGTCAGGTGACGAACTATATCGCCTATGTCTTCAGCGAAAACCAAACCATCAAGGGTAATGTAAACTTCAACGCTACGTTGCTCGACCTCAACGAGTTTATGACCGACACGGAGGAAACTACGCCGGCTCCCGAAGACACGGCGTCAATGGGCGTAATTCCGGTGCCCGAAAATATCGATTTCGTGCTTCACTCGAATGTGAAGACCGTTCGTGTGATGGACCACATGTTACAAAATGCCTCCGGTGACGTGATTGTAAAGGATGGTATCGCCAACCTCAGCAACCTGAAGTTCAATATGCTTGGCGGAGCGTTCGTTGTAAACGGTACATATAACACAAAAGACCTCGCGCATCCAAAGTATGACATGGCATTGAAGATCGAGAATATGTCCATCCAGCAGGCTGCCTCCTCGTTTGCTGTTGTATCCACCTATGCTCCGATTGCCGGTCTTGTCAATGGCAAGTTCAGCACCGACTTCAAGCTCAGCGGTGAGCTGCTCCAGGACATGATGCCGAACATGGGAACGGTTGATGGCGCAGGCCTTATCAAGGTTGCCCAGGCATCGCTGAAGGGATCGAAGCTTGTATCAAGCGTGACATCGCTTACAAAGCTGGACGATACGGATGAGGTGACATTGAAAGATGCACTCATGTCGGCCACGATCGACGATGGTAAACTCACCGTGAAGCCCTTCGATGTGAACTTCGGCAACTATAAAACATCGGTAGGTGGCTCAACAAGTCTCGATCAGACCATCGACTATACGCTGAAGATGAATGTGCCTGCAAACAAGCTCAGCTCGCAATTCAACAGTCTGGTCTCAAAATACTCTTCGACCAAGTCAGACCCGAACGCACCCGTGCCCGTTACCATCGGCCTCACGGGTAAATTCACCGATCCGCAATCAAAGCTGATCATGGATGAGCAGAAAGAGCAGGCTAAGGAGGCGGTGACAAACGCAGCGAAGGAAGAGGGTACAAAGGTTATTCAAAAGGCCGTGAAGGGAACAGAGGCTGAAAAGATCATCGGCGGAATCCTCGGAAAGAAGGACACAACAACATCGACCTCCACTACCAAAACTGACACGACAAAGTCGACGCCTACAACACAGGATGTGAAAAAACAGGTTGAAGATCAGGCAAAACAAAAGATCCAGAACCTGCTCAAGAAGAAAAAGAACTAATCTCATAAGACCAGACTCCGGGATCCAAACCGGGGTCTGGCGTTTTAGGCTAACGCTTAATTTCCCCAGTCCGTTATTCCCGAACCAGGAGCGCCCGACGCGGAAACAACCCCGTAACCAACATTCCGACGTCTCTAATCGTACCTCGCCGTCATTATCCGTCATCTAAAGCAAGAAGCTAACACTTCGCTATCCGGAGAGTATAAATAGCACCCGTAAACGAAGTTATTATGAGCAAGACAATGTGGCGCCTTTTTATTGTTATCATCATTCCCTTCCTGTATTCGATCATGATGATCTGGTAGCCCGGCAATTCCAGGTAGCAACCACGCGTCAATTTTTCACCGCAAAGACGCCGGGGCGCAAAGGACCGCAGTGGGATAAAGGCGAAAAATAAAAAAGCCATCAGTTAGTGCTGACGGCTTTTAAACCTGTTTAACTATTGTGATCAGTTGGTCAACTGAATTTCTTCTCCTTCCCTGTTGAGGAACTTGAATTCCGTGATCGCCATGGAGGTGTCCTTCACAAGGCTGATCCAGCGTTTGTATTTGAAATACCAGCGCATTCTTTCGGAGATCAGTCCCTTGGTAAAGAATGCATGCAAGTAAGGATGCAAGGCAAGAACGAGATCTTTTTCGTTTTGCTTTACGCTGAGGTGCTCGATGTTCTTTTCGATCAGATCGGAAACAAGGATGGAAGCGGAGATCTTGCCGGTGCCATTGCAGGTTGGGCAAACTTCCTTGGTGGCAATGTTCATCTGCGGACGAACGCGTTCCCGCGTGATCTGCATCAAGCCGAACTTCGAAAGCGGAAGAACCGTGGACTTCGCTTTGTCGTCCATCATTTCCTCTTTCATTACCTTGTAGATCAGCTTCTTGTTGTCCTGGTTCTTCATGTCGATGAAGTCCACGACTATAATTCCGCCCATATCGCGCAGTCGCAATTGACGCGCAATTTCCTTCGCAGCTTCAACATTCACGGAGAGTGCCGTTGTTTCCTGGTTCTCTTCGCGATTGGATTTGTTTCCGCTGTTGACGTCGATCACGTGCAGCGCTTCGGTATGCTCGATGATCAGATAGCCGCCTCCCCGGAGGCTGACCGTCTGGCCGAACGCCGACTTGATCTGTTTCTCGATGCCGTAATGTTCGAAGATCTTGGCCTTACCGTTGTAAAGCTTGACGATCTTTTCCTTGTCCGGAGCGATGTTCTTGATATATGCCCGAACCTCCTCGTACATCTTCTTGTCGTCGACGTGGACGTTGTCGAAAGATTCGTTCAGAAGATCGCGCAGAAGCGACGATGTCTTGTCAAGCTCGCCGATCACCTTGTCGCGCGGGTTGGCTGACGGAAGGCGGGTCATTCCATCTTCCCATGTCTTTACAAGGTTGCGAAGGTCTTTGTCGAGCTCTGCAACTTCCTTGTTTTCGGCAACGGTACGGATGATCACGCCGAAGTTCTCCGGCTTGATGGATTGGATGAGCCTGAGCAGGCGTTTTCTTTCTTCGCTGCTCGTGATCTTTTTGGACACGCTGACAGCATTGGAAAATGGAACCAACACGAGGTACCTGCCTGCCAGGGACAGCTCACAGGATAGTCGGGGCCCTTTCGTCGATATAGGCTCTTTAACAACCTGAACGGGGATCACCTGATTTTTGGAAAGCTGTTGTGTGATCTTTCCATGTTTATCGA
>CBHTUB010000335.1:0-6944 GCA_966095595.1 uncultured Chryseosolibacter sp. | reverse complement strand
TTTTTTATTTTTGGCCTTTTCCCTGCCTGACGCCACACTTTTTTTTTTATTTTTCTTCGGCCTACCAAAAAAAAAAAAACGCGACAGGGTGCATACGTTTAAATCCACTGTACATTTTCCAATAGAAATAACCGAGCATTCAAACCATCGATAGATGTATCTTAATTGCCATACCGGCTTCAGCTTCCGCTACGGAACCCTCCCCGTACAAAAGCTCTTTGACGAAGCGAAACGGTGCGGCATAAAAAAGCTCGCGCTCACCGAGATCCACAACACAGGCTCATACATGGAAATGCTGCGCATCTGCAATGAGAACCGTGCCATAAAAGATGGATTGACCCGTTACGGCAAGGAACCGTACGACCTCGACATTGCGGTAGGCATCGAATTCAGGAAAGGTCAAGACCTCCTCTACATCGGCATCGCACAAAACAACACCGGTTTCGAGGAGCTCACACGTTTCCAATCTTACCACAACCGCGAATCGAAGGACTTCCCTCTGCGCGCACCGCGATTCGATAATGTATGTATTGTTTATCCTTTCGGGAAAGTCACTCCCGAACAACTTCGAAACAATGAGTACATTGGCGTCAAACGACACGAGCTGCTGTCCTATTCCGTCACACCCGACGGCGATGACTACAAACATAAATTCGTTCTCCTCCACCCGGTCACCCTGCTGCCACCGGAAAAAGGGGCAAATGGAAAACTGAACAAAAAGGACTTCAACATCCACCGCCTCCTCCGCGCGATCGATAACAACACACTGCTCAGCAAGCTTCACCCGGAACAACAGGCACGTGATGATGAGTACATGTTGCCCATCGGCGAGTTGCTCCCTCCATTTGAAAAATATCCCGAGCTTATCGAAAATACCCGTCTGTTACTCGACAGTTGTTCGATTGAATGCGGGCTCGGAGAAGACAAGAATAAAAAGTACTTCAATGGCAGTAAGGAAGAAGACCTGAAGTATCTGCGTGAAGAAGCAAAAAAAGGCTACCATGAAATTTATGGCGATGACCTGACCATTTGGACAAACCGGATCGAAAAAGAGCTTGCCATCATCGAACAAAAAGAATTTACCGCCTACTATCTCATCACGTACGACCTCATCCGGTTTGCAAAAAGCAAAGGGTACGAATTCGTCGGGCGTGGCAGCGGCGCAAACAGCACGGTCGCCTACTGCCTGGGCATCACCAACGTAGACCCGATCGAGCTCGACCTGTACTTTGAACGGTTCCTCAACGAAGAAAGGATTTCGCCACCTGACTTCGACATCGACTTTTCGTGGGACAATCGCGACGCCATTTATGAATACCTCTTTCAGAAATACGGTTACGAGCACGTTTGCCTCCTCGGAACACACGTGACCTGGCAGTCGAACTCGATATTAAGGGAGCTCGCCAAAGTATTTGGTCTCCCGAAGTCCGAGATCGACGAGCTTGTTCAGCATCCCTCGCTCAACAGCGAACGCGACCATATCACCTCGCTGGTATTTCGATACGCCTCCTATATAATAGAGAAGCAGCTGCCTTCAAACTTCTCCATCCATGCCGGCGGCGTGATCATCACGGAAAAACCGATCTACGCCTATACCGCCACGGAATTGCCACCCAAGGGTTATCCCGTTACCCAGTTCGAAATGCATAACGCGGAAGACTTCGGCATCCACAAGTTCGATATCCTTAGCCAACGAGGTTTGGGAAAGATCAAGGAAACTGTAAAGCACGTATGGAAGAATCAGGGTAAAGAGGTCAATGTAAATCGCTTCAGGGAATTCAAGACCGATGAAAAAATCAAGGACCTCCTGCGGAACGGAAAGGCCATGGGATGTTTCTATGTCGAGTCCCCGGCGATGCGTATGCTCCTGGCAAAACTGAAATGCGAAGACTATTTGACGTTGGTCGCGGCAAGCTCGATCATTCGTCCGGGTGTGGCGAGCTCGGGTATGATGAAGGCCTACATCGAAAGGTTTCACCTCGTGCGAAGCGGCAAGTCCTATGAGGCCATTCATCCGAAGATCGACGAGCTGATGAAAGAAACGTATGGCGTGATGGTATACCAGGAAGATGTCATTAAAGTGGCGCACCATTTTGCCGGTCTCTCTCTGACGGAAGCCGACGTGTTGAGACGGGGGATGTCCGGCAAATACCGGTCGCGCGCAGAATTTGAAAGGGTGAAGTCAAGGTTCTTTGAGGAATGTAGAAAGAAAAACTACGAACAACGGGTCATCAACCGGGTCTGGTACGAGATCGAAAGCTTTGCTGGCTACTCGTTCGCGAAGGGCCATTCGGCAAGCTACGCCGTTGAAAGTTATCAGAGCTTGTTTTTGAAAGCACATTATCCCCTCGAGTTCATGGTGGGCGTCATCAATAACTTCGGAGGCTTTTATAAGACGGAATTTTACTTCCACGAAGCCAGAATGAACGGCGCAGCGATCTGCCCTCCCTGTGTGAACAACAGCGATTACATGACGACGATCCACGGCTCCGAAATTTACGTAGGCCTTGTGCACATGAAAGGGCTTGAAACAAACCTCGCACACCGCATTTGCGAGGAACGGTTAGCACATGGAAGATTTGAAAGTCTCGAAAACTTCCTCGGCAGGGTCGAGATCGGTATAGAACAGCTTCGCATGCTGATCCGCATCGGTGCGTTTCGGTTCACGGGAAAGAACAAGCAACGACTATTGTGGGAGGCGATGTTGTTTATGAATAACAACAGGGGACAACGAAAGCACGCACAGCTATTTGCACCCGAGTCCCGCGACTATCCCCTGCCCGCGCTCTCGCGTCACGAGATCGAAGATGCCTATGATGAAATCGAGCTGCTGGGCTTCCCGCTGTGTGACCCGTTTAAGCTGATAAAGGCCGAACAGTTGTCGGAGGCTACGGCGGACGGGCTGACGGAGCAAGTGGGTAAGCCGGTACACATTCAGGGTTATGTTGTCACGACCAAGGATTCCCGGACAAAAAATCGGGAGTTGATGCATTTTGGCACTTTCCTCGATCGTACGGGACATGTTTTCGATACGGTTCATTTTCCCAACGTTGCCCGACAGTACCCCTTCCGTGGACGCGGGTTCTATGACATCAGGGGTACGGTGGTGGAAGACTTCGGCGTGATCGTGATTGAGGTCTCGTCAATGGAAAAGCTCCCGATGCAAAACAAACGCGCGGAAGAATTTATGAGGGAATTTATCCACAGATCAGGGGAAATGCAGCAAACGTTATAGCGGCGGGCACGACATTTTTCCCGCTGTTAGCGTTTTCTTTTCTTTTTAGAGAACTGAAAATACCGAAGAAGTATGATTAGCGTGATTATTCCAACGTACAACGATGAGGGATTCATCCGGAGTACCATTTCCTGGTTGCAGGATAATGCCTACACGAGATTGCTGAAAGAGATCATCGTTGTCGATGCGGGGAGCACAGACAACACCGTAAGGATCGCTAAGGAATCCGGAGCAACATTATTAAAGAGCATTCGCCGCAATCGCGCGGTCCAGATGAACCTGGGCGCAGAATATGCAAAGGGAGAAATTCTTTACTTCCTTACCCCAGGCACTCTACCACCCCAGAATTATTGCAACGAAATAGTACGGGCCGCACTTCACGGAAAAATTGTGGGAACCTTCGAAGTGAAGTACGAAAACAATCACTGGCTCCTCAATACCATGACCTGGTTTGCCAACAAAAAAAGGAAGTTCACCAGTCTCGACGGCCAAAGCCTCTTCGTCAAAAAAGATCTTTTCGACAAAGCCGGCCGCTTCAGGGAAGAGCTCGCGCTCATGGAAGAGCATGAGCTGGTCAGAAGGCTCAAACGATATACGGACTTCGTTATCCTCAGTGACAAGATCACCAGTCCTGCGTCGAAGTACACCAGTCAAGGCATCTTCAGGACCGAGTTCAGCTACCTTACCGCACTGGGATTATACATCATGGGATACCCGCAAAGCAGGCTGACAAGCATCTATAACTTGCTCGTCGGGAAAGCGAGGCGTGTGCGGGAGCAAACCGAGCTTACACCTTCGTTCTAGGTGTTCCGGCTCAATAAAACATTTACCGCATTACCGATCTCGCACGGGATTCATCTAAGACCTGCCTGCCGGCAAGGCAGGTTTTAGATTGAAGATTTTAGATTTTCGAAGTGAAATACATTTAGACGTTCGGTCATAGGGCAAGTATGTTTGTTTACTGGCGCGCGGGCACAACTTAAATGCGGGGCTGCGGCTGGCTGCGTGTAGAAGTATATTTACTCGTACGCGCTGGCGGCATGCCGCACCGCCCCTCGTGAGGCCTCATACACACATGCATGCGCTCATAGCCCTCGGGTTAAGTTTCGCCTTTTCCCCGCCTGTCGGCAGACAGGTTTTGGTTCCGTTTCTGTTGGCGACGCAAAAGAACCCGAGAGCATGTGTGCATGGTTGTGCGGACGAGGCATCACGAAGGCAAGTGCGCATGAATGTGAGTATGAGTAAAATGAACGGCATGTGGCACTCACGGTGGCGAATGATGAGTTATCTTTTCTCGCGCAATTTAAGGCCAATACCGAGGGCCGAACTACAACTTGCGCACCAGAGGCCTCCTTTGGCATAAGTTGGAAAAATAGCCCTTTTCGGTTAATTCGAAGTGATTTTCCCAGGACCGCAAGTTTTCCCCGGACAACAATAATTGAGGATTTTAGATTTTCGAAGTGAAATGCATTCTTATACGCGATGATCATCAAATATGATCGACGACGCAGTTTCCCGGCCACTACCGTTTGAATACAGTCTTGTAGTTCGCCTCGTCAAATCCCAGTGCCACCACTTTCCCATCCTTCTCGATCAACGGACGTTTGATCACACTCGTTTTTTCTTTCATCAGCGCAACCGCCGACGACGCTGACGTTACTCTTGCCTGTTCGGCCGGATCAAGCTGGCGCCACGTAGTCCCCCTCTTGTTGACAAGGCTCTCCCATCCTACTTGCTTTACCCAGCCATTGAGCTGACTATCCGTAACGCCTTTGGTTTTGTAATCGTGAAATTCGAAATCGATGTTGTTTTTCTTGAGCCAGTCGAGCGCTGACTTGACCGTGTTGCAGTTCTTAATTCCGTAAACTGTCATTGGCTACAGGTGTATAGATCGGGTGAATAATTTCAAACTCTGTATAACCCTCCTGATTCTCGACCAAACTGATCGAACCATTCAGCTTATTCAGACATTGCTTCACAATATAGAGTCCCAATCCGATATTACGATGATCGCGCGCCGATTTTGAGAACATTTTGTAAAGGTTCTCCATGTCCGCTTCCTGTATGCCGATCCCGTTGTCGATGATCTTCATATGAAGGTTCTTGCCGTTCTTCGTGGTCTTCACCTTGATGAACTTCCTCGCCTGGCCGTCGCGTTTCTGGAAACGGATCGAATTCTCGATCATGTTGAGCAGCACGAGCTCGAGCAGGAAGGGGTCAGTATACCAGTCGTTGGCCTTGTTGTCGTTTACGATCTCGATGTCCTTGAACCCGTTCATGGTCCTCAGCTTGTCCAGAACTCCCGACAACAACTCGTTAAAGTTCACCTTTACATGCTGGACGTTAACTTCATTGATATGACTGACAATCTTCAACCGATCGAATATCTCATTTAACTGCTGGGCACTTTCATAGAACATGGAAAAGTACTCTTTTGCCTTCTCGTCGCTGAGGTCGAGCAGGGCAACGTGACAGATGCCGAGCAGGCGTACCAACGGTCCGCGTATGTCGTGTGATGAGCGGTAGATGAAATTATCCAGCTCCAGGTTGACGAGCTTCAACTCCTGGTTAGCCTGTTCAAGCTCGCGCGTCCTCACATCCACCGTTGTCTGAAGCTGATCGTTCAGTTTGGACAGCTCCTGGTTCTTTTGCTGGATGATCTCTTTGGCAGCCTGCAGCTCTGCATGACTCAACTCCAGCTCATCGCGCTGCGAGTGGATCTCTTCTTTTTGTTTGGTGATCTCGGCGTTGGTCTTGGCAAGGTCCGCGCTCAGCCTCCGATGCCCCTTGTACGAGCGGTAAAGGAAAAACGAGACCAAGATGAAAAGGCTCACCATGCCGATAAGGACGTAGGTCTGAACGGTGATCTTCCTTATCTGCACGTCCTTGGCCTCGAGCTTCGACCGCGCCTGTTCTCTTTCCACCTGGAGCTGGATGTCCTTGATGGAACGCGCGAGATTCTTTCCGAAGACACTGTCCTTTAACGCGATGAACTTCGTTTGAAAGAACAATGCGCTGTCATAGCGTTTTCGTTTCACGAACAGTTCCTTCAGAAGGTTGTAGTTGATCATCATCATGTCCTTTTCATCGATGAGGCCAGCTACGGCCTGGCTCTTCTTTAAAAAGTAGTAGGCTGAATCGAGCTTGTTCGTTTTGAGGCAGATGTCGCCGAAAAAAGAATAGGCTTCGGCGATGCCACTCGGGTCGTTGATCTTCTGGCTAAGGCTGAGCGACTGCCTGAACATAGCCCTGGCCTCCGGAATGGAATCGCGCAACAGGTAGACTTGCCCCGATCCACTATAGGAAGCAGCGTGATTGACCGTGTTGTCCATTGTCTCCGCGAGCCTCAGACCTGCCTTGAAATATTTACGCGCGGAGTCGAGCTTGTTCTCGTCCAGATACGCAAAGGCCAGGTTATTGAGCGAATAAAGAAGCTGATCCCGATCGCCGGCTTCGATGGAAAGCTGCATAGCCTGAGCGTAATAAGCCTTGGCCCTCTCGAAATCCTTCAGCTCGGAATAGACCAGCGCAATGTTGTTAAGCGTCTGCGCCATGCCATACGATTGTCCGATCCTGATCTTGAGATTGAGCGCGCGCAGCAAAAACTCCAGCGCCTCCGGAAAACTGCCTACGTTGTAGTAGGCAAGACCCGCATTATTCATCGCACTCGTCATCAAGGCAGAGTCGCGGAGAGATTCTGCCAACGTGA
>CBHTUB010000334.1:0-6960 GCA_966095595.1 uncultured Chryseosolibacter sp. | reverse complement strand
AGAACTTTTCGATTTCTACCTTTGCATGCGTGCCCGAATCGACGGATATAACCGGATATGGGAATTTTCTCTGTTCGTTCAGCCACAGCGATGACGTTATAAAGGATCGAAATGGCGCATTGTTTTTCTCGCTGCGGTTACAGCGATACGCAATCTCAAAAACAGACTATCGGGACGAATCAGCTGTTGAACTGGGCAGGCCGCTTGAAAAGGGCAAGTGGAAACATATAGTCTATACGCAGGCGGAGAATAAGGCGACGATCTATATCGATGGAGTAGCGGTGAAGAGCGGCTATGTCAGCTTATCACCTTCCGTTCTGGGCAGGACCACACATAATTTTATCGGACGTTCATCCTATGCGGGAGACGCATACCTTCAGGCATTGATCTCTGATTTCAGGATCTACAACAAAGCGCTTACACAGGATGAGGTGACTACGATTTCATCAGATGTACTCTCACTAAACAAGCTGTATGCGGATTATAGCAATAAGCCGTTGTTGCTTCGTGCTACCGGCAATCCGCTCTTCACGCACAAATATACCGCAGACCCCGGCGCGCTTGCGCACAAGGGCACCTTCTATATCTATGCAGGACAGGATACCGGAGAGGGCAGTGGTTACAACATGCCGAACTGGACTGTTTTTTCGACCGAAGATATGGAGACCTGGTATGAGCATCCGATCCCGCTTCGCACGAGCGATTTCAAATGGGCGAAAGGCAACAATTCGTGGGCATCTCAGGTCATCGAGCGTGATGGAAAATTCTATTGGTACGTTTCAACGGAGCACGCCAGCATCCGTGGTATGGCTATTGGCGTTGCTGTATCGGATTCACCTACCGGGCCCTTTGCCGATGCAAGAGGAACTGCCCTTGTTACCAACGACATGACCACGCAATGGACGGGCATCTCATGGGACGATATCGATCCAACGGTATGGATAGACAATGATGGTCAGGCCTATCTTTTCTGGGGGAACACACAGTGCTACTACGCAAAGCTGAACAAGAACATGACGGAGCTCGATGGCCCGATCATGCCTGTGACGCTTCCTGCCTTTACGGAAGCGCCGTGGATCCATAGGCGGGGCGATTGGTACTATCTCTCCTATGCTACCGGATTTCCCGAGAGGATAGGTTACGCCATGAGTAAAAGCATTAACGGGCCGTGGGAATATAAAGGTATTGTCAACGGACTTTCGGGCAATAGCAACACGAATCATCATTCGATCCTTGAATACAAGGGCAAGTGGTATTTTGTTTACCACAACGGAGGCATACAAGGCCGTGGAGGAAGCTTCCTGCGCTCCGTTTGTGTCGACTATCTTCATTACAATGACGATGGCACCATGCAAAGGGTGATCATGACAGATGAAGGGGTCGATAAAATTGATCGGTAGGGGATAGATTGCCGTGATCGTTTCAGTGTGGCAGAAGGCGATTTAAGAATGTTGATTTTTGATGTTCGAGGTTTTGGTCACGACGTGCCTGTAAAGTGAAGCGAGCGCGTGCAGCCGATCACGGCCGAAACCCCATGGTTGCGCGAAATTTTAAATGTATGACTGTGAAAAAGGACAGGAATAAGCTGTTGTTGTTTTGTCTGGTTCTCACGTGTACCGCGCTTCATGCGCAGCGTGTCACGTCGTTCAAGCCTGGCCAACCCTGGCCGGATAAATCGGGCGAGCACATCAATGCTCATGGCGGAGGAATTTTGTATCACGATAAAACGTATTACTGGTTTGGAGAGCACAAAGGGCCAGGAGCGGAGGGCAATCAGGCTTTTAGCGGAGTCTCGTGTTACTCGTCAAGGGATCTCTACAATTGGCGATTTGAAAGTGTCGCATTAAAGGTCGAAAAAGATACAGCTTCGGAGATCGCTGAAGGATGTATCCTTGAACGACCCAAAGTTGTATACAATAAATCCACAAAGAAGTTCGTGATGTGGTTTCACCTGGAGCTCAGAGGTGACGGTTATGGTTCGGCACGGACAGCGGTGGCAGTAAGCGATAACGTGACTGGTCCATTTCGTTATGTGCGATCCTACCGCCCGAATGCCGGTACGTGGCCTATGAATTTTAGCGACGAATGGAAAGACCGGAAGGTTGACGCCGATCTCAAGTGGTGGACGCCGGAGTGGAGAAAAGAAGTTGAACAGGGCCTGTTTGTAAAACGTGATTTTGAAACAGGCCAGATGTCGCGGGACATGACCATTTTTGTCGATGACGACGGCAAGGCCTATCACGTACACGCTGCCGAAGAAAATCTCACGCTGCACATCTCCGGGCTCAGCGATGATTATTTGTCTTTTACGGGCCGTTGGGCTACGGCTATGCCGGGTGGTCATAATGAAGCGCCTGCGTTGATCAAGCACCGTGGTCGTTACTATCTGATCACTTCAGGCTGCACGGGATGGAACCCGAACGCGGCGCGATCCTTTGTCAGCGACTCGATATGGGGACCCTGGACCTACCTCGGCAATCCAGCGCAGGGCGAAGGCGCGGACCTGACATTTCATTCGCAGAGCACTTTTATTTTCCCCGTGCAAGGCTACAAAGAGAAATATATTTTTATGGCCGACCGGTGGACGCCAAAGAATCCCATTGACGGGACATACGTCTGGTTACCGCTGACCATCGAAAATGAAAAGCCAATACTGATGTGGCAGGACGGATGGAGAATTGGCGATTAAGTACAAATATCTACCAGTGATCGACGTCGTCTTCACCTTTATATCCTGGCTATTTTCCTCGTGACGATATTCTTTCCAGAAACAATCCGCACAACATATAAGCCGCGCGGCAGGAAAGATAAATTGATGATCACTTCGTCGTTCTCAGAAGTTATATGCTGCATTATTACTTTGCCTTGCGGGTCGATAACTTCAACGCCAGACCGAGCCGATACGTTGGTAAGTCTTACCATTGCCGTAGTCGGATTCGGAAAGATCTTGATATCGCTCAAATGCTCGCCATCGACGGCCGTAACGACCGGCGCAACGTAGCTGGGGATGTCGCTTACCCGCGCCGGGATCCATTTCTGATGTGGCATGCCATAAAAGAACCACCACAAGCCAAGTTGAGCTTGCGTATCGACGGCCCAGGGAATTTCGATGGTCTGCAAGCCATGAGTCTGATAGACCATCACTTCGCCTGTGTGATACTTCGCGATGCGGAATTTTTGATCTATCGACCCGCTGTACTTTTTTAATTCCATTCTTACGTCGCTACCTCCCGGTTGTGTTACAGCTGTAACGACCAACGTTGTATCGACGGCATTCGCAATTTTGTATTCACCCCTGGCGATCGGAACAAAGTCCCAGAGCTGAGGATCCCATCGATCCGATGGAAGTTTATTCGATTGCCAGAGCTCTAAGTCTTCGTTTGTCCAGTAGAGACCACTCTGAGCGCTCGTTACCTTGTAACGTCCTTTTTCAATCCAGTCCATCGAAAGTGACGGCCACTTATCTTCTCCCCACACGAGCTTCCCCATCCCGAGCATCGGTCCGCCAACATACGGAGGAGAGGGATAGGGAAAATTTGGATCATAGTAATGAAACGTTACGTACTCCACACCATCTTCGGCAAAATAGCCAAGGTGACCGGGTCCATAGTAACGATCGTCCGAACCTTTATCGTCATCGTGCCGGAAAAAGGGAGAACCGCCTGCCGGAGCCCGATATTGAAACATGTTCCTTCCTGTCTTGTCTATGAAAGGTCCCTGAGGGCTTGACGAGCGGCCTACTACGATGTAATACGAGCTATTGATTCCCTGGCAGCATCCGCCGAAATTCAGGAAGAGGTAGAAGTAACCGTCGTGATAGATCATCATGGCAGCTTCTCCGGCATACGAATCATTTTCAATCCAATGATTGGCGACTGATTTTTCGGTGGAGATATCTTTCACTTTCCCGGAGACACTATCAAGCTCTGCTACCTTGATGCCGGCATAGTTGAAGGAGCCATATACAAACCAGATCTTTTTTGTAACAGGGTCTCTGACCACCGCAGGATCAATTGCGTTGTAGTCGCTGTACCAGGCCGACGAAACCACTTTGCCGAGATCCTGCCATTTGTAATCAGGATCGGCAGGATCAAGTGTTTTGTTCACCGCGACGCCTATCGCTGAGTTTTTCGTGCCCCACTCTGATGCCGAATAATAGAGATAGTACTGATTATTCATGTAGATGCATTCAGGCGCCCAGTAATGTCCGTCAAATTGGGGAGCACTATCGGAGATCCATGAGGGGATATCCCATCTTGCAAACGGCGATGGGCCGGTCTTCCACGTGACGAGGTTGGTAGAATACAACGCCTGCACTCCTTCACCGGTGCCGAACATCCAATACGCGTCCTTGCATTTGATAATGCTCGATGGGTCGTGCGTGAGCACAGGCCATTGCTCGTCGGGTTCGGCGCGTGCCTGCGTTTTGATCCCATAGACATCTCCAGCGATATTACCGGCATCTGCCGCGAGCTTCAGGGTGATCTGCTCTTTATGTCGGCTGAGGCTTAGCGGGATCTGATACGTTATTTCGAAAAATGCACCCGGACTATTATTGTTGAGCGACTGAGTGGCGATCTTGATCCCGTCTACGTAAATGGTGAAGACGCGACTTCCCGCATCGCTGCCCCAGTATTTGACCACCACATCCTGCTGCACGACCGGATCTGCCGACAGGGCGAAGGAAAAC
The DNA here is from genome assembly GCA_966095595.1 of uncultured Chryseosolibacter sp. Classification (GTDB taxonomy): domain Bacteria; phylum Bacteroidota; class Bacteroidia; order Cytophagales; family Cyclobacteriaceae; genus Chryseosolibacter. Next base: position 2,270 of record CBHTUB010000334.1, on the reverse strand, counting down.
CAGCCTCCGTCACTGGCGTTGATCCATTGCCCTCCATTGGCATTGCCGGAGTTCAAGTTGATGCCCTGGAGATTATGGTCTGCCTCGGAAGCACCGTCTCCGATCAGGATCTCATCTATCTGAGCGAAGGTGAGCTGCTGCCCCAGGCAGATTGAAATCAGGATGAATAGTTTTTTCACTTGCGAATCGATTTATAGTCAATTTCTGCCGGATCTGCAGTTTTGGTCTAAGTATTAATGTAAATAATACACTTAAATATAGAATAAATATAAATCCATGAAGTATTTAAAGTGTAAAAATTACATTTTAAATTTAGGTCAATGGAACAATCTGGAATTACCCATAAACTGGTTGCGGTTCTTGCCATTATTGCTTGCGCGGCAACATCAGTCGCGCAACCTGCGGCCTATCTCCGCAAACAGAGCTTCGATCACGATTGGAAATTCTCGCTGGGCAATCATGAAGACGCGCGCAATGCCGGATTCGATGACAGGACATGGCGCACCCTCACGTTGCCGCACGACTGGAGCATCGAGGGTACGATCGACGCCAATAGCCCATCGGGAAACGATGGCGGATATTTTCCTGCAGGGATCGGTTGGTACCGCAAGACATTCACCTTGCCTGCGAAGTATACAGGAAAGAAGATAGGCATCTGCTTCGAGGGCGTTTATATGAACTGTGAGGTCTTTATCAATGGCCAGTCCGTTGGCAAACATCCTTATGGCTATACGTCTTTTTTTTATGATCTCACGCCATATGTTAATTTCGGAAAAGCGAATGTGATCGCCGTAAGGGTAGATAATTCCGATCAAAAGAATTGCAGGTGGTATAGCGGCTCCGGAATTTATCGCCACGTTCATCTATTCGTTACGAACAACGTTCATTTTGCTCATTGGGGAGTAGCCATCACAACACCGGAGGTAACGGGCGAATCGGCTACCATCGAGCTGAGAACAACACTTGCGAATGAAACTTCTTCCCCTCAGCGTGTGATGGTATCAGCAAGGGTATCGCGCAAAGACTTTCAAAGCATTCCCGACGAGCTGAAGGTGGATCTGCCTGCCAATTCGACAAAGGACATCATTCAAAAGATAACGATCCGCGATCCGAAGCGGTGGTCGCCTGAAAGCCCGGACCTGTATCAGGCGGAGATGCGCATCGTCCAAAAGGGAAAAAACGTCGATCAGGTGAGTCAGCCGTTTGGAATTCGTTCCATATCGTTCAGCATTGCTAAGGGATTTCTGCTCAATGACGAAAAGGTCATTCTCAACGGAGGTTGTGTTCATCATGACAATGGCTGTCTTGGTGCGGCTGCATTCGATAAGGCAGAAATACGACGCGTGAAGCTGCTTAAGAACGCTGGGTTCAACGCCGTACGTACTTCGCACAATCCTCCTTCGGAAGCATTCCTCCATGCGTGCGACAGCATCGGCTTATTGGTTATCGACGAGTCTTTCGACGGTTGGCGGGAAAACAAAACACCTTTCGATTATGCGACGATATTCGACAAATGGTGGAAAGCCGACATCGACGCCATGGTGCTTCGCGATCGAAATCACCCTTCGATCATCATGTGGAGCATAGGCAACGAGATCATCGAAAGAAAAAAGCCTGAGGCAATTGCTACCGCAAGAATGTTGGGAGATCGCGTGCGGGAGCTCGATCCTACCCGTCCGGTGACCTCAGCGATGACGACGTGGGATCACGAGTGGGAGATGTTCGATCCACTTTTTGCGGCTCACGACATCGGTGGATACAACTATCAGCTTCATCGTGCGCAAGCAGACCATCAACGCGTACCTTCCAGGATCATCGTTCAGACCGAGTCCTATCCGCGTGACGCATTTGCCAACTGGAAGCTTGTTCAAAACAACAGATACATCATCGGCGATTTTGTGTGGACGGCCATGGACTATTTGGGTGAATCCGGTATCGGTCGTTACTATTATCCGGGAGAACCGGAAGGGCAGCATTGGGAAAAGAATTTTTTTCCGTGGCATGGCGGATATTGCGGAGACATCGACTTGACAGGGTGGCGCAAACCGATTTCACATTACCGCGATATGTTGTACAACGGTCGGGAAAAGTTGTACATGGCTGTGAGGGAGCCTAATCCACCAACTGGTGCGATCAGGGAAACGATGTGGTCGGTGTGGCCAACGTGGGAAAGCTGGACATGGCCCGGTTATGAGGGAAAGGTGATAGACGTCGAAGTATATTCGAGATACCCGAAAGTGCGACTTTATCTCAATGGCGAATTCGTTGGA
>CBHTUB010000333.1:0-6965 GCA_966095595.1 uncultured Chryseosolibacter sp. | reverse complement strand
TGCGTGTACGTTTTCTGATATCAAGGTGGTGATCATCGGTCAGGACCCCTATCACGGCCAGGGCCAGGCGAACGGCCTCTGTTTTTCGGTCAGGGATGGAATTCGAATGCCGCCTTCCCTTGTCAATATCTTCAAGGAGATTCAACAGGATCTTGGTAAGCCCATTCCCAAGTCAGGTGATCTTGAACGCTGGGCAAGACAAGGTGTGCTACTCCTCAATGCCACGTTAACCGTTCGGTCCGGTACGCCAGGCTCTCATCAGAATAAAGGTTGGGAGACATTCACCGATGCGGTGATCAGGAAAGTGTCGGACGAAAAACAACACGTCGTATTCCTGTTGTGGGGCGCCTACGCGCAAAAGAAGGGCGAGATCATCGACCGCTCGAAACACCTCGTGCTGATGTCAGCACACCCGTCACCATTCTCCGCCGACAGAGGCTTTTTTGGCTGCAGACATTTCAGCAAGGCAAACGAGTATTTGAAATCGAAAGGGTTGAAGGAGATTGAGTGGTGAATTCATTTCAGATTTCAAATTCCATATTTCAGATGTTCGGAAATTCAGCCAATCCGAAAACCTCAATCCTGAAATCTGAAATCCTGAAATGTGAGATCCTGAAATCCCGCAGCCCTACTCGATCATCTTAAAGAACCTGGACCATCTGATCTTGCTGATGGGTCCTTCGTTGGGATCGAGCGAAAGCCAGATGAAGAATGCTTTTCCCACAATATGATCTTCCGGCACGAATCCCCAGTAGCGGGAGTCGAGGGAGTTGTGACGGTTGTCACCCATCATGAAGTAGTAGTTTTGGTTGAAGGTGTATTTCGTGACTTCTGCACCGTCGATATACAACTTACCGTTTTCAATTTTTACGTCGTCGTTGTGATCGTAGTCGCGGATAGTACCGCCGTAGGTGGCGAGTGTCTTTTCGTTGATATCGATTGTCATTCCCTTTGCCGGGATCACGAGTGGTCCGAAGAAATCTCCATTCCACGGGAATACCTTTGCGTTGGGAAAGATGTTGTCTTCAACTGTCTTTTCTGTTCGGGTGACATACTCCAGCCCGTCGAAAACAGCTACCTCTACATTGGTAATGAATGGTAGTTTTTTGAGGACATCGGCGAGCGATGGGGTGAGGTACATCTGGTAGACAACCGCGTTACCCGGCCTGGCAACGATGCGATAGTCGTAAATATCGTACTGCTCCAATACCCTGTCCGTGATCTGTTCCCTTGCCGTCACCAGATAGCTGAACTGCATCAACTCGGGATTGTCGTTGGGCTTGCTGTTGATGTACACCTGGCGGTCGACTACCTTGAGCGTATCGCCCGGAATACCGACGCAGCGTTTGATATAATTGGTTTTCAGATCGACCGGATAATCTATCCCATCGTTGAGCTCGATGGGAGGGACGTTAAAGACCACAACATCATTTCTCTTCACGTGGCTGATACCCGGCAACCTGTATTGCGGAAGCTTGATCCAGTCGAGATACGACGGAATATTGGTGAACCAGATCTTCTGATGGGTAAGTGGAATTTGCAGTGGTGTTGTCGTTGTGCGCGTTCCGTAGTGAAATTTACTTACGAACAGGAAGTCGCCTACGAGGAGCGATTTTTCCATGGAAGGAGTGGGGATGGTATAGGCTTCCATGATCAGCCACCTGATCAGTGTTGCAGCGACTACAGCGAACAGAATAGCGTCCCACCACTCGCGGGCCTTCGATTTAGGCTTTGCGTCTTCTTTCGCTGCTTTCTTTTCCCAAAACTTCCAGTTCATGATATCTCTAAAATAAGGTTGCAAATAAAGCTAAAATTTGTCAATCGGCTAAGGCGTAGTTAGTTGCCAGGCCACACGCACGAATACATCAGTCGCCAAAAAACGATCAGAATTTCAGGAAATGATCCATATTTAACACCCCTTTTTTATCGGCTATCCATTCGGCTACCATCACCGCGCCGAGCGCAAAGCCTTCCCGGGTATGGGCGGTATGTTTGATCTCGATGTCATCTACAGCCGAGCTGTATTTGACCGTGTGGGTGCCCGGAACCTGGTCGATTCGCAGCGACTTGATGAACAGGTCGGCCTCATTCGCCGAATCGCTATTTACCCACTGTTTCTTGATGTCATGATGTTTCAGCACTCCTTCAGCCAACGTAATTGCCGTTCCGCTCGGCGCATCCCGCTTTTCGGTGTGATGTATTTCTTCCATTGAGACGTTATAGGACGGAAAGCCTTTCATCATTTTTGCGAGGTGCTCGTTCAGCTTGAAGAAGATGTTCACGCCGAGACTATAGTTCGAGGCATAGAAAAATGCGCCGTTCCGTTCCTGCGTCAGCTTCTCAATTTCCGGTTTCCTGGCGAGCCAGCCCGTGGTTCCGCATACCACCGGGATTTGTCGCTCAATGCATTTCCTGACATTTTGAAAGGCAGCGTCGGGATGGGAAAATTCGATGGCAACATCGCCCCGGACGGTTTCAAGGTCGGCAAGGTTGGCCACATCGATCCTTCCTGAGATCTCGTGACCGCGTTGTAGTGCCACACGCTCAATGGTCTTGCCCATCTTACCGTAGCCTACGAGGATAATTTTCATTGTGTCGGTGAGGTTTAGAGGGGCTGAAAATACTACCTGGCCGGCGTATTCTAAAATTTAACGACCAGTGAAAAGCCGGACTGTCGCCCGGTAAGCTGATCCTGGTCGATCATCGGCTCGAGGCTTACCTGGAGATTCGGATTCAGATCGAACTCCTTGAGGTGAGCGTCAACGTGTGCATCCACGATCTGAAGGATATACATCGCGCCCATCATGATCACCCAGAAGTCACGTTCGCGCCGCGCCCTATTTACAACGGTGCGGTACTGGCCTGTGGTGATCCCCGTCTTGGGGTTTTCGTCATTGTCGTCCGTTAACCCCTGCTCCAGGTTGTTGTAAAGGTCGACCTTGTACTTCTTATAGACATCGTTGAAGCGCGTGATGTTCCAGGTCACCGCAGCAAAGCCTCCATAGACCAGGGGAAGCTTCCAATACTTTTTGTTGTATATCTGACCTAATCCAGGGACAACGGCAGCATAGAGTAATGCCTTGCGTGGATTGAATCGCTCAGCATAACTTTTGATCGCGACTGTATCGCCGGTTTCTATGCTAATGGGCTCCCGCTCGATCACGACAGGCCGGGTACTGGTCGAGTCGTTTTGGGCGAGCGTCTGTTGCGACATCAGCAATGCAAAAACCACCAGCAGCCAGGCTACGGTGGTCTCGGGCAAAAACAAACGCGATAATTTCATTTATACTTTCAGTATGTCCAGGAGCCGATTCAGGTCTTCGATGGACAAGAAAGGAATTTTGATCTCGCCTCTCTTTCCGTCACTCTTGATCACAACACGTGTGCCAAAGTGCGAGGACAAAGTGCCCTGAAGCTGGACGATCTCTTTCGGAACGGGAGCAGATGCGGCCGCCGGCGATGCTTCCACAGATTCGCCTTTTTTGCCACTCAGTTCCCGTACAAGCTCTTCAACTTTTCTCACGGAAAGATCTTCCGAAAGGATCTTTTTGAAGATATAAAGCTGTGAGTCGGCAGACTCGACGTTGATGATCGCTCTTGCATGTCCCATCGAGATCCTGTTGTCCCTTACGGCAATCTGGATATCAGGGGGAAGCTTCAGCAGTCGAAGGTAGTTGGTTACCGTTGCGCGGTTTTTCCCCACGCGCTCGCCCAACTCGTCCTGCTTGAGATTACATTCGGAGATCAGGCGCTGATAGCTGAGGGCAATTTCTATGGCGTTGAGGTTTTCACGCTGAATGTTCTCGATCAATGCCATCTCCAGCATCTGCTGGTCGTCGGCCGAGCGGATGTAGGCGGTGATGGTCTTGAGATCGGCAAGCTTGGACGCCTGGAAACGACGCTCACCCGAGATCAGCTGGTACTGATTTGGAGCGAGGCGGCGAACCGTAATAGGCTGGATAATGCCATGTACCTTGATCGATTCTGCAAGTTCCAGAAGGGCGTCCTGGTCGAAGTGTGTACGAGGCTGAAACGGGTTGACCTCGATCTCTGAAATAGGGATCTCATTGATACTTCCCGATGCAGGAGCTGTCGGAGCGGGAGGCAACACCGTGCCGACGGGGACATCTACTTCTACCTCCAGTTTTTCCTCGGTCTCATTGTCTTTCAATAAAGCACTGAGCCCTCTTCCTAACGCTTTTTTCTTACTCATTTCGGTACTCCGTTTTTATCTAAAATTTCATTGGCCAGATTCAGGTAGCTGATCGCACCCTTGCTTTCCGCATCATGTACGATCGCAGGCAAACCGAAGCTTGGCGATTCACTCAACTTCACGTTTCTGGGGATGATGGTATTGAACGTCATCTTCTGGAAGTGAGTCTTCACTTCTTCAACAACCTGGTTGCCCAAACTGGTTCTCGAGTCATAAAGCGTGAGCAGAATTCCTTCTATTTCCAGTCTCGGATTTAGTCTGGTCTGAATGATCTTGATCGTGTTCAGGAGCTTTCCAAGACCTTCGAGGGCAAAGTACTCGCACTGTACGGGGATGATCACGGAGTCTGCCGCGGTAAGGGCGTTGATGGTGATCAAACCCAGGGAAGGAGAGCAGTCGATAATGATGTAATCGTACTCGTCCTTGATCTTGCCAAGCGCATCGCGCATTTTTTCCTCACGGCGTTCAATGCTCACCATTTCGACTTCGGCACCTACCAGGTCGATGTGCGACGGCAGTACCTCGAGGAACTTTAACTCATTCTTGACTATTGCAGCCTTTGGATCGACTCCATCCACCATACATTCGTAGATGCCCTGGGAGACGTCCTTTGGATTGAGTCCGAGACCAGATGTCGAGTTGGCCTGTGGATCCGCGTCAACGAGTAACGTTTTGCGTTCCAGAACGGCAAAGCTTGCAGCCAGATTGATTGCGGAGGTTGTCTTACCCACTCCACCTTTTTGATTCGCTATCGCGATGATTTTTCCCATCGTGTGTAATTAAAAAAATAACCCCCGACTGAATTGCGAGGGTTACAAATATAAGCGGGTCGTGGAACATCGTGGAACGTGTTATCCACAATCGTTGCACAATCTTTTAACGTGAATATCCTTGAAAAACGGGCAATTTCGTGGTTAATCTATTATCAGCCAGTCGATTAAGAATGTGGGTAACTATACCTTGCTTGCACGACCTGCGGAATCCCCAGCTGCGAGCTTTGAGTTTCGAGCTGCCAGCCCTCGTGATAAACTCGAGACTCACAGCTAGAAGCTAGCGGCTTGCATTTAAATCATCCGCTCTACTTCTTCCTCTTCTTCCGTTCTTCCTGCGCGCGACGTTTTGCCTCCTCGCTGGCCTTCATGGCATCTTCCAGCTTGCTCATGAACTTCGATTTTTTCCCGCCACCGCCGGCTGCATTCTTTTTGCGATTTTCGTCCAGCACAAGCTTGATCCTGTTTTCGTCCACAAACTTGCGAATCAACGCCTGTTGTGCAAAGGTCACAAGGTTTGAAACAAAATAGTAGAAGGTAAGACCTGCCGAGAATGTATTCAGCACAAAGAAGAAGATCACCGGCATGATGTACGACATCGCCTTCATCGGTCCGGTCACGGACGACAATTGGTTGTTCTGCCAGGTATAGATGAGCGTCGATAGCGTCATGAAAAGTGTAAACAAGCTGATGTGCGATCCCAGGAACGGAACGGTAAACGGCAAATTGATCAGTGAGTCGTAGGTCGAGAGGTCTTCGGCCCACAGGAATGGTTGCTGACGCAATTCGATACTTGCAGGGAAAAGGTAGAACATCGCGAACAGGATCGGCATCTGAAGCAATACCGGAACACATCCGCTGATCGGGTTCACCCCGACCTGCTGATACAACTTCAGCTGTTCCTGCTGAATCTTCGTCATGTCCTCACCATGCTTCTCCTTGATCTCATCAAGCTCGGGTTTCAGCACGCGCATTTTTGCCATGCTCAGGTACGACTTGTACGACAGCGGGAACAACACGAGCTTGAGCAGGAGAACAAGCACGATAATGATCAAGCCATAATTCGCGATGTGCTTCGTAAGGAAATTGAATACAGGGAAGATGACGAACTTGTTGATCCAATATACTGGCGGCCATCCGAGATAAACGTTGCGCTCGAATTTCGGGGCAACATCGTCAATAATGTGATAGTCGTTGGGACCAAAGTAGTATTTCAGATTGACACCGCCAGCCAGCGCGCTCCTGGGAACATTCAATTTTACGAAGGCCTGTTTTACAACCGACGTATCCGCCGTGTTGATATCCGTGCGAACTTCTCCGCCCGCAAAAGGAGTTTTCTCTGCGATGATCGACGAGAGGAAGAAGTTCTGTTTGATACCCACCCAGTTGATATTTGGTTCAAGGGTTTCGGTTTCCGTGCTGGTCGAGCGTTCAGTCAGGTCGTCAAACTCTTCACCATTCTGGAGGTAAGTTACCGTGGTGTGAATACGAGTTTCCTGGAGATCTTTTTCTGTGGGTTTGATGATATCAGCCCAATTGAATACAAGATTGTCTCCTGATAAATTCTTGTCCAGTCCCTGCTGGCTGATGTTGTACCTGATCTCATATCCCTGCTTGGGTATGCTATAGGATTGAACCAGTGACGAGCCATCCGAGAGTTTGATGCCGAAATTGAGCACGGTTGTGTCACCGTTCTGTTGCTGGCTCAGGGTGTAAAAAAGTGAATAGAGATCTATTTCCTTTCCCTGATAGGTGGTCTTGAGCGAGAATGTATTTGTTTTCGGAGTAACGAGCAGTAACGGCTTCTGGGAATACGTCTTGTAGTTTTTAAGCTCGAGTTCTTTGATGATACCACCCTTATTGCTGAAAACGACGCGAAGATCTACGGTCTCGATCGTCGTATTTTTTTCTTCACCTTTTACGAACGATGAGAGGTCCCCATAGGATAGCGCAAGAACGCTGTCTGATGGCGTATTGGCAGT
>CBHTUB010000332.1:0-6973 GCA_966095595.1 uncultured Chryseosolibacter sp. | reverse complement strand
CAGGTCGATTACCAGAGCGGTGACGTGGCAGGTATCAAATCGGCAACCCTCGAGATCGATGGACCATTCGCTTACGGAAAGCTGAAATCGGAGATCGGTGTTCATCGCCTTGTCCGTATTTCACCATACGACTCAAACGGAAGAAGGCATACGTCATTCGCATCAGTGTTTGTGTATCCGGTGGTCGACGATACCATCAATATAGAGATCAACCCTGCCGACATCGAGATCCAGACATCGCGTTCAGGCGGTGCCGGTGGTCAGAACGTTAACAAGGTCGAGACCAAAGTTCAGCTTACGCACAAGCCGACAGGGATCGTCATTGTTTGTCAGGTGGAGCGTTCACAGCATGCGAACCGTGAGAAGGCAATGCAGATGCTGAAATCGCGACTCTATCAGCTGGAGATGGAAAAACGAAATGCTGCCCGCGATAAGATCGAGGCAGGAAAGATGAAGATCGATTTCGGATCTCAGATCAGGAACTATGTTTTGCATCCGTACAAACTCGTGAAGGACGCGCGTACCGGTGTCGAGCGAACAGACGCGCAGAACGTTCTCGACGGAGATCTCGACGATTATATCAAGGCGTTTCTATTGGGGGCACAGGAAGAGAAGCAAACGTCTTGAGTTCGGAGCAACCAAAAACAAAGATCTACACAAGGCAATTCTGGATGCTATGTCTGAGCTCGCTGATGTTCTTTTCGAGCTTCAGCATGCTGGTCCCGGAGTTGCCTTCTTATTTAACGAGTCTCGGCGGCGAAGACTACAAAGGCCTGATCATCTCGTTGTTTACGGTCACCGCCCTGATCTCGCGACCCTTCAGCGGTAAGCTCGCCGACAAGATTGGAAGGGTGCCGGTGGTAATGTTTGGCTCAGTGGTCTGCCTGGTGTGCAGTCTCATCTATCCCGTGCTCAGCACCGTTGTCGGATTTATGATGCTGAGGCTGCTGCACGGCTTTTCTACAGGATTCACGCCCACGGGTCAGGCAGCCTATCTTTCTGATATTATTCCACCCGAACGAAGGGGAGAGGCAATGGGATTTCTGGGAACAGCCGGGACGATGGGCATGGCAGGAGGACCATCGCTCGGTGGACTCATCAGCAACTACTACGGCGTTACGCCGGTCTTTTATACATCAGCGTTTTGTGCAGTGATAGCGTTGGTAATCCTATCGAATATTGAGGAAACTGTCCTTAAGAAACACCGATTTAGCATCGGGCTTCTGAAGATTCACAAGGACGATTTTATCGAACCGAAAGTTTTTGTCCCATGTGTGGTGATGGCCTTGTGCGCATACGCCTATGGGGCTGTTTATACTGTCATGCCGGACTTTGGACAATATCTTGGCATCAAAAATAAGGGCTTGCTATTTACCTATCTTACGGTGGCCTCATTTGCCGTTCGACTGATCGCCGGAAAGACTTCGGACCGTTACGGACGCAGACCCGTGCTGATGGTCTCCACGATGGTGATGTGTCTCTCGATGCTGGTGATTGCATTTTCGAGGTCAGCGGTCATTGTGACGATCGGTATTACCATCTACGGACTTGCACAGGGATCGACCTCGCCTACGTTACTGGCATGGGCGACCGACCTCGCGGACATCAGGCATAAGGGCCGTGGCATTGCCACACTTTACATTTTTATGGAAGCAGGCATCGGCATTGGCGCATTCGCCTCAGGGATCGTATACGGGAATGATTCATCAAATTTTTTGACTACGTTTATGATCTGTAGCGCGCTGGCTTTTATTGCATTCATCTACCTGCTCACGCAGGGGCAGCGTCGCCTGGTTCCCGGTTCGTAGTTCACAGACCTAAACTCAAAGCTCATGGCTCACAGCTCAAAGCTCGCAACTTCCAGGACGAAGATCGATCGGATACTCCTCATTCTGTTTTTTATCGTCTCGATAGGTGAACTCGTTTCCGAGGTCACGCCGAATCAATTGCTACACACCGTTACAAAGCCGATGATCATGATCTCGTTGATCGCCTGGTACATCACGGCATCGTCAGCCCGATCAACGATCACGATCGCTGCGATGGTCGCGTCACTCGCCGGCGATGTGCTGCTGATGAACCCGGATCATTTCATCGGTGGACTCGTTGCATTTCTGATCTCCCATGTGTTGTACATTTTCTCCTATCGCCAGCATCAGGACGCTGACAGTGTGCATCCGCTTTCAGGTGTTCATCGCGTACGGCTTGCGTTTCCGATCCTTCTTGCCGGGACGGGCCTGGTAGTGATCCTTTATCCATCGCTCGGTGCCCTGAAGATCCCGGTAATGATATATGCCGCGGTCATCACCTGGATGGCGTTGACAGCATTGTTCCGCTATGGAAGAACGACGTCAAAAAGTTTTTGGCTCGTATTTGCAGGCGCAATATTATTCATGACGTCCGATTCAATTCTTGCGATCAATAAATTCCTCAGTCCGATTGGCAATTCAGGTATTCTGATCATGATCACCTACATCAGTGCGCAGTACTGCATAGCAACGGGGTTGGTCGAGCATGAGCGTTGATTTGCTCCATTTCGGTTTACATCTGACGAAAGAGTTGATCCGAGTTCGATCGCTAATTCAAAAATTGTGAAACAAAAATTCATGCAATGTAATAGTATTGCGTTGTCAATCATTGAAATGTTTTCTTATCTCCTTTTTCCGGGACTTTATCCGTTTAAAAACGGTTAAGCCGAATGCATCCTTTATTTTTGTTTCAAATCCTCAGAGATGGGATTTAGGTTGTTTAAATGAAAGCAGTTCTTCGGAACTGCTTTTTTTTTGAAGCCGTCATGCCGCGACCGGGCAGTTACTATGAAATGCTCCGCATACCTACGGCATCCAATGGGAGGCGTTCTCGGATTTGATCAGTATTCGCCGACTCCCACCCTCCATTCGCCTACGCCCGTCCTTCGGCGACCTAAACGCTATAGCCGTGGGCCAACCTGCCCCGTATATTTGATTAAAATTCAACAAATGGAAACGCAAGACCAACAACAGAACGCTCCTCAGGATTTTGTCAATATGGAAAAGGACGACTATAGAGAAACTAGGAACGCCGTGTCGGGCCGCGTGCTTGCCGGTATCATGATCATCACCGTAGGTGTGCTGATCTTTGCAGATAGGTCCGGTGTCATTTCCCTGCCGGATTGGTTGATCACCTGGCCAATGATCCTTATCGTGATCGGTACTTACCTCGGCATCCGTCACGGCTTTCGCGGACCTGCATGGATCATCTTGCTGATCGTCGGCGGAGTTTTTATGCTGGGCCAGATCGATGATGAACTCGATTTCAAGAACTACCTGTTGCCGATGATCGTGATTGCGATCGGCGTAGCGATCCTGTTCAGACCTCAAAAAAAAAGCCGTGAAAAATGGCGCAGATCGTGGGGTGATATGAGAACCGGTAACACAAATGAAAACACCATGACAACATCAACAACGGTATCAGGTACGAACGTCAGGCCAACTTCCGACGACTTTCTCGACACGGTGACGGTATTCGGTGGCGTGAAGAAAAACATCATTTCAAAAACTTTTCAGGGTGGCGAGATCACTACCTTCTTCGGGGGTACGGAACTCAATCTGATGCAGGCCGACATTGTCAATGGGCGTATTGTGATCGACATTACACAGGTATTCGGCGGCACGAAGCTCATTGTCCCGTCGAACTGGCGGATCAAGTCGGACGATCTTGTAGCGATCTTCGGTGGCCTTGACGACAAACGTCCGGTGCAACCCAATGTGACGGCGGAGAGTGAGAAGGTCCTTGTGCTTCGCGGTACATGCATATTCGGAGGAATTGACATTCGCAGTTATTAAACTCAAAATCTTATTCAGATGAATTGGTATATCGTGAAACTTGTTTTTAACATCAAGGCAGAGAACACCGAGCACAAGCCTCAGTTCGACGAGCAGCTCAGGCTGATCACGGCAGACACCATGGAAGAAGCCTTCATCAAGGGACGTGCACTCGGTCTTGGCGAGGAGGATTGTTTCCTGAATGACAAGCAAAACAAGGTTAGGTGGGAATTCATCAACGTGGCAGAGGTCGTTCCCGTCAAAACCCTCACGGATGGTGCAGAGATATATTCGCAGATATACGAGACAAACGAGGCAAAATCCTATATTCACGACGTTCATCAAAAAGCGATCTTTATCCGTATGAACAGCAGGCCATCATTCTGATACGAGGTGCACTTAAAGAATTTCTCTTTCCGGAAACTGGTATTGGTCTACGGACTTTGGTACCTGGGGTGGATGGCACTCCAGGTACTCGTTTTGAGTTCCAGTGCCAACATTGCATTTGCCGATTCTGTCAAGGATGCTTTTATCACGTCTACGCTGGTAGCGATTGCCTGTTTCGCGATGATCAATGTGATGCGCGTATACCAGCCGAAAGCGTATATCCGTCTTGCGGACAGCATCGGTTTGGCGGTACTCGCTGCCTATTGTCACAAGTGGCTGCTCCCTGTTGCATTCGACGATGACAATGTTAACTATCAACTTTTTTTCAAGCAGACATTCATGGTGCGATTGGTTTTCAATTGGCTGCTGATCGGCATCGTAGTTTCCGATACCTGGCTATGGTCGAAAATGCAGGAGCAACAAGAGATCGAAAGCAGAAAGGCTGCGAATGAACAGCTGGCGCGTGAGGCAGAGCTCTCCAGGTTAAGACAACAGCTTCAGCCACATTTCCTGTTCAATAGCCTGAACTCGATCAGTGCATTGATCGGCATGAAACCCGAGGCGGCGAGAACGATGATCCAGCAATTGTCGGATTTTTTACGGGGCACTTTAAAACGCGATGATCAGCAATTGGTCACCTTGGCGCAGGAGCTTGAGCATTTGAAACTATACCTCGAGATCGAGAAGGTGAGGTTCGGCCATCGGCTTCAAACTGAAATTGTTTCCGATGACGGATCGCTTGACAAAAAACTTCCGTCATTGCTTCTGCAGCCTATCGTAGAGAACGCCATCAAATTCGGCTTGTACGACACCACGGGAGAGATCATAATACGGATCGTGTCGCGCCTTCAGGACAGCTACCTGGAACTGGCCGTCCAAAATCCTTTCGATCCACAGACGTCCGCATCCCAGCAAGGCACCGGCTTCGGGTTGAGCTCCGTACAACGCCGCCTCTACCTGCTGTATGGGCGACAGGATCTTTTAACGACATCACATCTAAATTCAATCTTTACAACGACGGTAAAAATTCCTCAAACGTTATGATCCGAACAGTCCTGATCGATGATGAGCCGCTGGCACGTAGCATTGTGCGCGAATATTTACAGGCGCATAGCGATTTCGAAATTATCGCGGAGTGCAACGATGGATTCGAAGGTGTGAAAGCCATCACACAACATAAACCCGATCTGATCTTCCTCGATATCCAGATGCCCAAGATCAATGGGTTTGAAATGCTCGAACTGATCGAAAATCCGCCTGCGGTGATCTTTACGACAGCCTTCGATGAATACGCGATAAAGGCGTTCGAGGCACATGCCATTGACTACCTGCTCAAGCCGTTCAGCAAAGAACGTTTCGAGAAGGCCATTCAGAAATGGATGCAGCAACGGTCGGGCGCGAAGCCTGTACCGGTAAACCTGCCGGAAGACATTCGGCAGCCGGAAGAAAAAAACCGTATTGTGATCAGGGAGGGTGGCAACATCAGGATCATTCCGGTTCAGGAGGTCATGTACATCGAGGCCTACGATGACTACGTAAAGATCCATACAGGCAAAGAGGTGGCGCTGAAAAAGAAGACGATGAGCTTTTATGAGAACACCCTCGACCCGGCTCAGTTCGTCCGTATTCACCGTTCCTATATTATGCAGCTATCTTATCTCACGCGCATCGAGCCACTCGAAAAGGAAACCCATATTGCGCTGCTGAAGAACGGCACAAAACTACCGCTCAGCAAAACGGGCTATGTGAAATTAAAGGAAGTATTAGGTTTGTAGCGTATTATAAATTATGAGTGATAGAAAACCGGCCCTTGTCTTTATCTTCATCACCCTGCTGATCGATGTGGTAGGATTAGCCATCATTATTCCCGTGTTGCCTGCGCTGATGCAGGAAGTAACGGGTGGTGAGCTCGGCGATGCATCGCAATACGGCGGATGGATGTTATTCGCTTACGCCACTATGCAGCTATTGTGTGCACCGATCATGGGTGGGCTCAGCGACCGCTTCGGCAGGAGACCCATTCTGCTTGCTTCCCTATTCGGTTTCGGACTTGACTATGTGTTAATGGCGTTTGCTCCAACATTGGGATGGCTATTTGTGGGAAGGATCATAGCTGGTATGATGGGGGCAAGTTTTACCACAGCGGGAGCATACATTGCCGATGTTAGCCCTCCGGAGAAACGCGCCCAGAATTTCGGCATCATTGGCGCAGCATTTGGACTTGGATTTATCGTCGGCCCGTTGATCGGTGGGTTGCTCGGCTCGTACGGACCACGCGTTCCGTTTATGGTAGCCGCAGCGTTGACACTACTCAATTGGCTCTATGGCTTTTTTATATTGCCCGAGTCTCTCCCTGCAGAACATCGTCGGAAGTTCGAGTGGCACAGGGCAAATCCTTTTTCTCCGCTGTATAATCTGAAAAAACATCCGGTGATCCTTGGTCTCGTGGCGTCGCTCGTTCTGGTCTACATTGCCGCGCATGCCGTACAATCCAACTGGCCGTATTACACGACCGAGAAATTCGGCTGGGACACAAAAACGATCGGGATCTCGCTGATGGTGGTCGGCTTTGTGTTCGCAGTGGTGCAGGGTGGATTGATCCGTTTTATCATTCCAAAGCTCGGTCAGGCCCGTAGCGTTTACGTTGGACTAGGCTTGAACGCCCTGGGATTTATTCTGTTTGCGATGGCGTCCGAAAGCTGGATGATGTTTGCCTTTACGATCGTTTACTGCCTCGGTGGAATTGGAGGACCTGCGTTGCAGGGGATCATTTCGTCCGCGGT
>CBHTUB010000331.1:0-6976 GCA_966095595.1 uncultured Chryseosolibacter sp. | reverse complement strand
CTGGTGAACGGCAGCAACGGATCATTGTGCTCATACTTTTCCAATCTTTCAAAGCTCATTCTGTCCCGTACGAACAACTCTGCCCGCTCGAGCTTCAATTTTTCGGCTTTCACGAGAAGAACGTTTTTTGTGTCCAGCAGCATGTTCCTGTAGCAGGTTTCTGCATGGGTGGCATTCGGCGTCGTTACAATGATGTAGCTGAAGAGTGACTTCGAACAATCATAAATAGCCTCCCATATCTCTGCTACATCCTGTCCGCGCACATGCAATATGATAGGACGATTAAAATTCTTTTGTTTTATGAGGTATCCTAGCCCCGACAACAGCGTTTTACCGTGCGGTTGCCTTTTTAGCTCCAGATCGTAGAACTTGTCGAGTTTTTCCGTGTCCTGTCCGGTTTCCGCGCCGTAAGCATGGATCAAACGGCTTGCTATCCCTTTGATATTGTCTACAACATTCCGGCTAAATATTTCAACTTCGATCTCGAACAGATCCAACTTTAAGGGCTTAGAAAGCTCTGTGAGTTTGTACAGAATGAGACGCTCCAGCGATCTGCAGCCTGTTCTGTTGCTTCCGTTGATGAGGATCATCAGTGGCGCTGCACTGTCGGGTAAATAGGTTACGTTGAAATTTTCAAACGCTGATGAATTTCGCTGTAGACCGTTTATATATGAGCTCTTGGACCAGTCATACACATCGAAATAGTAATTCACAAGTCTTTCATCACTGATAGGATCAAGCGTTCCTTCAAAGAACCTTTCTTCGATCGGTTCGCCATCGGGTCCTTTCTTGGGAACGAATGGATCGTTCTTCAGACTCCAGTACGCGTTAAGAATTTCAGGGTCCATGTTTTATCATTTTAAAATTTCAACCTTATACTCTGGAAAATTGTTGGCAAGAATTCTTAACATCCCATCGCGATCGCGTTTTCCAACACAATCCTGTATGTCTTTGTAGTCGACAGCATTGATAGCTTTGTAAACATTTCTTCCTTCCAACTCTGTGTCCATCTCGATAATGAACCCTTCGTCGTCTTCCCTGTGGTTTGTTTTCGACACTGCCAGGAACGTCCTGAAAAAAATTTGAAGTTGTTCCCGGTTATCTCGTTTGAATTTTTCAAGGACCTGCTTTTCTTTTTGCTTAGCCTCCCGGGCTGCATTTGTAACACTACCGACGTATCCCAGACCAGCGGCTACAAGTGCCGGCGCAATAATACCAAGAAACCACAGCCATGCCACTTTGATGGGGCCCGCCTGTGGTCGGATAATTTTGATTGGCATAACTGCCAACAGTGCCGTGTCGGTACTTACCTGAATTTTCCCGTCGGCAACATCGCCGTCGTGCCTTAAATGAGAAACAGGAATAGCGATCTTGATAGCGAGAGGCTGGCTAGTGAGTTTGGCTATTTTCAACTCGTTGGCTTTATCAACGATCGAATCAACTTCGAACTTGACTGTACCGAGCCCAAATGAGGTGACTAAAAGATCTTTTGACGATGTGAACGACCGGATAGTGAATTCGGTATTGATATATGGATCGTCGGCCTCCCAGAAATCAGGCGTGTAATACAGTATTTGAGAGTTACCGTTAAAAAGCACAGCGTTTTTTGCGCTGTCGGCTGACATCGAAATAGAGAACAGCGTAATAGCCAGGGATAGCATAATAGCTGATTGATAGTGGGGAAAACAAAAAAAACCCATTTCAATCGCCGGGCTAAGGCAATTCAATGGGCTCAGAACGAATGTAGGAATTCTATCAAAGACCAGCAATAAATTAGTTCACAATTTTCGAAACTGTGCGTGGGCGGGAGCATTCCAGACGCTCATCGTATTTGTTCCGATCCGCGTCCGTCTTTAATTACCTGATTAGATGTCCAGATATCGAAAGTGATTTATCAGGCTTTAGGGATTAAATACGACGGCTACACCGTGATTGTTCTGCAATACAAACAACCTCTCTCGAGGCGATACAGCATTACCGTCTGAACTCCCGGCAACGAACCCGTTGGGCGCTTGAAATATTCCACTTGGTGACGCGTTTCCCGCACCATTAATTGCAAACGATCTTGGGCCCGCAGGCAACAGTGCACGGATCGCGTAGTAATTATCAACAGAAGTATCAACATTCGCCGCGCTCAACGCATTGTTTGAAATGTTCACCCGCGCTGGCCGCAACGTCGGACTAAACGGAAAAGGGATATTCAGTGAAGTGTTATTGAAAATATTGAATGGAACATCGCTTGTGATACCGATGTTTGCAATGTTCACGATTGAGTTCAATAAAGGATTACCGGAAATTGTCAGGCTCTGGCCGGCAAATGAAAAGCGACCGGCAATTGCGGGCAAAATGATTGTTAATAAGTTCAGGCAATCTCTGATCCGCATGCCACCTGAAGAATTGAATAAACTTGTCGCGGTTCTGCCGGAAATATCAATAACAGTATTCAGCCACTTACTGATCAATAATCTATTATAGTTTTGGATGAAGGAGAGATCCTGATCCATCGAACTGCAGTCCTCAGCTGCGATCGAAGTAAACGTTGACGCATGTGAAGCCAGATTTGCAAATCCTGTCAGATCCGGATTGTCATGACATTCAATAGAAATAAGTTTTGCTACAGCGGCCAATAAGGCCTGACCACGTGCCTTGCATCTTGAAAAGCGCAGTGTAGTAAGATTCACCAGCCCGTTGAAGGGCGGGTTTAAGCCGATTCCGTTTGCTGACGTTTGCCCAAGGGCTCCGTTCGATTGTGTGTTCGATTGAGAGAGTGACAACGTGACCAGAGAGGTCATTGCGTTGATCTGTGTAAGAAGATTAGGACTAGTGACAATATCGAGCTTATTGTCCTGCAAAAACAAATGCTGGATCACGGTGTTGGCCGGAAGCTCAATATCTTCACAGTTGCACCCCGATGCATCAATCGTGTTGGCATGAGTCAATCCGGCAAGGTTAAGAACGCGGTGCGAATTCTGTTGTAATCCGGCCCTAATGCTGTTGTTTCCGAGAAGAAAGCCTTTGATGTTCGGGCGTGGTGCTGTCAGAATAACATCACCACTGATCGAATTTCCGTGGGTTGCAAAAACAACAAGATTAGGACCAAAGTCAGTATTTGTGCATGTCCGCGCCCAGACTTTCGCGTTTGAATGAAAAACAAATGCTTTCAGTGGCGGGCTCGCTATCACTTCCTCAAGGATTGCATTGGGCAGAGCAGAAACAGCTGAGCTATTGAGTTGCTGAATTTGAAATACCTCCCAATCTGATTTGCTGGCCGGCAGTTCGACGGACGTCATTCCAAGGTTCTGACCTAAAAGAAGTGTCCTTAGTTTTTGTAAATGACCAAGTGAAAGCACTCCGACGATCGAACCTGTAACAGTTCCACCCGTCATCGCAAAGTCATTTGAAAACGGATGACCAAAAAGGAGGCGTTCGATGTTAACGGCTAATGAAAGAAATGAATTGACATTAGAGACGGTACCGATCTGGGCAAGGATGCAATGAACGACAGAAGGAGGAAGTTTGCCGTTCAACGTTGCCAGATTTAAACATTCGCTCAGTTCAAAGTATTTTATCTTACTGTTGAAAATAAAATCCATCTGAGTGGCGTATGATTCGTTGAGGGTGAACGATACTGCGTGTGGAAATTGGTTGATCCCGAACTTTTGAACGCCAGTCATGCTGTTCGAGGCTGGAAGATTTCCACTGTTGTTGCTTGCGGAAGTGAAAATGATATCCTTCACCAAGCCGTCGTAGCTTTCGTATCTTATCTTACGCGTGGCAGGAGCAAGTGGAGTATTGCTTATATATCGGAACTTTCGATACGCATTCGAAATGCCAGTTATGCGATCGCATCCGGTGTCAACAACAACGCCGTAAGCAGCCACCGTCACGTCTGTCGCAATGTGTTCAGGCAGCGTTACCAATGGCTTGCCTGTATAGGGCACAAGAGCAAATGATGAAAGAGCTTCCTGATCCGGCTTTACAACGCTCACTGCATCAACGTCGAAGGAATGACGCATTTTCACGTTCGCCTTCTTTCCTCCGAATCTGCTGTCGAAGTCGCGCGTGGTTCCTGTATCCTGGCCGTTAGCCTCAATTGTAATCCGGGCAACAGGCTTGCCTAAGAATCCCATTCCCATAACTGCAACTAATTATATTGTTGATCGGGATTAAAACCCAGATACATTTTTCCGTCGATAAACCAGCCGATGTAAATATCTACTGCATATCCCGGTGCAGGAGTCCCGTTCGTTGCCGGATTCGTAAGGGGAAGAAAGTTTCCAAAGGAAGCACCGAATTGTTCGACGGCAAGCTGGAGTGTTTTCTGTGATGAGTATGACTTGAACAGGAACCTATATTCCTTGTTCTCGACTGCATTCGAATAGCCAAAAGAAGTGACATGGTCGGTCACCGTGAAAACAAAACCGCGTCCATTTGCCAGGTTAATCGTGATGGCTCCTGATATGTTTGCTGTTACGACTTTCCCGTATTCATCCTGCACAAAATCACATGTTGCAATCTGTGCAGTGTTTGTACCAAGAGCCGGTTTTGGAGCAGTCCAGATACCTGTGATTGCCTGTGCTTGTCCCTTGATCCAGTTCCAAACGGCATCAAATGCCCAACGAAAGGACCGGGGGGTAATCGCTTTCACGTTATCACGGTTTGCCGCGAGCGGATCTGCTGCGGTCTCCGCTTCTGCCTGAACAGCAACGGGACGGATATTGGTCTTTTCAGCTGGACTTATAAAGACACGGTTGCCTGTTTCTGTAATCTGGTCGGTCGTGTAATCCCCACCTGAAGAGGTCACGGGACCTGATCTTCCGTTGAATGAAATAACTCCCGCAGACGCTGAGCTTTGAACCCATCCCTCTTCCGCATCGTAAAGGTATTCCTTTGCATCAACGCCTGCCCCCGAATCGATATGTGCATAGTTACCCGGATTTGCTGAAGGATATTCGGCCACGAGAGCGACGAGGCTGGGGAACTTACCTAAGAAATGCGTTTCGGGAATATGGGCCGCAGGAATTTTTCCGGTAGCATCAAGCGGTGCGTAGCCATTCGCCGTGCCCTTTTCAATCTTATTCTCTTTGGTAGTTTCAAAGTAGGTGTAAAGCTTTTGGAGCGTATTGACTGCATCTGCTGCGTTGTCTATCAGGTTTGCTATATCAGCCTTTGAAGCAAGGTCTGCATCAGTCATAATCGCATTGATCTTGGCCAGCGTATCTATATCGGACTGTGCCAGAAAATTCAACCCCTGAATAATGTTGTATATTTTCTCAAGCGTGTCGGCCTCTGATGGCACGTTACCCCTGATTGCTTCCAGTACTGCCGTTTCGTCAACTGTTGTGCCCGTAATTTTGAGATAGATGTTGTAAAGCAACTCCTCGCTGACAGACCGGAATGGTGGCTTAGGGACGCTCATAAGTACTGGAAGTAAAAATCCATCCGAGTGCCACCGTTGCAAATACGGTGGTAGCGGTCAAAAGTCTTTTCAGCGTTATGCGCCTCATCGATCTGAAATCAATCAGCGTATACGTAAATGAATTACCGTACAGGTTCGCATGAAGCCTGCACATTTGCATGAACAGATTAAAGTCATTGGCATTTTTGAATACCTGACATCCGGCGGAATATTTGTCAATGTATGTGGTTTCGCCTGAGCTTTTTGCCCGGTGAATATTGATGCCGAACATGCCGGTTTGCTTTGTACCGTTGTTGAAGTCAAGCAATGCATCGCGGTCATAATCGCGGATCACCGTAACCGGTTTCACCTGGACTAATGCTTCATAGTTGCCTCTGTGGAATCCAAGAGCATATGCATCGAGATGCTGGCCTTGCGCCAGTATTGCCGTGCCTTGCGGATATGATGGGTTGTTCAGCCAGAACGTTCCGGGATCAGTCGTCACAGGAAAAACATGGTAGTTCCACTTTTCGCCGCTCTCGATATAAAACACATGAATCTCGTCATCGAAGCTGTTTGAATTGACATTCTTGCTTCGAAGCCCCACAATGTTCAGTTGATACGGTTTCGTATAGAGGGTGAAGCCGTAGTCCTTCAATATTGCCCTGATGCGAGATAACATGTGTTTGTGCTCTTGATCTTAACTTTTGTCCCTGCCTTACGCTGCCTTGCCCGGGATAGACCTGAATGAATTGACCCGGTTCATCCATCCGTTGTAGAATACAACCTGATCAGGTTTTCGTTTCACAATGTTGTTGAGAAAAATCTTGCGTTCAATCTTCAGTGTGTTGAATAGCATTTCCTGATCTGCATAATTGATTGCATTCACTGTCTGCGGTCCGACAATGCCGTCAACTGTTACGTTGACAAGTCGCTGCACAATTTTGGCAACGGTTTTCCGTCCGGAGTTGTAACCCCAGTCGACAATAAATTCGGCCAGCGATTGATTGAGAATGAGATCTCCAAGAAAGTAATCCCAGAAGATTTTCTTTGCGATGTAACGGGCATCGTCTTCGCTGAGTTTTTTGACGTCTTCCAGATCGATGTCTCCATCTCCGTCTTTATCATGGCCATGCTCTTGCCAGACCGATAATATTACCCCGTATTTGGTTGGTCCACCTTTGTCCAATGGGTGATTCACATACCCTCCCTCTAATCGCAGGAGCTTGCCTGCGAAATCTTCAAACTTCGCCATCGTTAATAATTGTTTTAAGTGTATTTCACATCCTGTGTCGGAACTTTGAGAATGCTATTGTCAATGGATTTGAACCAGGTCATTCCGTTCGACACCTCGATCTCGTCTCCGAGTATTGTATTCCTGCGCACGGGTATCTTGTTGTTATGCGTGTCGGTGACAACGGTCCCGCGAATAGTGATCAGGTCATTGTAAAGACGGATTCCCTGAAGACTCCACGTTCCTGAGCTATTCACCTTTAAACCCATGCGCAGGACTTCATTTCTTATTTGTGCCTTTGCCGATTCATCACTTTTGAAAGCATATTCAAGCAGATCGGTCAC
>CBHTUB010000330.1:0-6976 GCA_966095595.1 uncultured Chryseosolibacter sp. | reverse complement strand
ACCATCAGCTTCACAGTTGACCCAGGTTCCACATTCAAATTCACTCCGACGTACATCTTCTATGTCAAAGGGTCTAACACACTTCCAAACTGGACTCAGTTGGAGTATGTGGAAAACGTCCTGGCTTTATTCAACGTTGTCAGCGACTACGATCCGGTTACAAAAACAGTAACATTCAACTTCTTCGACAGGATCAAAACAAAACCTCCGGTTGACATCAGCCGGTATGTAGATCCTGATTCCGTGGAGATAAATTTTACGGAGTTTATATCTGACTTTGCGAAAAAAAACAAGTTGGGCTATGCAAATGCTGACGACGATGATAAGAACGCGATCGATGAACTGAAAAAGTACAACGTAAAAAAGTTTGTAAAATACGGACAGGGCGAGATTAACGCGGGTAACCATTTTATTCAGGCCGTTGGTAATATTGTAGAAAGTGAATTCTCGTCCCCTATCAGTTATGTAAATAATTCGTTTGGTTGCAGTCTTGAGCGGATGAACCTGGTCGAGATGAGCGAAGGATTAGAATTTGAGATTACCAGCGTAACAAACTCATCCGGCACTCCGCGGTTTAATGTCGCAAGTACCAATGGACTGGAAGACGGTGACATTGTGCGACTGAAAGACATGAGCGTCCCGGGTTATAACGGTGACTGGATGGTGATCAGCGTTGCATCTACGTATTTCGAAGTTCGGGGGATAGCCTTTGATGCCAATGCCACCGGGACAGCAGCACGTTTGACTTATGACTTCAATGCTACTGATGACGTGTATTTGCTGGTCAACATTCCATCAGCCGAGGTCAGCGACTTCTCTAATCTCGAAACCTTCAACATAGAAGACGTCCAACAGGACGATGTGGCATATCCGTTCTTCAATCTGCTGCTGGCCTATCCGGTTACAGACAAACCGTTCTTTGGCAATTATGAACAATCGTTGTCATTCGGAGAAGTTTCAGATCCGCTCTTCTATCAGCGAACTTTACTTCAGACCTACTGGCGCAATGTCGAATCCGTTCTGAATGATCCGGTTAAATGCAAGGTTAAGGCTTATTTGCCTAGTGCAGTATTCAGAGAACTGACACCACTCAGGCCGGTATACATCAAGACTGAACACGTACAAGGATTGTTCTACTTCGAAAAGTCAGTAGGCTACCAGGAAAGTCATTTATCATGTGATCTTGAACTCATAAAACTGTGATCGGGTTTGAAAAAATAATGCATTGACATTCTTTGCGTTGCAGTCTTTATTGACTTCGGACATGTCTATTTTACTTAGTTTTATCTAGTTTTGCTTAACTAATTACAATAGTTACATTCATGGCGTGCTGGTTATGGCAGAGACTGATAAAAGCTGTCAACTCGAATTGCCGTTAAGGCAGTGTACTATAATCATAACGGAGTTGCTCACCGGAGATGAAAGAACACCCCGGCAGTTCCACGGCTTTCCGCGTACATTCAAGACGGTGGCGCACCTTCGGGGATTCTTGTGGGGGTCATATCCGGTAGCTCATTCGCTTGGGTACAAAATTAACCGGCGACCTCCGAAGGTGAACTGGAAGAACATAGGGCGGCTTTCAATTGAAATCAAAGACAGGTTTCATGCTTATCACTTTGAGTTCGATGACGTTCATCAGTTCGTGAGATTCTTACAGAATAATCCTGCTGTCGCTGAGCTGGTAGAGTACCCGCCGAAACCAGAGCGTTATTAAAAATTGGCTAACTTCACTCTATGTGCTACCATAAATCGCAAACCCAGAAACTTGAGAAGCTCGCAGAGTACTACCGGGTGAGTTTTAGCAAGATACCGGCCGAACAATACCAGCCTCGATATCATGAGAATGGTTTCGACTTCCTCCCCACTCCTATCGTGACCGCTCATCATCCGGAAGAACTGCGGTTGTATTCATGGGGCTTCATACCGTTCTGGGTGAAGGATCTGCCGGGCGGGCTGAAGCTGAGGACACAAACACTCAACTGTATTTCCGAAGAGATGTTCGAGAAGTCCTCATTCAAGGACGCAGCGAAGGCCGGGCAACGCTGTCTTATCCCCTGCACTGGCTTCTATGAATGGCGCTGGATGGACGAGAAAGGGAAGACGAAGATCCCCTACTACATCAATGTGGCCGGTCAGGAGGTTTTCTCTCTGGCCGGGCTGTATTCGAAGTGGACGGATAAGGGGACTGATCAATCGTATTACACCTATACCGTCCTAACGACCGCGGCCAACCCATTGATGGAAACAATCCACAATTCAAAGAAACGTATGCCTGTGATCATACCGCGGGAATATGAAAAGGACTGGTTGAATCCAAACCTTACGAAGGCGGATGTCGAAGCGCTATGCAGCCCATTCAGGAACGACCTAATGGCGGCTCATCCGATATCTAAGCTGATAACGACGAAAGGGGCTGATACGAATGTACCTGATGTTATGAAGGTTCAGGAGTATGAGCAGTTGAATAGTAAGTAAGATGGCAGGTTGATTTTCTACACAACCCAGCTTTAGTTTCCACTCGCTTCGCTATCCAATTGCCGAATCAACTGCATGATCGTTTCTGAATATTGCAAAATGTTTTTTGAGTGCCAATCTAAAATGCGCACCTTGTGGTTGTAATCAGCTTTATTTCTTTCTGCCAATAAAAACTCTAGTTTTCCGCCAATCTTTTGCTCCGTTATACTGTGCGAAGTTTTTAGGGAGGTGATGACCTTCCTGTGTATACTGGCTTCCTCAGAATATGGCAGCCTGCCTTCCGCAACAAGTCGATTTCGAAGGTACCCGAAGATTCCATAATATGCCCGGTTGGATACAGATCTGTAGTGAGCTTCCGTACTGCCGGCGCCCTTAACCTCTTGGACTATCTTTAGTAAATCTAGTGGGTCGAAAGACATTCAATGGACAACGGAGCAATGTTTACGAACTTATACTCGGCAGGATACTTACGTATCAGCCAATCAAGAACTGTATCAAGTGCAGGAGTGCAATTGTCAGTGTCTGCCGTTACACCCACGTATACGAACAGTGTTTTCCAATCCGCGTCCAAAGTGACTAATTGCAACTGTGCCGTAAAAGCATGCGGTGCTAGCTGTTCTGATAGCTGGGCATTTAGATCAACCAAAAGTTTCAACAACCGTGGATGTTGTGAGATAAAATCTACAACAGCGTCATGATTCTCAATGTTGTACAGTCCAGCGAGATTCATGGTGATACCTGTTTTCCACAACTCAAGGGATAGTCCAGGTACGAAAAAAACCGCGCCGTTTGGAGCTATTCTAGAAGCACTTGTCAGTCGTCCAAAAATTCCGTAAACAGAAAAATCCGAAATATTCAGCACTGGAGTATCAACGTTTGCTTCGCACAAAACATCTGTGTTCTGAGTGTTTCGTGGCGTCACTGATGTATTAGTGGGTGTCAATTGGGTCACCATTGCTTTATTTTGTTAGGGGATCAAATTCACGCTTTGCCTTGTCGGTCATGAACGACTCAAATGCCGCGTTTATCTCTTTATGAGCTGTCTCGTTAATCCAATTAAGAATAAAACCGCTGTCGTACTCCCTCCGTTCCAAATTTGTAAAATACAGTTCGAACAGAACAGGGGATCTTAACGGCGGCTCCGGTAAGAGCGTAGCTATTGTTGTCGTTAGCACCTGTTTTTTAGGCACCTTCGCAAATTCCAAGACCATTTGCATCGAAGGCACATTGTTGTATGGGAAGGGTCTGTCAACTAGCTGTACATTCAATGCAAAAAACTGGCGAAAATTTTCATAGCTGTGGTCGGCGCCAACGTCAATCTTGTTTATGTACTTCAAGCCAAAACGCTCGACAGTATTAATCTTCAAGACCTTCGACAGCGCATTCAACGCCAGTTCAATATTTGGCTGAAAATTCTCCCAAGATGAATACTTCACTAACTGATTTACAGTCAGCATATTACCTGTTAATTGAATCAACATTTGCTCGGGATCATTCCAAAACTGTATTCTTCCAGCATCACCTTGCATAATGACACCCGCCGGCCCGACCCCAAAACCGAAGCCAGTTTGTGCCTGCGCGATTCGAGGAAATTTCGAGCTTACATTGAGATAGTACGCACCTGGTATCGTTGGGTTCCACTCAGAAGACGTGTAAAACAGCTCAAAGATCACCTCAACCAGAGGCGCTTTTTTATACTTCGTAGTCAATTGGAATAGCGGGTATTTGGGCTAAAAGTAACTGTCAATGACGACTTATGCAAATAGCTGCTAAATACCGAGTTTGGCTTAGTAAAAGCAGCCCTACCGACTGTAAGGCTGCTTCATGTAAACAAAAATCCTCTCTAAAGGCGGTTGTAAACATAATCCATGAAATCCACTCCTACCCGTTTACAAACGGCTACGATCGGTTAATTTCAGTTCTCAGGCCGATCACGGTCCACCCACCAAAGTGGTTGCGCACCGGCATTATACGCCTTCAGTTCTTCGAGGATCTCATCAGCAGTGAGCGAGTCAAACGCCGAGTTAACCAGCGCATTCAATGATTTATCCTTGCTGATCTTGTTTATGGTGGTCGCCATTTCAAGGATTAGTTCGCGAAGCTTCTCGGGGTCCTTGTCTTCGGGGTATGGAAATTTCGCACTCATAATCTTAAATTAAAGTAAAAAATTGATCTTATGGACGCAATGAAATCAGCTCAGGTGCAGCAGTACCTGGCAATACAAAACGCATTCAATGTTATATATGCAATGGCCATACCAGCGGCATCGACTGATATCATGGATAAATTAACGGATTCTGAGTATTATTTACTGAAAGTCTATGGACAGGGATTGACGAAGGAAGAAATTGAAACGTACACTTTAACCGAGGTCCAGCGAAGTCCAACGGCGGAGATGATAGAGTCAATGCAAGACTTTCCAAAAACCTGAAAGGCTAACTTTTGACCAATCCCTGGAATATCGGGTGGCGCAAAATTCCATCGTCGGTGATCTCGGTGTATCTCACATTGCACTTATACTGAGGCTTCACCCATGAAACCGGAGCGTCAAACTTCTCATGCTTCGCTATCGGTTTATCACTTATGATTGATGCCGTCAGCAGTTTGTGAATCTCCTTCATCGTGCGATCGGTAAATCCCGAGACAGCTCCTCGGTAGGTTAACTCACCATCCTCAACATCCGCAACGACCAGAGACTTAAATATTGCCGCCTCGGAGTGAAGAAACCCAACGATGATGAACTCATCCAATTTGTGATTTTTGATCTTCAGCCAGTCCTTCGAGCGTGAATCCTCTTTGTATTTGCTCGATGCTTTCTTGGCGATTATTCCCTCCATATCGAGCTTTACAATCTGATCGAATAGCAATTCACCTTCGGTTTCAATATGGTCGCAGAACCGGATTATATCGCTTTCCGGCAGGAGATCTTTCAAGATGGCCTTACGCTGGATCAATGGCAGATTGTGAAGGTCCTTACCTTTATATTGAAGGCAGTCGAATACCTGAAACTGGATCGGAAGATTGGACCGGGATGAGTAATTCTGAACAAGTTGGAATGATGGCTTGCCCTCCGGCGTGAGAACCACGATCTCGCCGTCCAGGATAACCGGGGCGCTGATCTTCTTGAGTTCATTAAACACCTTCGGGAATGCCTTATCGAACGTCGTTCCTTTCCTGGAGTACAGGCGGTTCTCCTTTCCGATCTCGGCTATAGCGCGATATCCGTCCCATTTGATTTCGAATACCCATGCAGAATCAGTAAACGCCGGCCTGCTGCTGAGTTCAGCGAGCATTGGTTTTACGAATGACTTGAGTTTAACAGCGCCTTCTATCCTTGGGTATTTCACAGATGCAAAAATACCTCATATCTGCAGGTAACTCAAGCTGCAATAAGTGGCAGCTTTTTGGTAACTTATCGTTCGCGTTTAGTCTCATCCCATCTTTTAAAGGTGTGGGTTAGGAATCAACTAAACGCTCTTTAGAAAGCACTTGCAAAGGCGTTGTGGGTGCTTTTTTGTTTCTTTGCCTACATCAAATCCCAAAAGCATATTTCTTATGACTCAGGAACAGGTAAAAGTTTTCGAAAAGCGATTCTTAAGGGAATTTATTGGGATTTTAATTTCCGTCGTTGCTCTCATGTTTGGCGGCTATTTTTTAGCCTATTGGATCACCAATAGCCATCCAGAAGGCCCAGGTACATTTGGTGATCTATTTGGAGTGACAACAACGCTCTTTTCAGGCTGGGCATTCGCAGGACTTTGGTACACCATACGCATACAACGGTTAGAGCTCCAAATAACACGCGAGGAATTAACTAAGACCGCTACAGCTAACGAAGCCAGCGCAAAAGCGAACGAAGCCGCGGCAAGAATAAGTCAGGCAGGCCTAGAAGTTCAGAGGCTTTCGACAATAATCGCTGGGCGAGAGGCAATATTACAAGTGTTAATCGGATCAAATGAGGCGATGGCTAGAGCGGTTTGGAAACCTTCGTCTGGCGACTACAGTTCGCCGAAAGAGATGGCAACCATATATGCAGATAAAATCGTCAAAGCGCTGAATAGATTAGATGAGATAAGAATCACTTCTTAATCATGCTGGCTAATAGTTTTTTTGTGGTAAGAGTCTTTCGGCGTATTTGATCAATTTCTCTTTTTCCTTCATTCGTCTCTGTAAAATCACCATGAACTGATCCCATATTCTCTTGCTTGCCGTCTTGCCGTTCCGCACGTTGCTCACGCTTGCCTCACTTACTTTCAGTTTTGACACGATGATTTTGTTGTCACCATCGATTAAGAACTGATCGAGTAACTGGTACAGGCGATCGTTCTTATCCTTTGGCTGGATCAAGTCGGGATGTTGGAGTTTGTATTTAGGTTTCATCGATTTCCTATCGTACTATTTCATGTCTTTCAAAGCCTTCATTTTCTCCATGATCATGCGTTTGTTTTTCATCGCTGCATCTAAGACCGCTGCTACAAAAGCAACGTGAGGTCTTTGGACG
>CBHTUB010000329.1:0-6976 GCA_966095595.1 uncultured Chryseosolibacter sp. | reverse complement strand
ATTATTAACACAACTAGTGAGGTAGATATCGTTCCACCCATTACAAAACTGATAATAGCCTGTATACCCAATGGCAACGTGAGTTGTACCACACCGGCCATTATAGCATAAAAATAAATGGCATATATTTCGGACCTTTCAAACTTAAGTATATCCAGAAATTTTGAAATGGTATTTAGTTTTTTAGTCGCCATAATTAAATGATGCAGCGCAAAAGTAAAGTAAAAGTCATTATAACGATAGTAATACTATCAAAAATTAACATTATACTACCATAAAGGAATACGATTAAAGCCTGTAAAGAATAGCCGTAGATATCGCAATTCTCCTGTTAGCATCTACAATATCATTAAAAAATAAAAATTTACTAATTTAAAAAAATTAAAACCGCGACTCGAGAAACTTTGGAATTATCCCCGATACTCAGCCCCCTTCAAGATCGCGGGTAAATATTTCTATTATAAGAACAATGGGCTTCAGAATCAATCGGTGCTGTACATGCAGAAGGACCTCAAGGCTCCACCGGAAATATTGCTCGACCCGAATGCGTGGAGCGCAGAGGGCACCATTGCCTTGGGAACGGCGAGTGTCTCAAAAGATGGGCGGTATCTGGCCTATTCCATTGCCAAATCAGGCTCTGACTGGAACACCATCAAAGTCATGGACCTCGACTCGAAACAGACACTTCCGGATTCGATCAACTGGGTCAAGTTTTCAGGAATGGCCTGGAAAGACAATGGTTTTTACTACAGCAGGTATGACAAGCCTGCAGGCAGCGACCTATCCACGCAAAATCAGTTTTTTCATAAAGTTTATTATCACAAGATCGGTGACGATCAATCGAAAGATGAACTGGTCTTCGAAGACAAAACAGCGCCTCTGAGAAACTTTTATGCGCAGACCACGGAAGACGAGAGATTTTTGGTTGTCACGGGATCAGAGGGAACAAGCGGCAATAATGTTTCGATAAAGGATCTATCTGCTTCGGTGGCCAGGTTTGTTACTGTCGTGAACGATTTCAAGCATGATCACAGTGTTTTTCAAAATGCAGGCGAGAAGCTGTTGATGATGACAAATCAGGATGCTTCCAACCAGCGCATCGTAACATTCAGGTTAAAAGATCCCGGCAATTGGACGAACGTCATCGATGAAGGACAAAGCAGGATTCAAAAGGCGGATATCGTCGGGGGGAAATTATTCGTTCAATATCTTGTCGATGCGAGCGATCGGATCTACCGCTATGACCTGAGCGGCAAGCGTGAAGGAGAGGTCAAACTTCCGGGTATCGGCTCTGTGACTTTTTCAGGCACAAAGGACGACAAAGAATGTTTTTACGCTTTCACATCTTTTACCTTCCCCACAACGATCTACCGATACGATACCGAATCCAACACATCGCAATTGTTTCAGAAGCCGGAAATCGATTTCAATTCAGAAGGTTACGAAGTGAAACAAATCTTCTACACGAGCAAGGACAGCACACAGGTACCGATGTTCATCGTGCATAAAAAAGGGTTGAAGCTGGACGGAAGCAATCCGACATACCTGTACAGCTACGGTGGCTTCGATGTTTCCATGACGCCGGGATTTAGCATCGCAAGACTGGTCTGGCTCGAGAACGGTGGCATCTACGCACAACCCTCGATCCGGGGCGGCGGCGAATATGGCGAGCGCTGGCATAAGGCGGGGATGCTCCTGAACAAACAAAATGTTTTCGACGACTTTATTGCTGCGGGAGAATATCTGATCAGAGAGAAGTACACGTCGTCAGACAAACTCGCGATTGCCGGAGGATCAAATGGCGGATTGCTCGTCGGTGCTACGATGACGCAGCGGCCCGACCTTGCAAGGGTTGCATTTCCGGCGGTGGGTGTCCTCGACATGCTGCGTTATGAAAAGTTTACGATTGGCTGGGCCTGGGCAGTCGAATATGGATCTGTACAGGAACGTTCGCATTTCGCCAATCTTTTGTCATACTCTCCGCTTCATAATCTGAAAGAAGGCGTAAGCTATCCGGCAACGATGATCACAACGGCCGACCATGACGACCGTGTAGTGCCTGCGCACTCATTCAAGTTCGCGGCCACCTTGCAGGAGCGTCAGGCAGGGGATAACCCGGTACTTATCCGGATTGATACAAAGGCGGGACATGGTGCAGGTAAGCCCACTGCAAAGGTCATCGAAGAGCAAGCCGATATTTATTCGTTCGCGTGGTACAATATGGGCGTGGTACCACCGATCGCAAAAGACGAACTATAAATACAATGAGTGAGATAACTATTCGCGCCGGTGCCAGGGACGATCTTCCACGGGTGCTCGAGCTTGTCAGGGAGCTGGCGCTCTATGAAAAAGCGCCGCATGAGGTCACCAATACCGTACAGCTTATGGAGGAAGACGGGTTTGGTCCCAAACCCGTATACGGCTTCTTTGTGGCAGAGCTCGATGGTGTTATCGTCGGACTTTCATTGTTTTATTGGCGATATTCAACGTGGAAGGGGAAACGACTTTACCTCGAGGACATTATCGTTACGGAGAGCGTCCGGGGCAAGGGGATCGGCAAATTGCTTTTCGACCGTACGATGGCGAAGGCGTTGGAAGAAAATTGCACGGGCATGATGTGGCAGGTTCTGGACTGGAACGAGCCGGCGATCAACTTCTATAAAAAGTATAACGCAAAGCTCGATGGAGAGTGGATCAACTGCCATCTCGAAGCAGATCAGATCCGGAAACTACTTTCTTAATTATACTTCTTCCAGCAACGTCTGGAATACAACGTGCCTATTCAGGAATTTTTGGCGGTGTTCTTCAATGAGTGCCGGTGCATGCGCCTGAAGGTAATAGTTGACATTCTGTATACGCTCTGAAAAAAGCTGAATACTGTAGGATATCGTCCCGTCATCGTTGTCATGAAGGATCTTGTACAATTTTGAGTCTGAAAATAATCCTGTTCCAATTATACGAGGCAGGAATTCCCCTTTGATCCAGTCAAGCCACGATTCCTCGATCTCTTTATCGATACCAACGGTGATATTGTACAAAAGCATAGGCAAATGTAACCTTTACCTCGCGATGGGAAAACCGGATACTATACGACTTTGAGCACCTTCACGTCTTTCTTATTAAATACGAAGGCATCGCCGGCCTTCAATCCCGATAGTTTTGCGCCGATGGGTGAAGTGGCTGAAATAGTGATGAAACTCTCTCCGTCGATTGTTTTGATGCCTGCACTTATCGCAATGAAATAGTTTGCCTGTGATGTGAAAACAACGGCTCCCGGTTGAACACGATCAACCGGATGATTTTTGATGGCCTCGAGCGTTCTTTGCATCTTTTGCGATTCGGCGAGCTGTCCTGCCAGGTTCTCGATCTCGATCTGGATCATGGCACGACCGGTTTCGTATTTGTCACCGACGCTGCTCTTCGTCTCCTCGTTGGCCGAATTCTGAAGCGCTGCCATGCCCCTGCTGATCTCGTCGATACGAGTCACTACGAACGCGCGACAATGGTCTATCAATTGTTGTTTTAGGATGCTCACTTCGGTCGGGACAATGTCGCGCAAAGTTACTGACCATTCACGTAATCCGTGAGGTATTCAAAATGTTTGGTGAGCTTTCCGTCCCTGGCGATCGTAGCGCGCTCGATCACCTCTTCCTTGTCTTCACCGATGAGCAGTGGCAATACCCTATCGATCAGGTCACGGCCGAATTCTTCCGATGCGCTTCTTGGCAACTCGCAGGGAAGATTATCGATAGCCATAACCGTCACATATTTCTCACCTGAAAGAGCCGGTTTCACGCTGTCGGTAGAAGGATCGTAGTCATACAACGGATCGACGATGGTAGTAGCTTTTTTTGTACTCGGGATACTGCCGTCGATATCACAAGTGATGTCTGCGATGATCCTGATCTTGAAGTCTTCTTCCATCATGTCTTGCCGGGTAAAAAGCACCGGAGCTTTTGGATTCCAGTAGGCGCCGGCCATCAATATATCGGCTACGCGGGTATATGACTTAAAAAATGACTCATAGTTCTCGGGATGCTGATGGAATTCTTCACGATTAAAATGTCCTCCCGCCTTTCGCGAATGATAGTCGGCACTGCTCAATTGGACGTACACAGGTTCAGAGAAAGTCTTTGTCAGGAAATCATACGGGCTAACTTTTCTTATACCAGCAGTGTCAAGAGTTTCCATTGATCCCCTTCCTACACGACCAGCGCCTGTGAGGATGATCTTGAGGGGCGGCAGCTTCACTTTTCTCAGTTCGAGCTTGAGATCGTTTACGTCGAAGCATTCGAACGCACGTCGTAATGAGAACTGTCCGGTACGTTTACCATAGGTCCAAAGTCCGTTATACGCGCCCACGATACCCGCGTAACGTCCGAAGGCCACAAGGCGGTTTCCGTGCCAGTCCTTGAGCACCTCGTAGTCGATCATGCGGATCCTGCGTTTCAGGATCTCCAGTATCAATTTTCTATTATAGGGTTGTTTTTTGATCGTATGTGAGAAAAACAGATACGTCTTTTCAGGAACGAGCTTTTCAAGTGGGACTTCCTTTATGCCCATAAGGATGTCGCAATCACTCACGTCAGCTTTAACCTCGGTGTCAGCCTCCTGATATTCCGAATCCTTAAAACATCTGATGTCGCTTGTTTCGCAAATCACCTTCACATTGGGAAATCTCTGCTGAATCTCTTCTGTCTGAAGCGGTGTGAACGGTACCCTCTTATCTGGTGGTACCTTGCCTTCCTTGATGATCCCGATTTTGATCTGTTTATTCATGGCCGCAAAAATAATCAGATTTCTGAAGTAGCGGTCATTTGCAAACGTTTGTTTTAGACGATTAAGGCTCGATTTAAGGAGAGACGATCTTTGATCCGCCGAGCCTGCCGGAGATGCCTGAGCTGGTGAACGATGATGAACTCAAGCGTTTCGCCGCGATACATTTTCAATAATTTGAAAAATTCAACACGAACCGATTTGCAGTTCAATGAATATCGTCCCGCTCCTGCGTCGTCAATGATCTTTTTTAGTAATTGCTGATCTGCCAGGAAATTCTCCAACACGGTAATGGGGAATGAAGTCGGCGCCGGCTGCATATGCTTAAAGGTCTTTTGCTTTTTAGCATTTGATGGATCCATCATCCGGATCGACTTCCTTCCAATCCACGAGGATAACATCTTATTGCCGTCATCAGAGTCGGTTCTGTGTGTCTTTATTTGCAACTCTCCGATGTAGTATCGGTTGTACAAGTTGAGATGCTCAATACATTGGAGAATGCTCCAGCTCTCCATGTCGGGACGAATATTCAATACCGAAATTTCAAGATCCTTCAGCGATTCGGCTGCACGGATCGACTCTTCAAGCTTCTCCCGGATATTTTTCAACCAATCATTCTTTGTCATAGCTTTTAATTGCAAATAGCGGGACGAGCCGGTGAAAAAAATTGACCAGGATCAATATTTTGTTCGCGAGGCCCAAAATCCATTTCACCAAGCTCCAAAGAGAAGGCACAGAGACATACGGAGTATGCAAAGATCCAATGGTCACTTGAAAGTAATTCTGCTAAGCGTCTCGGGTTTCATTCGCAGATAAGAGGCGATATATTTTTTCGGAACGATCTGAAAGAGATGGGGGCTTCGCTTCATGAGGCGTTGAGCCCGTTCGTCGGGTGAATAGGTGAGCATTTCCACCTCACGTTCGATCTTGCCCAGCAGCGCCTGTTCCTCCATCATACGCCAGCATCTTTCGATGTTCCGATATACTTCGAACAATCCATAGAATGCTTCGCGCGTAATCGAAAGGAGCTGTGTTCGCGTCAACGCCTGGATGTAGTAGTCGGACGGCTTGTTTTGAATGAAGGAAGGATAGGAACAGATGAAAGAATCGGTGTATGCAAATCCCACACAAACTTCTTCATCGTCGTGGGGGAAATAGATTCGCATCGCACCTTCTGCTACGTAGTAGAGATTCGTTTCTACCTCACCGCGTGAAATAAGGTAATTGTTTCGCTCGAGTGTTTTTTCGCTTGTCCATTTACTGGTCAGTGCGTGAGATTCCGCTTCCGACAATGGAAGGTGATTTGAAAATAGCCTGACGATATTCCGATGATGGGCGCGCATCAACCTTCGAACAGGCCGCCGAGAACCGAGCTGCTTTCTTTTCCGGAGTTTCTTCCGTAAGGAGCAAGTGCCTGTATCAGTTTGCGGATCGGCATGGATTGCAACCAAACTTTTCCTGTACCTCTCAGGGTCGCCAGGAAAATCCCCTCACCTCCGAAGATCATCGAGCGCAGACCGCCTGCGGCCTGAACGTCGAAGTCGATACCAGGTTCAAACGCGACAACACATCCAGTGTCAACACGAAGCGTTTCATTATTCAAAGTTCGTTCGATAACGGTTCCGCCTGCGTGAACGAATGCTTTTCCGTCGCCCTGAAGTTTCTGAAGAATAAAACCTTCACCACCTACGAGCCCCGAGCCGATCTTGCGATTGAATGTGATCGAAACTTTCGTCCCGAATGCAGCGCAGAGGAAGCCATCTTTCTGAACGATGATCTCCCTGGATGGAAAGCTCGCGAGGTCAAGCGGAATAACCGTTCCCGGGTAAGGGGCCGAAAATCCGACCTTGGCTTTTTTGTTGCCACGATTTGTAAAGTGCGTCATGAACAACGATTCCCCCGTAAGGATCCTGGAGCCGGCGGACAATAGCTTGTCGAACAACCCCTGGCTTGGATTGGAACCGTCGCCCATCTTCGACTCGAACATAATACCGTCTTCCATGAATAGCATGGCGCCGGCTTCGGCGATAACCGTTTCCATCGGATCGAGCTCTACTTCGACGATCTGAATGCTTTCACCTTTGATCTGATAATCGATAACGTGGGATGTGGCCATAGTAGCGTTTAGTTTTTGCGTGGTGGTAAAAATAAAGCCCGGAAACGAAACGTCACCAGGCTTTTATGGCTTTATAAATAATCT
>CBHTUB010000328.1:0-7020 GCA_966095595.1 uncultured Chryseosolibacter sp. | reverse complement strand
TCCCGCCTCGTGCGTGAACATCGAGATTGGAGGCTTTCGCTACTTCATCCCTCGGCCGGATACCCGCGGAGATCACCAGCATCTCGATGTCGAGCCTGGATCCGTCTGCGAACGTCAGTCCTTCTATCTTTCCATTGCCATCAATTGATTTTGTATTCTTTCCCGTGTGGATGCGGATGTCGAGCTGACTCAATTTATGTGTGAGCACTTCGGATGCTGCATCGTCAATTTGCCTCGGCATCAGTCGTGGCGCAAACTCTACCACGTGTGTCTCCAGTCCCAGATCTACGAGTGCTTTCGCTGCCTCGAGACCAAGCAACCCGCCGCCCATTACGGCGCCGCGCTTCACTTTCCTGGAGTATTCAGTGATCTGAACAAGATCTTCTATGGTGCGGTAAACAAAGACACCATGTCGTTCAACGCCGGCGAGCGGGGGCACAAATGCGCTTGAACCCGTGGCGAGCACCAATACATCGAAGTGATCGGTCTTTCCGCTGTGGGTTTTGATGGTCTTATTTTCCCGGTCGATGCTAACGACCATCTCGCGTATGGTCAGTTTAATATTATTATTGGAGTACCACTCTGCCGGGGCCATCAGCAGCTGCTCGGCTGTAGTTCCCGAAAAGTAGCTGCTCAGGTGGACCCGGTCGTAGGCAGGTCGGGGCTCCTCTCCGTATACAATAATTTCTACCTCTTTCGACAGGTTTCTGAGCTTCTCGCAGAATTTGAAACCCACCATTCCGTTGCCAACAACAATTACGCGCTTCATTGCAATCGATTTAAGTAATCCTAGTCCGTTTTTTAAGTAATTATACGTAAATACTACGTAAATGCAAATAATAAATACGTATAATTACGTAATAAGAAAGCTTTATGTCACGTATGGAAAAGAGAGTATTACGTATCGTGGGTGCCGGTCCCGGCGATCCTGAATTGATCAGCGTGAAGGGTGCCATGGCCCTTCAACAGGCCGAGGTGATCCTTTACGATGCGCTTGTGAATCACGAGCTGCTCGATATGTATGCACAACCTGGCTGCAAGCGTGTCTTTGTCGGTAAGCGAAAAGGTGCCCATGAGTTTGGGCAGGAAGAGATCAACAATCTCCTTGTTTTCTATGCTACGCGTCATTCGAACGTTGTTCGTTTGAAAGGCGGTGATCCTTTTGTTTTTGGCAGGGGACACGAGGAAATGCAGTTTCTGAATGAGCGGGGAATAAAGGTTGAAGTTATTCCGGGCATCAGTAGCGCGATCGCTGCACCTTCCGCCGCAGGCATCCCGCTTACGAAACGTGGTGTTAATGAGAGTTTCTGGGTGGTTACCGGGACAAAGGCGTCCGGAGAAATTTCAAGCGATCTTTTCCACGCAGCGCATTCCAGTGCTACTGTCATCGTCCTGATGGGCATCAGCAAACTCGAGAAGATAGCAATGATATTCAGGGGCATTCGCGGCGACGACGAGCCGATTGCCGTTGTTCAATACGCAACATGGCCAGAGCAGAAGATCATATCGGGCAAGGTGGGAAACATTGAGGCTCTGGGAAAGGAATTTCAGATAGGTTCACCGGGGGTGATCATCATTGGCAAGGTTGTGAATGAAAGATCGCTCATCGATGCTGTTTCGCAGTCGCAAAGTCAGTATCTTGAGATATGAGCGAAGAAAAACTCCGGGCTGCATGGAAAGCATTTGATGCCTACAATTCGCGTGACCCGCACATGGAGATGGTTGCAGGAAAATCTGCTCCGAAAGAATTATTGTATGCCATAAGAATGAGCGAGCGGCTTTCGCAGTATAAACCTGATGCATCTGAAGCTCTGAAGCTCGCCGCGCGTTGTCAGCACATCGGGCGCTGGGAGATTCCGCGCAACACATTCCCAATGGACCGCAAGGGATATCTGCAATGGCGTTCAAAGCTTGGCATCTATCACGCGGATATCGCTTCCAAAATTTTAATGGAAGTCGGCTACGATGATGCTACAATTGATAAGGTAAAATTCCTTCTTCAGAAGAAAGAGCTCCGGCAACACCATCCCGAAACACAGGTCCTCGAAGATGTGATCTGTCTCGTATTTGTCGAGCATTACCTCGAAGACTTTGCCAGCCAGCATGAGGACGAGAAAGTGATTTACATCCTGAAGAAGACAATTGTGAAGATGTCTCCGGAAGCTTTGCAGAGCGTCTCCAAAATCAAGATCTCACCGAAAGTAAAAGAACTGCTCGGAAGGGCACTCTAACAACTCCCTGCGCCCCCCTGCGCCTCAGCGACCCTGCGGTAAAAATTCCCCGCGACTCCTTACCCATAAATTCCCATGAGTAACCGTACGCGTCAAGATCTCCGGACACTAATGCTCTTTTTTTACTTCCCCAACCCACAAATGCTCAATAAACCTATCCATCGTTCTATTGAGAATATCGAAAACTTCCTGGAACCCCTGTTCTCCGCCATAGTATGGATCAGGCACTTCGCCGCCACCCGTAAGGGGATCGAACTCGCGCATCATCTTCACTTTGGAAGCATACTTTGAGCTGCCTGGTAATCGCAGAATATTATTGTAGTTGCTTTTATCCATCGCCAGGATGTAATCGAAGTTCTGAAGATCTTCGACACACAGCTGTCTTCCGCAGTGATCGATGGAGACACCATTTTTTAGAGCGTTTGCAATAGTACGTGAATCGGGTTGATCGCCAATGTGGTAGTTGGAGGTGCCGCAGGAGTCGGCTTCCACGAGATGATCCAGCCCGCGTCCTTTGATCTTGTGTTTGAAAATTGCTTCGGCGAGAGGTGAACGGCAGATGTTGCCCAGGCAAACGAACAGAACTTTTACTTTTCTCATCAAAAAAGGCCTAAAAATGTACTGACTGCAAATAAACTTAATTTGTCGAACATCAGGTTACAATTGCCGCTTCCGCGTATTTATATGCATAGCACAACTAAAAACCATTTGGTTTAAAAAGCCCTTCTCACCGCCTGAGAGGGCTTTTTTTCTTTCCGGCCCTTATCAAATGCCCTAAACAATCGTTTGAAACCATTTCCCCGGAATCATTACTTTTGGGCAAAAAAATTCTGATGGAATATCTGATCGTTACCGAACAACATGCTCCCGGCATTGCCCTGATACAATTGAACAGACCAAAGGAGCTTAATGCCCTCAATCTGCAGCTGATGCAGGAGCTGAGGGATACACTTCAACAACTGGATAGGAACAATGCCGTGAAAGTGATCATCCTTACGGGTAACGAGCAGGCCTTCGCTGCAGGTGCCGACATCAAACAAATGGCAGATAAAACTGCGATCGACATGCTGATGATCGACCAGTTCAGCACATGGGATCAGATCCGGAAAACAAAAAAACCGATCATCGCCGCCGTGTCCGGTTTTGCATTGGGTGGTGGATGTGAGCTCGCCATGACCTGCGACATGATCATTGCATCCGAGACGGCAAAGTTCGGTCAGCCGGAGATAAAGATAGGAGTGATGCCCGGTGCGGGAGGTACACAGCGATTGACCAAGGCAGTGGGAAAAGCAAAAGCGATGGAGCTTGTACTGACGGGAAGATTTTTGTCTGCCGAAGAAGCATTGACTTACAAGCTCGTCAACAAGGTAGTGCCGGTTGAAATGTATCTTCATGAAGCAATTTCCCTGGCGAAGGAGATCGCGTCAATGTCGCCCATAGCTACCCAGTTGGCGAAGGAGGCTGTCAATCGGTCATTCGAAACATTGCTTGATGAGGGTTTGTATTTCGAACGCAAAAATTTCTACCTGGCTTTTGCTTCCGAGGATCAGAAAGAAGGGATGAAAGCTTTTGTGGAAAAGCGGAAGCCGGAATACAAGGGAAAATAATGTCTCAAATAAAAAGGCCTCCGATCAGGAGGCCTTTTTGCGTTATTGTATTAAGTGGTAGTTATCTCACCCAGATACCAAATCCTGCCGTAAAGCAGCTGTATTTTTGCAATGTATAGTCTGCGTGGAGCGTGAACACCGCCAGCTTCAGTCTGAAACCCGCCGTTAATCTAGGTCCGGATGCCGCGGTTTTGATTGTGAAAGGATCTTTGATCTGGTCGGAAGTGGTAGCCGGATCGTCATCGATATCATAAGTTCCCTTCATGGCAAGTTTCGATTTTGCAATGTTGTAGCCTGCTCCGCCATACAATGTAAGGACGGAGATCTTTTTGGAGATAAGGCCTTGAACCGTGGTTGCTGTCAATGAAAGTTCGGTACGCTGATCCAAATTCTCATCGTTGTCAAGCTTGACATCGAAATCCATTTTGGTAAATCCAACGAAGCCTGACAGATCGAAAGGCATGTTCTTGATGCCCGGGATCCATTGCTTTACGTCGTGAAGGACACCAATGCCGAACATCTTCATGCCTCCGTCACCGAGATCGACTTCAGGTATGAACCGGATTTTCAGATCTGTTCCCTTCACCAGGCCGATGCCGAGATTGGCCATAGGTACCGGTACTACTGTATTTCCGATTTCTTTTTTAAGGTCGATTGCGCCTGCCGAGCCATAAAAATCATCAACCTCTATATCGTTGTAATAGACTTTGTAGTGCGGTCGGTTCTCCTCGCCATCCGGACCAAATAATGTAGGAGCCAGTGGATAATGAGGCGACGCAGGATCGTGCTGAATACTGGCGTCCGCGCCAAGGGCTGCGGAAGGGTTGTACCAGATCTCGTCATCAGGCACGAACATGGCATTTACGGTGATCGTCAGGTCGACACCAAACGATTTGTGTGGTTTGGCACTGTTGTACCAGCCCTGGTTCAATCCGAGACTTAACGATTTGAGTGCAGGGCTTACATATCCTCCGACGAGGGATTCTGCGTCTTTGATATTTCCACTGAGGAAATCACCTAGATCGTCTTGCGCGAGTGCGTTAAACGAGCAGATGCAAAAGACAAGGGAGGCAGATGCCCGAAAAAACTTCTTCATACAATAGTGGGGTTAAAGATTAAAAGTACGGAATTTCTGATTTGCAATTTTGGCATTACACTAATAATTATTCAGAATGTCAGTAATTTTACGCAATGGTCGTTTTATACAATTTGTCGATCCTGCTGTTAAAAACCGGCATCCGCATCGCCGGGTTTTTTCATCCCAAGGCCCGGGCCTTTGTAACCGGCAGGAAGGGCGTATTTCAGAAATTGAATGCAAAGTTTGCGCACAATACCCGTCCCGTGGTATGGTTTCATTGCGCGTCCCTCGGCGAATTCGAGCAGGCACGACCATTGATCGAAACGGTAAAGGGAGAGTATCCGAACTTCACGATCCTGCTGACTTTTTTTTCTCCATCAGGATATGAGATCAGAAAGAATTACCAGTACGCTGATGAGGTCGCGTATTTGCCGCTCGATACAGCCGCCAACGCCCGCAGGTTTGTGACGATCGTCAAACCTGCAATGGCCATCTTTATCAAATATGAATTCTGGTACCATTATTCGCAGGTGCTGAAAGAGAAAAATATCCCCATGCTATCGACATCGTCGATCTTCAGGAAAGACCAGATGTTCTTCAAAGGTGGCGTTGGAAATTTCTACAGACGCATCCTTCAGAACTTTACACACTTCTTTGTCCAGAACAACGAATCGGAGAAGCTTCTGAGATCGATCGGGATCACCAATGTCACCATCAGCGGCGACACGAGATTTGACCGCGTGCACCAGATCGTTCAGAAAGCCGATCGTATACCCATTGCCGAAAAATTCAAGGGCGATAGTCACGTGTTTGTGATCGGAAGCTCATGGGAGGAAGACCTCGACGTCCTCATCCCATTCATCAACGAAAGGAGACTGAAATTCATCATTGCTCCCCATGAGATCAGCGAGCAGTCTATCACCGATATTGAAAATGCCTTACAGGTGAAGTCTATTCGCTATTCGGTGGCCGAAAAGGAAAACCCGGAAGAGGCGGACGTTCTCATCATTGACAACATCGGTTTGTTATCGCGACTTTACCGCTATGGCGAATTTGCCTACATCGGAGGAGCGTATGGCAAGGGCCTTCACAACATTCTCGAAGCAGCGTGCTACGGCGTTCCTATCCTGTTCGGTAACAAGAATTACCAGAAATTTCAGGAGGCTGTGGATCTGATCAACCGCGGCGGCGCCTTCGAAGTGAAGGATTATCCCGATCTCAAGAAAAAATACGAGATGTTGAATGTA
This sequence comes from uncultured Chryseosolibacter sp., assembly GCA_966095595.1. Classification (GTDB taxonomy): domain Bacteria; phylum Bacteroidota; class Bacteroidia; order Cytophagales; family Cyclobacteriaceae; genus Chryseosolibacter. Next base: position 857 of record CBHTUB010000328.1, on the reverse strand, counting down.
CCCTCCAGTTTCCTGCTGGCTTGCGACGTCACACGCCAATATGTGGAAGAAAACCTCGGTGCGACCGACCGGATCATGAGCTATTGCCGTCCGTTGCTGTCGAAGTACGCAACCGTATCAAACCTGAGCTGATGACTGGTCGTGTTCTCCGCTCTACCGGTTCCTTTTATGATGTATTGGGAAATGACGGCATCCGTTACAATTGCAAGGTTCGCGGCAAGATCCGGCTCGAAGGCATCAGGGAAACCAACCCTGTGGCTGTGGGCGATTTCGTCGAGTTCGGATGGGATGGTGCGATCGGATCCATTCACGATATTCTTCAAAGAAAAAATCACATTCTCCGTCAATCGGTAAAAAAAACAGGGCATGCGCACGTGCTGGCCGCAAATGTAGATCAGGTAATGATGGTGGCGACACTCGCCTTTCCCCGCACCTCCCTCGGATTTATTGATCGCTTCCTGGTTTCAGCAGAATCGTTTCGTATTCCCCAGATCATCATTTTTAATAAACGCGATCTGCTGACGCCTGATGACGCCGAGCTGGTAGAAGCCATCATGCATCTTTACCGGTCCATCGGTGTCCAGTGCCTGTCGATATCGTCCCTGAGTGACGATATCAGCGAGCTGACGTCATTACTTGCCGGCAAGGTGACGTTGGTTGCGGGACATTCCGGTGTAGGAAAGTCGACATTGCTGAACCGGATATCGCCACAGATCAATCAGAAGACTGGCGATGTTTCGGAATTCTCCGAAAAAGGTACGCATACGACAACGTTCGCCGAGATGTTCGAGGTAGACAAGGACACTTACGTGATCGATACCCCGGGCATCAAGGAATGGGGATTGATGGATATGAAT
>CBHTUB010000327.1:0-7021 GCA_966095595.1 uncultured Chryseosolibacter sp. | reverse complement strand
AAGCTGGGGAGGTGTGACGGAATGTTCATGCGGCGTGTTTGCTTTCAACAATGAAGACTGCATCGAAAGCGGTCGTGGAAAGCATGCGGGAGGAAAATCGTTGCTCGCCCTGGATGCCGACGGAAACGGGTCGCACGACCTCATTATCTCCGAGGCGGATTGCAGACAACTCTACCTTCTCCATAATGCCGGCACTTCAACCGAAGCAGTGATCGATAACTCGACGTTGTTCCCATCCGACTCTTCCATCTTTCCAATTTTTCCCGCAGCTTTTTACGAAGACGTGAACTTCGATGATCGGAAAGACTTACTTGTCAGTCCGAACATTTTCAGCAGGGAAGATGGATTTATCAATTTCGCGAGATCGTCTTCATTGTACCTGAACAACAACACTACCGCTTCGCCGCAGCTCGAATATGCGACCACAAGTTTTCTCCAATCCGACATGATCGATGTTGGCGATAACTCTGTCCCCGCATTTGCCGATGAAGATGGCGATGGTGACCTCGACCTGTTCATCAGCTCGGCCAATGGTTTTATTTCTTTCTTCGAAAATACCGGCAGCGAAGATGTTCCGCGGTTCGATCTTGCCAATGACAATTATTTCGATCTACGCAGCAAGGGATTTTATAATGTGAGAATTCAGTTCTCCGACCTCGATCACAATGGCACACTCGACCTTGTCTTCACCGCCACCGGAGAAGAGACCGGTGTCACGAAGTTGTTCTTTGTATCCAACCAAAGTAACGATGGGCTGGACTTCAGCGGGCAGAGCGAACAACAAATCGTATTCACGTTGACATTCAACGACAATGTTCTGGTTACCGACGTAAATCAGGATGGCTACGCAGACCTGCTTGTCGGCAGAAGCAATGGAGGTTTGCAATACTGGACAAACAACGCGGTGAATGGCACTCCTGCCTTCACCCTGGCAGACGGCGAATACCTGACTCCGGGAGAAAATAGCTTCAGCCAGTACGTAGCCGCAGCGGCGGCGGATCTTAATGCAGACGGAAAACCTGATCTGGTGACAAGTGATCAGCTCGGCGCCGTCGAGATCATTTCAGATTACAGGGAAAAAGAAAATCGGTTAGCGGCGCGAGTCCGCGATATTATCTTCAACTCAAAGACAAATCAATACGATAGTCGTAACCTGGGCGGAAGAATATGGCCGGCAATCGCTTCGCTCAACAATTCCGATAAGCCTTCGATCATCGTGGGAAACACTTTAGGCGGTTTAAGGGTACTCATGAATGACAACGGCGCTTCATTACCCGAAACGCCTCTTATCGACCTTTATCCGAATCCGACTCTGCACTCACAGATCCTGAACATCAAGACAGACAGACCATCGAGCTTCTATGTGACCAACGCCGTAGGTCAGCAAATGACCGACGTCAAAAAACTTTATGGAAGCGGCATTCACGAGATGAACGTTCAGCAGCTTTCGGCTGGACTATACTTCTTTCATTTCTCTACCAACCGGGGCATTTCAGTGAAACGACTCGTTATTTATTAGGGAACATTTTCATTCGTCAGTCGCAACAATATCTTTGCACCCTAATTCGTGTGACTATGCGTGTAGCGTTTCTTTTCGACATGGACGGTGTGATTGTAGACAGCAACCCGGCTCATAAAATTGCACTTAAACAGTTTTGTGAAAAATACGGCCATCACCTCTCGGACGAGCAGCTGAGGACCAGGATCTACGGACGAACAAATAAGGACTGGATCACCAACGTCTTCGGAAAGCTGGAAGCACAGCAACTGAAGAAGTACGCTGACGAAAAAGAGCAACTTTTCCGCGAGCTCTATGCAGACACGATCAGGGCGGTCGATGGTCTTCCGGATTTTTTGAAGCAGCTGGATGAACAAAAGCTCGACCGCGCCATCGCTACATCGGCGCCGATCGAAAACGTAGACTTCACGCTTGAAAAGACGGGACTTCGAAAATATTTCAGGACCATCCTGGACGAGTCGTTTGTTGAGAGGGGCAAACCGGATCCGGAGATCTATTTGAAAACGGCGGCGGCGTTGGGTTATGCCCCGGACCATTGCATTGTGCTGGAGGATTCTCTTTCGGGTGTTAAGTCAGGAAAAGCTGCCGGCTGCAAAGTTGTGGGTATCACGACTACGCATACGGCTGAAGAGCTGTCAGAAACGGACCTTGTTATACAGGATTTCAAGGGACTGGACCCAAAAAAGCTGATATCTGAGCTGTTTTAGGGTGATTTTGGCGGCGTGCAAACTTTCAGGGAATTAATTCAAAAAGGGGTTTTGATTATTAAATGCCTTTTACCGATATTTGCAATCCCTTTTGAAAAGGGCTAAAAATTGAGTTGTTATGGCACGAGTTTGTCAAATTACTGGAAAAAGACCTCAGGTTGGTAACAGCGTTTCGCACGCTAACAATAAGACCAAGAGAAGATTCTATCCAAACCTTCAGAAAAAGCGTTTTTTCATCCCTGAGGAAGATCGTTGGGTGACTTTGAAAGTTTCTACCAAGGCGATCAAGACCATCAACAAGTATGGTATTTCAGCAGTGTTAAAGGAAGCCAGAGCTAACGGTAATCTGGTACTGTAATAAAAAAATTATTGAATCATGGCAAAGAAAGGCAATAGGATTCAGGTGATTTTAGAGTGCACGGAGCACAAGGCTACAGGTCAGCCTGGCATGAGCCGCTACATCACTACCAAGAATCGTAAAAACACTACAGAAAGATTGGAGCTTAAGAAGTACAATCCTATCTTAAAGAAAGTTACTGTTCACAAAGAAATTAAATAATCATGGCAAAGAAAGTAGTTGCTACCCTGAAGACAAAAGAAGGAAAAAGCTTTGCAAAAGTTATTAAAGCTGTGAAGTCTGAAAAGACCGGCGCTTACACCTTCAAGGAAGAGATCGTGCCTGCTGAACTGGTTAAAGATACTTTGGCCAAGAAATAAGCGGCAGTTAATTGGAAACGTAATTTGAAAAGTCCCCCCAAGGGACTTTTTTTGTACCCGTACTGGCCTCAATTTTTATACAGTAGCACATCATTTAACCCTCAGAGTATGTTCGGTTTGTTCTCAAAGGAAAAAAAGGAATCCCTCGACAAGGGACTTGAGAAATCGAAGGACAATTTTTTTTCCAAGATCGGTAAGGCCATTGCCGGCAAATCGACCGTAGACGACGATGTGCTTGACAACCTCGAAGAAGTACTCGTCACCTCCGACGTAGGCGTTGAAACTACACTCAAGATCATCGACAGGATCCAGGCCAGGGTTGCGCGCGACAAATACATGAGCACTTCGGAGCTCGACCGCATTTTGCGCGAAGAGATCGCTTCGTTGCTCGCCGAAGCCAACACCAAAGAGCTTGAGGACTTCGAGGTCCCCGCCGGTAAAAAACCGTACGTGATCATGGTCGTTGGTGTTAATGGTGTTGGAAAAACAACTACTATAGGAAAGCTCTCCGCACAGTTTAAGAAGCAGGGTAAAAAAGTTGTGCTTGGCGCCGCGGATACTTTCCGTGCAGCCGCGGTCGATCAGCTTAAACTATGGGGTCAGCGCGTCGGCGTGCCCGTCGTCGCCCGGGGTATGAACACAGATCCCTCCGCCGTGGCATTCGATGCCGTCAAGGAAGGTGTAGAACAAAATGCAGATATAGTGATCGTAGATACGGCGGGAAGACTTCACACCAAAGTGAACCTCATGAACGAGCTTGGCAAGATCAAACGCGTGATGGAGAAGGTGATCCCCGATGCTCCGCATGAAGTGTTGCTTGTGCTCGATGGAAGCACCGGACAAAATGCGGTGATTCAGGCACGGGAATTCACAAAGGCAACCGAGGTCACAGCCCTGGCCATTACAAAACTCGACGGCACGGCTAAAGGCGGCGTAGTCATCGGCATATCCGACGAATTCAAAATTCCTGTCAAGTATATCGGCGTCGGAGAAAAAGTAGACGACCTCCAGATTTTCAACAAAAACGAGTTTGTCGATTCGCTTTTCAAAAAGAAGTGATCATTTCTTAGGAGGAAATATCGACTGGGTAGTCCTGAAAGGTATTCTGTAGAAGATGTAATAATTAAATCCCCAGGCAGTTTCCTTGTTCGTTCGCCCATACCCGGGAATATTGTGACTTAACATCTCGCGTGTTTTATCGTCACTCAATCCGAATTTGAATCGTGCAGTATATCCCAGCCACAGGCCACTCCAGATCTTCACCTTCAAACCTCCATTCAATTCAAGCCATCCGGCCGACATTCCGTTGTTGACATAATCATTCGTTCCCCCGCCAAACACATCATCACTGATTATTCTCATGTGCTCATCATAACGGGAACGCCCGTAATGCATCCCAAGGAAAAACACATTCTTGTCCGGATCACGCGTAAGGAAATTTGCATCGATCCCTATCCGCCAGTAATTGCCGTCATTCGCATAGGACGTGGAGTCATCGCCAAGCGTTTCAGCGCTATGACCGAAATCAACCACCAGCAAATATCGATGAAGCTCGGTATCTGCGGTAACCTCCCATCCTGAGAACCCTTCCTTGAATTGTGTGTTCGCAAGGCTGAGAAGATCTGTGCCGAACCTGATGGCCGCGGGACGGAAATTCGGCTTGACTTTGCTTTGCTTCGTAGTGTCGGCATTCGCCGGTTGCTGCTGCGCATACCCTGAATATCCAACACAGAGCGCTAAGATCAATATGGTAACTATGCGGATCACTCGAGGTAAATTTCAATATTCTTTGACGATGCGCTATTTCCGGGCTTATCCGATACGATCCTCAACGAATCGATGCCGATACCCTCTGCCTGAAGTTTCGAAAGGACGTAACGCTCGCCACAATCTTCCGAGACATATTGGACCTGCACGTCGTACGATAATTTCAGAGTGTCATTGTCATCGCCAAAGCCAAAGACGAACGTTGTTGCAGTATCAAAATAATCCAGGGGGAGCACAAGCTTACTGACCGTCATCGGAACGTCTTCGGTGGTGTCAGTAAAAGCCGTATAAGTGATCTGGCCGTCATCGACTGTATAAAGCACCTTCTGGTCGTTGATGAACATGCTGTCGATCGTGATCGTATCGCCGACTTCGTCATTGAGGCTAACAAAACTCAAACCGACGATGTTGTTATTCAATCCAATGCAATCCGGTTCCTCCAGGCAGGATAACGCTAACAGAAGAATAAATAGGGAAGGGAATATTCGTTTTGCCATTGAATTCAGGCCGTAAAGATAATGGAACGACAGGAAGCGCAATATTCGGGCCTTTATTTTTGACGGCCGGTTCCCCATGCCGGAGAATCCCTCCTGAATGCGTAAATTTGCTGCCCGGCTAAAGGAATTATCCCCCAGGAATCCGTGTTTGATTGATTTCCCCGGGAACTGGCAGAAATAATGAAAACGAAAGGCAACAAAACCACGAAAGTCAACATAGTAACGCTCGGTTGTTCAAAGAACCTTGTGGACTCAGAGGTCCTGCTGACACAGCTAAAAGGTAATGGCATCGACGCGGTCCATGAATCGAAGGCCGATGATGCGAACGTCGTGGTGATCAACACCTGTGGTTTCATCGATAATGCCAAGCAGGAATCCATCGACACCATCCTCCGATATGTCGACGCCAAGGAAGAAGGGATCGTCGACAAGGTCTATGTGACCGGCTGTCTTTCCCAGCGGTATAAGGATGATCTCGAAAAGGAAATTCCAAGTGTCGACGCCTGGTTCGGTACCCGCGACCTGTCGCGCCTTTTAAAAGTTTTCAAGGCCGACTACAAGCACGAGCTGGTAGGTGAGCGCATTCTGACAAATCCGAGTCACTATGCCTATCTGAAGATCTCCGAAGGATGCGATCGTCCATGTTCGTTTTGTGCGATCCCCCTCATGCGCGGAAAACATATTTCAAGACCGATCGAAGAGCTTGTGCTGGAAGCCAAAAATCTCGCGAAGCAAGGTACCCGTGAGCTGTTACTGATCGCACAGGATTCCACCTATTACGGACTCGATATCTACAAGAAGCGTAACCTCGCCGATCTGATAAAGCATCTTTCCGATGTCGAAGGTATAGACTGGATCAGGTTACACTACGCATTTCCTGCCGGTTTCCCCATGGACGTTCTGGATGTGATGGCAGAGAGGCCGAACATCTGCAAGTATCTCGATATACCGCTCCAGCATGGTTCGACCAACATGCTTCAGAAGATGCGCCGCGGCATCACAAGGGAAAAAACGGAAGAGCTTTTACAAACGATCAGGGCGAAAGTACCCGGCATCGCGATACGCACTACCATGATCACGGGGCACCCCGGTGAAACGGAAGATGACTTCCGCGAATTGCTGGACTTCGTGGAAAGATCGCGCTTCGACAGGCTTGGTGTTTTCTCCTATTCACACGAAGAGAATACACATTCCTATTCATTCCAGGACGATGTGCCTGCCGAAGTGAAGGAACAACGTACGGAAGAAGTGATGGAGCTTCAACAGGGCATCTCACTCGAGCTCAATCAGCAACGTGTGGGGAAAACATTCAAGGTCCTCATCGACCGGAAGGAAGGCGGCTCCTACATCGGAAGAACAGAGTTCGATTCACCGGAGGTAGATAATGAAGTGATTGTTGATGCTCAATCGCAGTACCTCCGCATCGGAGATTTCGTCAACGTCAGCATCACGTCGGCAACTGATTTCGACCTCAACGGAGTTGTTGCCTGACCTTTTTTGACGGCCACCAGGTATAGCCGAATACAAGCTCGGTATAACGTTCACTGATCTTCCCATTCTCGTTATTGCCATCCAGGTAGAGAGACTGGTCTATCGGCACTGCCCAGCTATTTTCCAGATCCTGTACAAACATGTTCTGCACGGATTTGCTTATCCGCAACGCCATATAAAAACGTTTCATCTTCATGCCGATATCGATCCTGCGAAAGAGGTACATGGATTTAGAGACATCGGTAATATCGCGATCGTCTTCGTAGCGCTCGATGGTAGGCGGTGGCTCCGGAACTCCAGTCTGATAAGCCACCACGGTTGAC
>CBHTUB010000326.1:0-7044 GCA_966095595.1 uncultured Chryseosolibacter sp. | reverse complement strand
ATACCGACGCATCCATATCTTGTCACGGTTATAATAAATAATGGCAGAGACGGAAATTAACAAAGCCAAAAACCAGCCGAAATTGGATTGAATCAGCGTAGAAAAACGCATGATAATTTTGGTTAAATAGGGCAACTCCCCTCCAAATCGTTTAAAAACATCCCTGAACATTGGAACGATAAAAAGAAGCATAAAAGTTACCGCGCCAAAAGAGGTAAAGAGTATGATGATCGGATACGAGAGCGCGCTGACAAACTGCCTGCGCTGCTTTAACTTTGCGTTGTAAAAGTTGTACAACTGCTCCAAAACCATATTGACTTTTCCCGTTTCTTCTCCAATCTGAACGCTGTAATATTCATAAGGTGTAAATTGCTCCGATGCCTTCAAGGCTTCCCACAAGGCCGCTCCTGCTATAAGGTCATCCTTGATCTTCGCTATCATTTGCGCATGCCTGGGCTTCACTTGTTCCCCTTCCATCAACTCGAGGCAAGACTTAATGTCCAGTCCGGCAGTCAATAAGGTTGATAACTCAAGATAAAAGGCTTCCCTATTTTTATCCGTAAACCTGGTTGGGATCAGCTCAATGTTCGTCTCAAGTAGTTTTGTAATACTCCAACCAGCATCTTGAGGAACTTCCCTACCTCCTTTAGCCCTAATTTGTCTCAGATCTATTCCACCCACTGGTTAAAATTTTAAAAGTTGAACGCTTGAAACTATAAAGATAGAATTTTCACTGTAGTTCGATGCTATCCTGCAAATCGTACCTCATTAATGAACGTTGATCGTAATACTTCAAGTGTCTGAAGGTATGCATATCCTCTTCTTTACCTGAAACAACCAAAACAACTTGATCAACGGGTCTACGTGGTTGCTCCACCTTGCTACCCGAAAACAGAACATATGCCTCCAGGTTCAAACAATTAAATGTATCTACCACCTCAGACTGCCGACGAACAACATATGATGGAGTAAAAGCATAACTGACCTCTCGTTCCCTGAAGACGCAGGAGACTCCTTCCTCAGTTTTAAGAACAGCATCAGACGCGTTTATATCTTTTCTTATCGTATAGATCAGTGCGCCGAAATCTTCTGACGTCTGGTATTTTTTGGAAACACTGCGGTAAAAGCTCTGCACCCTCGAATATGAGACGTAGATTATAGCAACGACGATGCTGCTTAGCACCAGCACCACAAGCATTTCTACAAGCGAAAACGCCTTAACCCTACTCGGGAGCGAATCTAAGAACTTTGCTTTCGGCAATCTTTTTTCCATCCTCATTCAATACTTCAAAGGTAATGATCAATAGATCCGATGTTCCTGGGAATGCCCGAACCGTTTTGTGTATAACAAAGTCACCGCTTACAAGCTCTTCGTCTTTAAACGCCCGATCGATCTCAGTCTCAATTCGAAGGTTTTCGGCTGCGAGCACCGCCGAGAGCCGGCGCATAGCTGCAGTAGACCGATATACATTTATAAAGACCATACTGGCGATGGCAAAAATTGTGGAAATGATCACCATCGCAGTAATGACCTCTATCAGCGAAGATGCTCTTAGCTGCCTAACCAGGAAATCCCTCAATTTAGCCATCGCGCAACTTTGAAATTTCTTGAAGCTCCCCATAGCAATGAGGCGGGAAGATGTCCGGGTTTGCTGTCCGAGCTGATAACTCCGTCAACGATCATATTACCATTACCCCTTGCCTCGAACCTCGCAGCTGAGATATGACCAAAAATACTCCCCAATACCTCCGCGTTGCCATTGCAATATATAAAGCCCTTCACTATCGCTTTTTCGTCAATAAGTATTTTTCCACGGCTTGATAGAGAAGTACCATGACCGGGAATAGCTATTACTCCCTCGACAATAGACGACTTGCCTATATGGATAAGACTATCAGCACTTCCCCCTATGAGGGCGAGTCCGCTGGGATAACTCAGAACAGCGCTGTCGCCGACATCTATCGTGTGAGTAGCGATAAATTGCGCTACACCTTTAAATCTTCCCTCGATAACTATATCTGGTGCCATAACCACAACGTCCTCCAGTACGGCATCCGATGAAATAAAAATATTTTGGGAAGAACAGATGATCACGTTTCCCCTGATCGTATCCGACAAAACCAGCGGCTCAGCTGTATAAAATAAACCAACCCGATCAAGATCAAAGGCAAAGCTTTTCCGCGATAAGTCGATTGACGTGACCATGTCATCATTATCTGCCACCACTCCCGACAGCAATGTTTTGAAAAAATAAAGTCCCGTCGTGTCGAATGCCGGAAAAAAAGATCTGCTGATCTTTGTGACCTTGCCGTCCACCAATTTATTTCCTTCAAAGCCCGTACCCTCTATAAAACCCGGACTAACGCCACCTTGCGGCACATACACATTTCCTGATATTTTTGTCTTGCCCACGATTTGCAAACTGCCATACCCGCCCGGCATACAAATAGCGGAACTTCCAATTGAATCAGGCTCAGCAGCCAGCAGGGCGTAGCGTTCGCACAAAAGCTTATTATGAAACGCTCTGATTCCCGCCACTTCATACAAGCCCCAGGGTCTCCGGACCAACGCCACGGAGTCAGTACCTTCGTTGAAAAGATCAAGGGTTGTTTTCTGATTGAATGGGATCTCGCTCCGAAATGCTTTCAAGTATTCCAGGGCTGAGTACACATTCTGCTGTAGGGTAAACTCCGTCTCGTTCTTTTTATCGGCGAGACGGTAATAATAACTGAGGAGAATTACTGCCGAACAGAGAATGGCGATAACAAGGGATATACCCAAGGCAAGCTGCAAGACTCCTCCTTGCACCTTATTTGTAATGAGCTGTTTACCGCGGGTAAGCAGAGACATTAATGATTGGTCTGCTGTTCCTGATCCGATCTCTTCTCCCTTTTGCGTGACCGCTCTTTTTTCCGCACCGGCACTGAATCACTTTGTTGCTGAATGACCTCTTCTGATCTTGTTTCATCCTTCTTCTTTCTTCTCCGCTCCTTCGCTTGTTGTGAGGTGTTCGCCCCCGGATCTGTCTCCCGGGCTTTCTCTTTTTTCTTCCTGATCTTCTCCTTCAGAAGCTTTCCGTTTCTATAACGCTGTCTGGCTGTCAACGCACCAACCTCATCAAAGACCTCGAGTGTCCCGTGTAACTTATCGTTTCGATACCGTCCGGAACGATGGAGGTTGCCATTGCTATAAAATTCCCGGAATTCGCCCATGCGAAGCCCATCGTCCCATTTAAGCGTGGTTGCCACGCGGCCATTACGATGCCACGTTAACCAGATATCATCTTTCAGACCATATTCGAAAGAACCTTTTTCAAGGAGATTGCCCTGGCTATCAAACTTTTCGAAATCACCGTGGAGAAGTTTGCCAGTGTAGTTCCCCTGAGTGCTTTTAAGTTCGTTCTGGCTAAACCAGTAATATTTCTTTTCAAAGTCTGGTACTGACCGGTGATCAAGGGTTGCCACATGGAACGAATAACTGCTGTCACCAAACGATTTTGTGATAATGTTAGTGACCTCTAAGTCTTTATACATCTTTTCACGAAAGACGGTTTGCCCCAAACATGAGGCAGACAACAATAAATTTAAAGCAAAAAAAAACCTTCCCATTATGCAATTTTCATGTGGAGTACGCGATAGCAACCAAACAACTGAATATTCAAATATTGGATTTAAGATTCCTCAAACCATTTAAATTCTCCTGATGGAGACTTACCCTCAATATTTAGTAACCACTCTATGTCGTTAATCAGTGTTTTGACCATTGCAACACTTACAGGCGAGCCATAGGTTATCCCGATATTAAGACTATTTAAGTAATCGTGATCAATATTACCACCAAACAACTCAATGGTCATGTTAACTCTTGATAGTACTGAAACATACCAGCTCTTTAGCACAGGATCATCGTAAACCTCTTGTAACATCAGATCTACAGAAGACGTACTTGGTCTGCTCAATTCTAATTGGTAATGTTCATAAATTGATCGTTCAGCTTCATCCATTTGTGTTGATTTGATAGAATCGTTAAAGAAATACATAAACACATGTAGTAACGAGTCTAACACACCAATAGTGCGCTCAGTAGTTTTATTCTTACTAAATATAAATGAATGTGCCATCTAGCGTACGAGATATGTTTTAGCACTAACAGATTCTCCCTTTGCCTTTACAGCGTCCTCAACCACCTTGATCTGTTCAGGAGTAAGAAATCTAACATCAATTACCACATAATCAATTGTCTTGTCTAGAAAATGCTTTTCAAATGCACCATTCATCCATTTCTTGAAGGCTTTAGCGTTCATTGTTAATCCACCAGTGCCAAAATGAGAAACGGTCTTATTTCCAAAAATCAACGCATCAGAGCCGGCATGATTTGAAGGAGTAATCTTCCCTCCAATAGACGCTTCAAAATAAGCTAAGGCTTCAGCCTCCCATTTGCTTAAGTAACCACCGGCCTTATCCTTAAATGCCATTATATCGATGGTCCTGTCGCTGATTTTCTTGATGTATAATCCGTTAAGAATATTTTGTAGGTTCTTTGACAAAACTCCTCTGGCCTTAGACAAAAGTGCCGCGGGGTCATAACTTCCCTTACGGAAAGCTCCAAATGCCGGATAGGCTGCTAAGCCGCCGAAAGACCAATCAAGAAATTCGTACCATCCTGGCCCAGCCGGGAGGACTGTCCAACCTCTCTGAGGATCCTCTGCAGTTCCACCGGTTATCATTTTTACATTGAAATGTTCACCTAGCTCTTCGTCATTTAGATAGGAAACATTATAGCCGTTCTGTTCAAACATGCGACGGATAACCCTTCCTTCTGCCGCTTTGTTAATAATTCCCATTGAAGCGGAAAAGGAATTTGAAAGGAAATCATTTATACCAAAAGCAGATTGAGCTAGTATCGGAGCCGTGCCGTCAACGTCCTTAGTACCTACATATTCTAATCCATCCAAATCAATACCGTCGATGGGGCGGTTACTCGCAAACTGATAGGGTGTTAACTCAGCAAACTTGTAGCTCAGAGGATCGATGGAAAGGAACTTTGCGATGCTTGGATTGTAAATTCGAAATCCATAATCATAATACGTATTTCCAAACTCTGCATCATCATCCCTTTCCTTGCTATTATATCCGTAGTTATACTTTGCTATTGAAGTCGAACTCCACTTTCTTGACGGCATGTCCATACCGAACGGATAATAGTTATTCAGCGCTTTGATATCAGGAGCAAAGGCTGTAATCACTCCCCAAGTTCGCTCCCTTTGATCTGTTACAAGCGCGCGAATATTACCAAGGTGATCCTCCAGTTCATACAACTTAATGCCCAGTTGCCTAGTGTATCTGTTATTGATATTACTGTATGCAGCACCGGTCACAGTTTGGGCAGAACGGATACTTCCGAGACGGTCACTACCTTGTAAATCTATTTCGTCGAGAATAACTGTGGTACCATTCGCATCTACTTGCTTCTTATAAACAGTCAGTGTGATGCCCTTGGAGTCACGCACATAGTAGTGGGTAGTAACGATCGACCCTGCAGCATTGCTAAATCTCTTGATCACCCTGTTACCCGACGGATCATAACGGAACGTATAGGTCGCTCCACTGACCGTATTGGTTGTGCTCCTTACTTTACCATAAGGTGTCCAGGTAATTGTAGTATTTGCCGATTTGTCTTCCTTCAGGTTTCCAATTTCATCATACAGGTAATTGTCCAGTACCTGTCCGCCATCAATATCTTTCGCCCACGCTGACGAAGCATTCGTTGTAATATCAACAACGCGGTTCAGGCGGTTCGTTGCGGGATTATAATAATACTGAAGCGCGTCCATCGACGTGTTTGCGCCTGCCCGGGAGTCCGCATTGCGATTCAACGTCACAAGGTTACCATTCGGCCTGTATGTGTAGGAAGTATTGTACTCATTGTTCGCCGCACTTGACCATACCCCGCCGGTATGCACTTTAAAATTATCGGTACGGATCCTGTTCAGCTCATCATATTGATACTGACTACCGGTAGACATGCCGTCATATTTCAGCGCACACCCGGGCGTATCGTCAGGGCAATCCGTATTTCCCGGATTGATCAACTTTGAAACCTGATATGTTGCCCAACTGCTGATATTGCCATTGTATAGCTCGAAACCAGGTGCTGCTGTTAAATTGCCCTGTGTTGCCTGCGCCGGCACAAACGCTGGATCAAAAGGCGACCCCGGACGCTTATAGTCACCTGAATAATAACCGAGCCCCATTCCAAACGCATCAACGGCTACTGCCTGCGAAATATCGGTGGGTGCAATACCATCTTTACCCGGGTCGTATACTTGTGCTGCATCCGTCAGGCTGTTGCTCCATGGGGCATTGATACCCTTGAGCCACCCCTCGATGGTATATGTGTAATCGATACCCTGAATACCATCCTCACCTATCTGGGTACGCTTCAAAGGGCCATGAGGCGAATACGTATAGCTTGCATCACGGTCCCATATCAAACCATCTTTCGATGTAAATACATTCCTGATTCTCTTATCTGCATCGTATTCATAGCGATGGAAAAATTGATCCTGCATTCCAGGATTATAGCTTACTTTATTCACGTTACCCGTCAGCAGATCGTATTCGTACTTTACACCGATCATTGCGACCTGGCCTGTAGTGTATAAATCTGGCAATCCCTGGAGCAACCATTCCACATTGCCGTGCGGATCATAGCTGTAAATTGTGTAGAGACGGTCATTGCTTGTAGCAAGATTCCCATCGTCGTCCGTATAGTTAAAACTTACCCTATTCCGCAAGTAGCGCTGCACATACCCTGGTGGCAGTGAGGGCATAGTAAATCCGCCTGTGTTATAGTCAGTCGTCTGCGTCGTATATACGGTGCGTACAATCTCTCTCGTCCCAGATGACGGGTAGCTGTTATTGTTCCTGTTAATAAGGACATTATATTCATCATAATCTGTCGCCTCGCCTACTTCGATAACCCGGCTTAGGTTATCATATTTTGTGTATGAGAATGTCTCTTCAGCTTTCTGCTTAGCGTTT
>CBHTUB010000325.1:0-7078 GCA_966095595.1 uncultured Chryseosolibacter sp. | reverse complement strand
TCAGAAACGTTGCCCGACATGTCATACAATCCGTAGTCGTTCGGGAAATATGACTGGACAGGCGATGTATAAGCGAATCCGTCATCGTAAAAGTTCCCGCGTCCAGGCTTGAAGTTAGCCAGCATACAACCTTTCGAGTTTCGGATATAAGGGTTACCCCATGGATACTTTGCCATATCACGGCCGCCGCGCGCGGCATATTCCCACTCTGCTTCAGAAGGAAGTCTGAACTCAGGCATCGGAAAGTCTCCGACACTCTTTCTGTAATCGTTAAGGTAAGCGGTTCTCCACTTTCCAAAGAACACGGCTGCATCCCAGTCGATACCAACTACCGGATAGTCATCGTAGCCAGGATGCCAGTAGTAGTAGTCCTGAATCGGATCACCCATGTGATGAGCAAAATCCTTTACCCAGGAAGTAGTATCGGGATAATACAGTTGACGGAATGTTTCGGCATCTACGGTTTCGAACCCTTCGATACTTCCATTATCAATAAGGAACCAGTTAGTGAATTGACGGTATTCATTGTTGGTGATCTCGGTATCATCCATAAAGAATGAACCGATCGTGACCTGCTTATTGAAGTTGATCTGCGTTGATGCAGGATCTTCATCAGCCTGGCCCATATGAAAAGTTCCGGCTGGAATTGGTACCATACCATAAGGGACGGTCATTACCCATCCTTCTCTACCGGGAACACCAATAACTTCGCCGCCGTCACCGCCGCTTTTGTTACCGAGTCCCAGGAGACCACAGGCGCTGGCTACCGCACCTGCGCATACCAATAATAATTTAGATGATACCGATCTATTCATACTTATTTCGAAAGATTACAGACTCGAAAGATAACTGATAAGTGTCGATTTTTAAAAACTGATTTCTAAATTCCACAATTTCTTAACAAAACCAAAAATTATTGCCGGTTAGTGGCGGTATCTGGGAGTTCTTACGACCTTTTTGCCGGTTGTTCCAATGTTTGGAAGCTGGTAACTCAGCATCATTTCGTGTGAAAAGTTCTCCTTTGCCTCCCTGTCCTTGATGACAATATCGATGGCATATCCCAACTTCAAAGATTTGTCTTTCAGGAAGCTATAGCCCAGCAACAGGTTGGCCGCCTCTGATTGTCTAAACGACAGACCTCCCCACATCTTGTCCTTAAATGTGGCAATTGCTCCAAAATCAAAAGAATATTCTTTAAAATCAGTTTTAACGAGGATGGATGGACTTAGTTTCAGGTCGAAGTTGACCTCGTAAAAGTAGCCGGCAGTGATGTTCATGTGACTGCTTAGCGCACTGCGGACGCCCGTGCCGAAATCGAATTCAGCTTTTGAAAGGTGGTTCACGCCCAACCCTGCATAGTACTTTTCAGCCCGGTAAAAAATGCCTACTCCGATATCGGGCCTGATCTGCGACTCCTTGCCTTTCTTCGACAACGCCGGATCGTCCTGCTGGATAGGTCTGTACTTGTCGAAGTTGACAGATTGTGAGAAGGCCCCGACCTTGAGACCGAAGCTGAGCTTACTGTCTTTCACGCCAAGATGATAGGCATAACTTGCCTGGATCTCGTTGTTGGTTTGTGGTCCAAGCTTATCCGAGGTAGCATAGAATCCGAAGCCACTCCTGAGCTTGTAGATGGGTGTCGTGAAGCTGATCAGTTGCGTTGTGGGCGCTCCTCCGTCCCCGAAGCTCGATTCATATCCCAGCCACTGACTGCGATGGAAGGCCGTCACCTGCGTGATCCCCTCAACACCCGCATACGCAGGTGTCAGGTATAGATTGTTGAACATGTACTGGGTAAACTGCGGATCTTGCTGAGCTCGAAGTGATACCCCGGACACGGTGACAATCAGGAGAGTATAAAAAATGCGGTTGAGCATCAAGGTGAAAAAATAGGATTTAAAGTAAACTCTTTTTTACCACACTTTCAATCACGATGTAATTAAAGTGTAATAAAATACAGCACTTTGTAAAATCCAAGAAATGAAGCTGTTACTTAATGCCGTTGGCCTTTTTAATATACAATTCCAACGCTCCTGTCATCGATGGAGCATTCGGCAGGGGAGCTTCAATATCGAGGATCAACCCAGCATCACGAACCGCCTTGGCTGTTGTAGGACCAAACGCTGCAATACGTGTATTGTTTTGTTTGAAGTCAGGGAAATTGACAAAAAGTGAATTGATACCCGAAGGGCTGAAGAACGCTAGAATGTCGTAAAACACTTCCTTGAGGTCTGACAAGTCTGCCGCAACGGTGTGGTAGATGATCGCTTCAGTGTAGTTATATCCGTTCTGCTTCAGGAAGTCGGGAATATCGTTCTTTCTGATATCGGAGCACGGAAAGAGGTATTTCTCGTTCTTATGTTTCTTCAGAATTTCAAGAAGGTCCTGAGCGGTCTTGAGCCCTGTGAATATCTTCCGTTTCCGGATGACGATATATTTCTGAAGATAGTTCGACG
The DNA here is from genome assembly GCA_966095595.1 of uncultured Chryseosolibacter sp. Lineage (GTDB taxonomy): Bacteria > Bacteroidota > Bacteroidia > Cytophagales > Cyclobacteriaceae > Chryseosolibacter. Next base: position 4,622 of record CBHTUB010000325.1, on the reverse strand, counting down.
TTTGCTCGGAGATACAGAAGTATTTCATTTCAGGAGGCATCTCAACCTTGAGCTCCTGGCAAATGTGAAAAAAGTGGTCAACCGCATTACGGCTGGTGAATATGATAGCCGTATGGTTGAGTATGTCGATCTTTTGCTTTCTGAATTCCTTTACCGGTACCGGCTCAACCTGGATAAAAGGCCTGAAGTCAATTTTAAGGTTGAACTTTTCAGCGAGTTTGAGGTATGGAGAATTGATGTCTGTGGGAGCTTCTTGGGTAACCAGAATGCTTTTTACCTTGCGCATTCTGTCAGTAGCGGTTTCACTCATATCAGCACGTAAAAACGTAGGTCAAAAACTATTGGAACAATACCTTGACGGTTATCAGTAACGGTATCAATTCAGTGGCACAAATGTACGAAAATAAATGAAACATGGAGTGTTCCGCCCGGTTGTTGAGCTTTAAAAATAATATCACGATCCAACCGATCAAAGTTGTTAGCAGGATATACTGAAACGTTATATAAACCGAGGGATTGATTCCACGGGAAATATAATATACAAATAACAGCACGAGCAGCGCGCTGAACACGAGGAGCGTGAATCTGATCCAGTTGAAAAAGTGTACACCTGCAATCCCCGTCATACCAAAAAGATTGGACAAAAGATAGATGGCGGCAATCTTCATCATCAGGAGGAGAAAAATAAAACCGGCCAGCTTTACCCACTGCCATACCATTAAACCAAACGTTACGTCGTCGAGCCTGCGTGCAACGGCGAAGTCATCCGGCAGATGCCCGAATACCAGAAGAAGATAAAGCGCCACCAACAGACTGCAGAAAATGTAAAACCAAAGGTTGGAGCTGATCGCAAACCTTGAATGCGACTGGTTGTCTTCAGCCTCGCGAAGTGACAGGATTCTGCGCAGGGAAAAGTAGTCTCCGGCCAGCTTCGAATTGACGGTGATCATCGCCACATAGATAGCGATAAGCAACAAGCCTGCGGTACTGACGAAGTCACGAAGATGCCCTGACGGCTTAAGCGCAAGGTTAGTCTCAACGCTGCCGGGACGCATGAGCAGGGTCTCCAGCCGCGACGTATTCAATGCCGGCTGGTATATCGTTATTGTAAGACCAGGACTACCCGCAGTACGGGTCAGGGAGTCCAATGAGATCATCGCAGGCCCCGATATCCTTTTCAACAGCTTGCCGTTGATAAAAAAATACAAATCACGCGGTGAGTTGAGTTTCAGAAAACATCTCTCACATTCACGCCGGTCAAGACGAAAGTGAACGCTTTCGGTCCTCATTCCCTCTTCGAATTTCCTATAGGCGCCGTCAGCGAAGCTTGTCCAGTCCTCAGAAAGATCTCTTACGACTGTGAACTTTTCTTCGCCGAAAACATTATACGTACAAATCGACAGCAGCAGGACAATAAGCACAGATACGGATCGGAACATAGACCGCAAAAGTATCGAATTGTGCTGATTGTAGAATCTGTTATGTTTATAGTTTATTTATGGCCGGCATCTACATCCATATTCCGTTTTGTAAGCAAGCATGCCATTACTGCGACTTTTACTTCTCGACGAACCAGTTGAATGTCAACGATCTGGTGGATGCGCTGAACACAGAGCTGCATCTGCAACAGCACTACCTTGCAGGGGAGCCCATTAACACCATATACTTCGGCGGCGGCACGCCTTCCATTCTGGATGCCAGGCTGATCACCTCGATCCTGGAAACGATCCGGGCGTTATTCGTGGTAGACGCTGGAGCGGAGGTCACGCTTGAAGCCAATCCCGACGATCTCGATCCCGACAAACTTGCGGCATTAAAGGAGGCAGGAGTGAATCGCTTAAGCATCGGAATTCAAACATTCGACAATCAGGTGCTGAAGTTTCTCAATCGGGCCCATTCGGCTACCGATGCCATTCAATGTTTGGATGAAGCCAGGAAAGCCGGATTCGGTAATATCAGCATCGACCTGATCTATGCCATTCCAGGGCAGGATGAAGTGCAGTGGAAAAAAAATCTGGATCGTGCCCTGAGTCTTCAGCCCGAACATATCTCGGCCTACTCGCTGACCATTGAAGAGAAAACAGTTTTCGGGAACTGGGTGAAAAAAGGAAAGATCAAGCCCGTAGGGGAAGATGTTTCTGCCCATCAGCTCGAGCTTCTGAGCACCACGCTGTCAAATGCCGGGTATCATCACTACGAAGTCTCCAATTTTGCAAAGCCGGGATTCGAGTCGCGCCATAACAGCAATTACTGGAAGCAGGTAAACTACCTGGGAATAGGGCCGAGCGCACATTCCTTTAACGGAGAGTCGCGTCAGTGGAACCTCAGCAATAATCATCTCTACATCCGGGCTATCCGGAAAGGTCACGTACCGGCAGAGAAAGAGTCATTGACGCGGACGGACAAAGTCAATGAATACATATTAACCACATTACGCACCAGCTGGGGCTGCGACGCGGGTTTTTTGAAAGACAGATACGACTACGATCTGCTTGCTGACCAGAAGGAATACGTGCAGTCCCTTATCGCGAGCAAAATGGCGACTTCTGAATCGGGTCTGCTCAAGCTCACGTCAAAAGGCCGACTGTTGGCTGACAAAATTGCCAGTGATTTATTTTTAACCGGCCATTAATCATGTATCAACATTTTGGTAATTTGTCGACCCATGATGCGCGTATGAGTTCAGAAGAGAAAAAAGTTTACATGTTGCTGAAGTCGGTGATCTTTCATTATCACGGCCTGGATGATGCGGAGAAGGAAGATCTAGACAAGACTTCACAGCAGCTCGATGCGCACAATGAGTACCGATGGGCGCTTGACTATATAGCTGAAGATTATCTGACCGCCTTTGACCGGGCACGGACATACCTCAATGAGATCATCGGTGATTATCCGAAAGAAAAAAGGATCGAGCTGATCAACATGGTATGGCAAGCCAATAATATCAAGGGCTACGTAACAGAAATGGAGGCGACGGCCATGCTCAAGCTCGCTAAAGATTGGAACGTTCAAAAAGAACTTATCGAGCTGGTACTTCAGTAACCGATTTCCGCTCGCAACAACACAAAAATTTAACAGGGATTGAAGCACGATTTATCGGCTATGCCTGTTTGACTGCTACTACCGGGATGACATTATGAAAACAAAGAAGAAAAAACTGGAAGAAGATCTGCTGAAAGAAGCCCTTGAAGAAGAAAACAAAATTCGTACAGCTTTCAAAGACAAGGACTGGGCCGAAATAAAAGGCGCCAACAGCTGGATGATCTTCAAAGTAATGTCAGAGTTTGTCGAGGGAATGGAGAAGCTTGCGAAGATCGGTCCATGTGTCACCATCTTCGGTTCTGCAAGAACAAAACCGAGCAATGCGTACTACAAGATGGCAGAAGCGATCGCCTTCAAGCTTGTGCAGCATGGTTATGGTGTAATCACCGGAGGTGGTCCCGGTATCATGGAGGCCGGTAACAAGGGTGCACACCGCGCGGGAGGGAAATCCGTGGGGTTGAACATTTTTCTTCCGTTCGAACAGGCAGGCAATATTTATATCGACAAGGATAAGCTGATTACATTTGATTATTTCTTCGTTCGCAAGGTGATGTTTGTGAAGTATTCGCAGGGATTCATCGTTATGCCTGGCGGATTTGGTACACTTGACGAGCTCACCGAAGCGCTTACACTGATCCAGACAAAAAAGATAGGCCGGTTTCCGATCGTGCTCGTTGGAAAAAAATACTGGCAGGGACTCGTCGACTGGATCAAGAAGGTGCTCATCACGGAGCGCATGATCAACGTAGAGGATATGGAGCTTTTCAGCGTGGTCGATACCCCTGAGGACGCGGTTAAGGTGATTGACGAGTTTTACTCCAAGTATCTTCTATCACCGAACTTCTGATGAAAGATCTGTCGAATTTCCTTTCCATCGCTGCGCTGATCCTGTTGTTCGGGTACATTACCTACAACGAGGTGAACAACAAACGCGGAACTCGCGGCTCAACGATCTCGGACGAAGGCGTGGCCGGTCCGGAGTTCGTGCTGGAAGATCCCACAGCCATAGCGGTGTCTTTCGACATTCCAAACAATCTCACGTTTGCTGGCGAGAAAGTACCGCTTGATATCACAGATGTAAAAGAGCGGCTCGACAAGGAACTTCAGATCAACACTTACCTCCATAGCAACACGATCTTTCTGATCAAACGTGCACACCGGTGGCTTCCGCAGATGGAAAAGATCCTGAAAGAGAACGACGTTCCGGACGATTTCAAGTATCTGCCCCTGATCGAAAGCAACCTGCTGAACGTTGTTTCTCCAAAAGACGCTGCCGGTTATTGGCAAATTCTGAAGACATCGGGAAAAGAGTTCGGGCTGGAAGTTACCGATGAGGTGGACGAACGATATGACCCTCTTAAAGCAACGCAGGCAGCGTGTAAATACCTGCGCCAGGCTTATAAAAAATTCGGCAATTGGACGCTTGTCGCAGCGTCGTATAACCGCGGCATGGGAGGCGTGCAGCGTGCGATAGAGGATCAGCAGGTGGATTCTTACTACGACCTTTATCTCAATGATGAAACTTCACGTTACGTGTTCAGGATATTGGCCATTAAGGAGATCATCAGTCATCCCGAGCG
>CBHTUB010000324.1:0-7113 GCA_966095595.1 uncultured Chryseosolibacter sp. | reverse complement strand
ATTGGAGCATGGCATCATTTATAAATTACATGCCGGTGTGAACAGCATGCGCTGGGTAGACGGAGCTGAAATATCCATTATACGGCGCGGCAAGATGACAGACATCAGATATGCCATCAGCACCACGACCAGCACTCTTTTCTTGTTACTGTTTTCAGTTGTATGGCCAGTGATCTCCGCCATCGCCTATGGAATTTCCTTCGATGTATTCATCCCTCTTTTCATTACGCTGCCCGTACTTATCACCACCGCTTTTGTGGCGAAGGTCATATTCAGACTCCGGATCAGACGCGCCCTGAAACGTGTAATCCTGAACCGCGTGATGATTTCTGACGAACAGCAAGCATGGATCAAAGAGCCCGGTCGTTGTCCGGCATGCGGTCGTCGCGTCAATGGCGAATCTTCATGCCCGGAATGTGGGCTCACGTTAATCGAAAAATAGATATACTTGCAGGGGAATGGTCAAATTGGTCATTGGTCAATAGTCAATGGTAAAGCAAAGGGTATCTGGGTGGTTAGCGTTTAGCATTTTGCATTTAACAGCCAATACCCAACCGCCAACAGCCTTATTGTCAATTGGGGAATGCATTCACTAATGACTAATGACTAATTACTAATGACTAATTACTGATGACTGATGACCAATGACCAATGACTGGTGACTATTGACTATTTAAACTCCCTATGAAAGACTTCAAGAAATATTATATTATCCCCGCTCCGCCACAGGATGTTTACCTCGCACTGACGAATCCGCTGACCATCCACCTCTGGAGTGGAGAAGAAGCGGAGATGTCGGAGGAACCAGGTTCCGAGTTTTCCCTTTGGGAAGGAAGTATCGTTGGCAAGAACCTTGAGTTCGAGAAGGACAAAAAGATCGTACAGGAGTGGTACTTCGGCGACCAGCAGGAAAGATCGATCGTGACGATCAAGCTCCACCCGGATGCGGCCGGCACCTCAGTCGAGCTCCGTCATACCAATATCCCGGATGAAGACTATGATGACATTGTGGATGGATGGAATAATATCTACTTCGGCGCGTTGCAAGAGTTTTACGAAGAATAATAGATAGCTGGCTAATGGTCGATAGTCAATGGGCATTGGGATCCTGATTTGAAATCATCCCGCACCTCTGCGTCTTCCCTGCGTCTTTTGCACCACTGCGGTGAACATACCGACACCCAATCTTTACCCACATCAGATCCTCAAACTTATATCCCCGTACCCGCAGAACGCGCCAGGCAGCCAACAACGATCGGCTATTCAACTACTGACGATCCAGGCTATTCACTCCTGACCCCGTAGTAATGTTCCCATATCTCATATAACTTATTATCGAGAAGCGGATTCAGCGGTATCAGATTTTCGTTGACAAATACCACATTGTGGAGCTCTTTCAACTCACCGTTGTCATCTTCCCATCTCACGTCGCACATCACCTCGGCACCAAGTTCCTTCACCGGTACCACCAGAACTCTCTCGGCGGGAACGTGATAATGTGACTCATAGCGCTTGATCTTCGATTGAACGATCTTATAGGGCTTCTGCAAGTGTATCGACATGGTGATTGTTCCTTTGTTTCATTTAAACGCGAACGGTGACCGAGGCCAAAGATGACTCCGAAGTTCAGCTTATATACCGATAAAAAATTCGGTCCAACAACTTTTGTCGCAAATGGGCCCAAACAACGACATAGCGTCGAACTCAAAATTTTGTCCTGTTTTCCTGACAAAAACTTGAAGATTTTCCCTTAAATGTTGGAACACTTGAAATTTTCTTTGCTTGTCGACATACAACTGTTAGGGAATCTTATATCTTCGCCGCCTGATTCATTAACCTTAACCAACTTATGAACAAAACTTTACTCATGACGGCGGTCATGTTTCTGACCGCCACGTGGGCCTTTGCCCAGCATCGCAACTACTGGACGAAGTCGTCGGCGAGCACGACAAAACAGCTGATCCAGGGGCGAGCGAATCCATCAACTTTCGAAGTATTCGAGCTTGACCTGCATGGGTTGCGCCAGGGAATTTCCCAGGCACCCGTACGCGGCGACGCCAGAAGCTTCTCCCAGGAAATTGTAGTAAGCTTCCCCACTCCTGACGGCACGGTAGAAAGATTCCGTGTGATGGAAGCTTCCGTGCTCCACCCACAGCTCGCAGCAAAGTATCCCGGTATCAAGTCGTATGCAGGACAAGGCATCGACGATCCATCGGCAACCATTCGCTTCAGCTTGTCAGACCAGCGCGGATTTCACGGCATGGTGTTGTCAGCGAGCAAAAACTCGTGGTACATCGATCCCTATTCTGAAGACCTGACATTGTACAGCGTTTTCAAACGCTCGACTGCATCAAGAACTTCGGACTTCCAATGTTTTACTGACGAAGGCGAAGGAAGAACGGAAACGGGGCGCCTCGACGTTTCGGCTGCCAGAACGAATGATAAGAAGTTGAGAAAGTATCGTCTTGCACTTTCCTGCAACGCTGAATACGGAAACATCTTCGCAGGATCTACCGGTACCGATGCCGAGAAGAAAGCACGCATCCTTGCACAGATGAACGTTACCATGACCCGCGTGAACGGTGTCTACGAACGTGACCTGGCCATCACGATGGAGATCGTTCCAAACAACGATGCCATCATCTACTACGGAAGTACTTCCGCAGATCCATGGGGAACAGAATACAACACCAAGACGCAACAAGTCATCGACGCCGCGATCGGCAATGCCAACTATGATATCGGGCACAACTTCAATACTTCCGGCGGTGGTAACGCAGGATGTATCGGATGTGTATGTACAACCGGAAGCAAGGGAAGCGGTTATACCGGCAGACCGGATCCAACCGGAGATGCTTTTGACATCGACTATGTAGCGCACGAAATGGGCCACCAGTTCGGAGGTTATCACGTTCAGAGTAACTCCAGCTGCCGCAGTGGTAGCGGAACCACCGAAGTGGAGCCGGGCAGCGGAAGCTCGATCATGGGCTACGCAGGTATCTGCGCGGCAAACGTTCAGAATAACAGCGACGCCTACTTTGCATACGTAAACATCCGCGACATCTCGGCAAACGTGCAAACAGGTACAAGCTCATCGTGTGCGCAGATCGTGGCCCTCACAAACAACCCGCCTACAGCCAATGCCGGCCTCGACTACACCATTCCGAAATCAACGGCCTTTGCATTGAAAGGCACCGGATCAGATCCTGACGGTGATGCGATCACGTACACCTGGGAAGAGAACGACCCGGGCAACCCGAACTCGAACTCCGCTCCTACGTCTACACGTACCGTTGGACCGATGTTCAGATCGCGTGAAGGCACAACCTCTCCTATCCGTGTATTCCCCCAAATGAGCGACGTAGTTGCCAACAACCTCGCACCAACGTGGGAGCCGATCCCGTCCGTAGCACGTACGCTGAATTTTTCATTGGTAGTGCGCGATAACAAAGCCGGTGGTGGTCAGACGTCCGACGATCTTATGACCGTCACTGTCAACGGCACTGCCGGTCCATTCGTAGTAAGCGCGCCAAATACAGCAGTGAGCTGGGCTGCGGGATCTACGCAGACTGTTACCTGGAGCGTTGCAAGTACCAACGTTGCTCCCGTCAACTGCCAGAATGTGAACATTCTTTTATCGACCGATGGTGGCTACACTTATCCCGTTACCATCCTGGCCAATACGCCGAACGATGGAAGTCAGTCCATCACGGTTCCCAACAACACGGGAACTACCTGCAGGATCAAAGTCGAGGCGGCTGACAACATCTTCTTCGATATCTCGAACGTGAACTTTACGATCACCGGAGCAGTGACCTGTAATGCTACGGTACCTACAGGCCTGTCGTCATCAGCGATTACCTCCTCAGGCGCTACCCTCTCATGGACTGCAGTATCCGGCGCTACCTACGACGTTCAGTATCGCCAGGTAGGAACGACGACATGGACAACGGTTGCAGCTTCGACAAACTCCACTACTTTGTCCGGCCTTACAGCGGGAACGCAGTATGAAGCACAGGTACGAAGCAAATGTACCAGCACCACATCCGCATACAGCGCTTCGCACAACTTCACCACGACAACCACGCAGATCACCTATTGCGCATCAAAAGGCAACAGCGTAGCAGATGAATATATCGGACGAGTACAGCTCGGCACGATCAACAACGTCAGCGGAGCGAATGCAGGTTATGGAAACTTTACGGCAATGTCGACCGACCTTAACAAGGGAACTGCCTACACGATCACTATTACCCCAACGTGGACCGGGCAATCATATGCCGAAGGTTACGCAGTATGGATCGATTACAATAAAGATGGCGACTTCGCTGACACAGGCGAGCAGGTTTGGACAAAGACAGCATCTACCACCACTCCGGTAAGCGGATCGTTCACCGTGCCGTCAACGGCAACCACGGGTGCGACGAGAATGCGCGTGTCGATGAAATACAACGCTATTCCGACATCATGCGAAACGTTCAGCTACGGAGAGGTGGAGGACTACACAGTCAACATCACGACTGGCACCAGCACCTGTACGAACGTGACCTTGACGTTGGTACTGGATAATTATCCGGAGGAAACGAGCTGGACGATCAAGAACTCGTCAGGCACGACAGTGGCCTCTGGCGGAACATATGGTTCTTCGCCCGACGGCAGCACCATCACGGCCACAAATTGCCTCGCCGCGGGTAGCTACACCTTTACGATTAACGATGCTTACGGCGATGGTATCTGCTGTACCTATGGCAACGGTTCCTATGTATTGAAAGATGCTTCGGGCAACACGCTTGCTTCGGGCTCATCGTTCACGACATCGGCATCGCATAACTTCACGATCGGATCAGGAACCAGGTCTTCAGGCGAGACTTACACCAATGTGATGATGACTGAATCACGCGACAAGGTGGTGTTCCCTAATCCCGTGAAAAACGTGATGAAGGTAAAAGTGAAGGAGAAAGCGTACATCCGGTCAGTATCGATCACGTCCATGAGCGGCAAGTCCGTCAACGGATTTATCCGCGATGACAAGGAGATCAATGTGAGTGACCTTCCTTCAGGAATGTACCTGCTTACCATTGAAACTACGAAAGGTATCATCAAGGAGAAGTTCATCAAGGAATAATTCGCGATGAATAACCATTACATGAAGAGGCGGTTCACCGCCTCTTTTTTTTTCCTATTTCCGGGAACATTATCACTTTGTTTTTTTAACTTGGTAAAGGTTAGCAAGCATGGATTGCAAACCATAATAGCTAAAAGGTAAAACCCCGTTGTCAACCCACAGCGGGGTTTATTTATAGGCTAAGTTTCTTTTTCCGCGGCTACGCAGCGATTCAGATAACACACCATGGTAACTGCTTTCTGCGCCCGGCATTTTGATACTGTATATAAGCGTCCAACCCCCTAAAAATCGGCGTGAAATCCGAACCAGTCCCTACTTGCGTATATAAAACATGCTCGAAAAAAACCTCACAGCTCCCCATTTCGCGGTCAAGGACATTTACGACCGCATGATCGACCTCGACAGCTTTCGCGGTAAAAAGATATTTCTCGGATTCTTTCGGCACGCCGGATGTCCATTCTGCAACCTGCGCGTACACGCATTGACGAAGGTCCATCAGGAATACAAGGCGAAAGGTCTGGAGATGATATTTTTCTTCGAATCGAAGGGAAACGTAATTCTGAGAAGCACTTTTCATCAGGGTGTTTCACCTATTCCCATCATTGCCGATCCTGAAAAGAAGTGGTATGCCCGGTACGGACTGGAGCCCTCGGTGACCAAAGCCGCACTAAGCCACATCTCTTCATTTGTACAAACAGCCTGGCGCGCCTACAGGCAAAATGTTCCCTTGCACCTGCCGGTTAATGGAGAATCATACAGCACGATGCCGGCAGAATTCCTCATCGATGAAAACCTGATCGTAAGAAAAGTGCACTATGCCCAAAGCCTCAACGACAGAATGGACATGGCAGAGATCCAAAAATTCATCACCGGCTGATTTTTCGATTTCAGGGGTTTCAAGTTTTCAAGGTTCAGCCAATGAATTGAAAGGTCGCCGCAAGCTCCGTTTGCCGGGGGCGTGCAGCCCGACACCCTTGAATCGCCGACACCTCTGCCGCTTGATGCGGAGTCCTCTTGATACCATGCAGACTCATCGACGGGACATGATCCAGAGAAACTTTTAGATCTCCATTCAGATCGCCAATCTGAGATCTGAGATCTGAAATTTGGAATCTGAAATCGCCCCGAACTTCCATCTGATTTTACATCCACGCAACGTCTCCATAGGCATTCCACCCGGCCACGCCTATGCAGAATGAACGAATGATTTCAATTTCGCCGCGATGAATAAAGTACAGCCAGGCCATATCGTCTACATCAAGGACGAATTCTATTTCGACAATAATCTTTCAATTATGGAGGTGCCGCGTTATGCGTGGAAGGTGAATAAAATAGAGAACACCCTCGCGTCATGTGAGTTTCAACGGCACGGCCGCAACAGCATGATGACCCTGACGATCGAGATCAAGTACCTGAAAGTTGAATCGATCTGAAAGCGCTAAAAACGATAACTTCTTTCCCGAGGTTGATCCCGGAAAAGAAGGTTATCTATTTGAAGGAGGAGGTTGGTTTGGTTTCTAGTAAGAATAGGCTCCGACGTTGGCCTGTGGCCTGACCGCCGGGTGATAAAGCTTTTCGAAGCGCGTGCGAAAAGGGCAGGCACAAGTGATGTCACTCAATCTCAATGTGCTGCGATCCAGTACCTCGCCGTTGATGTCCTCGGCCTTGATCTGGATGACCGTTTCATAATCAAGCACTATTTTTTCTACTGCGGTGATGAACATGCCGGCGCCGAGAACAGGACTGACAATGCCGACCACGTTCCCGTATTCCTTGATGTGGATAAGAATTCTTAGAATGTCTTCCGGTGTTGTAAAGAATTGAAGTTCAGGTCTGTGCTTTTCCATATGTCCGTCATTTATTTCGCCCCACAGGTAATCCGTCATAGCCACTCACACTTACTTGCACATCCCGACAACGGATCAGAGGTCTATACTGATATAAAAAGTATGCCGTGCCTTTGACGAGGGAAATAACCTGGCAATCGC
>CBHTUB010000323.1:0-7114 GCA_966095595.1 uncultured Chryseosolibacter sp. | reverse complement strand
TATTGGCAGATATACTCCAGGTGAGATCATCCCTTTCCATCACTTTGGCGTTGACAGCAACCTCGATGCCTTTATTTTCCAGCGCACCTACGTTCGAAATGATATTATTGAATCCCGTTGTCGTAGAAAGCGTACGCTGCATCAGAAGATCGTCGTTGTTGATCGTGAAATAGTCGAATGAGACGTTGATCCTGTCCGTGAGCAATCCAACATCCAGGCCGATGTTCAACTGTTTCTGCTTTTCCCATACGAGGCTACTGTTGCCCAGCCTTCCATTCGACACGTACGACACGGAACCATTCGAGTACTGTGGATAGTACAAGGTCTTATAGGCAAAGTTTGGAATATTTTGATTTCCCGCGATGCCATAGCCTGCACGCACCTTGGCAAGATTGATCGCATCTACACCTAAATTCTGGAAGAAACTTTCCTGAGCAATATTCCAGCCGACGGCTACCGACGGGAACACGCCCCATTTGTTTCCATCATCGAACCGTGATGATCCATCGTATCGGGCTGTTACTGTAGCAAAATATTTTTCGTTGTACGAATAGTTGACGCGTCCGATGTATGACATCAGCGAGTTGGTAGTAAAATCAGAAGCAAGCTGGAACTTGTCGCGCAGATACGCACCGTTCACATACTTATAGGAGAAGTCGTCAGTAGCAAAACCTGTAGCATCGAGCTGGTTGTAGTTCCAGCTGTTCTGCATCATGCTGAAACCTGCCAGAGCCGTAAGGTTGTGACTACTGTTAAGGATATCATATGTGATGGTGTTATCCCATTGCCAGTTCAGCCAGTGGTCATTGCGTTGCTGAGCTGTTCCATCGGTAGAATTGCGTACAGACTGTCCGATGTCGCGCGGCGTGTACCAGAAGTCACGCTGATCCATGATGTCGGCGGAGAAAGTGGACCGCAGGTTGATCTTGCTGGTCGGCTTGATGTTGACAAAGTTACTTGTCATCAAACGTGTCTGGAATCCGTCGCCGTCGATGCGCAAGCTGCGGATCGGATTGTAATGATCGATCACTTCCATACCAGCCCACTTCAGATAATTGATAGAGTCATTCACCGGCAATAGGGGATTCGCTCCATTGGCGATGTTGAACACGCCACCCTGTACGTAAGTCTCATGACTTCTTGCATACGTAGTGCTTGTACCTACTTTCAGCCATGACCTGATGTTCTGATCGATGTTGATCCTGCCGGTGTAACGGTTATAGTCTGAATTTTCCATCAGACCCCTGTTACGGGTATAGTTGAAGCTCACATAGTATGAACCCTCGTCGGTTGCCTTCGAAAAACTTATATTGTGATTTTGTTGCTGACCTTTTCTGGTAACGGCATCCAGCCAATCGTAGCTCTTGCCTGCATTGTAAGTCTCGAACTCATAATCGGCGAAGGCCAGTGAGCTTGCGGGATCCAGCAAAGAGTTGTTGATGTAATCGTTGCGATCCGCACCAGGATTTTCATCCATGTAAACATTTGCAAAAGCGTCGATCCTGAGGTCGAAGATATCCTTTGCTCCCATCCGCGGCATTGTTTTCGAAAATTCCTGAAAGCCGACCCATCCATCATAGTTCACACGTCCCTGACCTTTTTTACCCTTCTTCGTGGTAATGATCACAACGCCGTTTGCGCCTCGTGATCCGTAGATAGCTGTGGCAGATGCGTCTTTCAACACATCTATGCTCGCGATGTCATTCGGGTTAATGAGATTGAAACCTCCATCCATGATCAGGCCGTCTACAACGAAGATCGGGTTGTTGCCGAACTGAATAGAGTTATTGCCGCGGATCTTGATGCTCGCACCACCCGAAACGCCGGGACTGTTTTGGATCAAGACACCGGTCATTCTTCCTGCCATCGCCTGCGTTACACTTGCTGTGGGTATCTCGGCAAGCTTCTCTCCTTCAAGCGCAGCGACCGAACCTGTCAGATCGCTCTTCTTCATCACCGCACCCACGATCACAACTTCCGAGAGCGTTTCAACCGAGGGGGTAAGCGCGATATCAATTGTAGTTTGGCTGCCTACCGGAACCTCCTGGCTGACATACCCGATAAATGAGAACACAAGAACCGATTCGGAAGAAGGAACTTCGAGTGTGTATTTGCCATCGATATCGGTGACCGTTCCCGTGGTCGTGCCTTTCACCAGCACACTTACGCCGGGCATCGGTTCGGTGCCGTCCTTCACCACACCGGTGACGGTCACAGCCTGACCTTCCCTGACAGGAGAACCGGCCATGGACACTACCGGAGCAAAACCCAACAATACAATAAGCAGTGTTAATAATGTATTTCGCATAATGCTTCTGTTGTTTTGAACTGTTCTGTTAGTGATTTATTACGTGTGGAAAGAGGGACTGCGATGTGCGGGAAGGCGGCCATGGGTAAGGCATCCTTGTTTTGTAAACATTGGTCATAGGTTTTGGGTTAGGATTTTCAATTCTTTCTTATTTAATGTCGAATGATTTCCGATTCAAATTGTTCCAGCGATTTGCCTTTGGTTTCGGGCACGTACCTGAGCAGTATAAAAAAGTAGAGCAGGCAAATTCCCGAGAACAGGAAAAACGTTTGTGAAGCCGACAACGCTTCAATCAGCACGGGGAAACCGTACGCAAGGGCAAAGCACGCCAACCACAACATACCAGTGGCGACCGACACGGCAATTCCCCTGATCTTTGTAGGGAATATCTCCGATATCAGTACCCAGGTGACTGGCGCAAGTGTTGTGGCATATGTAGCGATGAACGCGAGCACTAAAAACGTCAGCGTATATCCTTCGAAAAAATCAAAGCGATAACAAAGCCCTACGAGGAAAAGCCACAGCGCCATCAGGGAAGCTCCACCAAGCATCAATTTTTTCCTGCCCAGCTTGTCGACAAGTTGCATGGCGACAAGGGTAAACAACAGGTTCACTGCGCCGATCATGATCTGCTGGAAAAGCTGGTCTTTTACATTCATACCGGTCTTCTCGAAAATGATCGGTGCATAGAAGAACACGGCATTCGCTCCGGAGATCTGCTGGAACACGGCGATGGTGATCCCAAGAACTACAAGAAAGGTGATGCCTGGTTGAACGAGGTCAGCCCATCGTCCCTTCACGTCGCGCTGAATTCCCGATTGAATAGTCTTCAGATCTTGTTCTGCCTGCGCAGTTCCCGAAATTTTTTCGAGCACTGCTTTCGCTTCTGCCACGCGTCCCTTGCTCAACAACCATCGTGGACTTTCCGGCACCAGGAAAGCACATCCGAAGAACAAAACAGCGGGAATTGCTCCAGAGGCAAACATGAGGCGCCAGTTGTCATGTGCGTCGGCAAGAAAAAAGTTGGATGAATAAGCAAGTAAGATACCTATTACAACTGTCAGCTGATTGATGGAGACCATTCTTCCGCGAACCTTCGCCGGGCTGATCTCTGCTATATATAAAGGTGAGAGCATAGAAGCCGCACCGACACCGATACCCGCGATGATACGCCACGTGATAAGCATCGTGTAGCTCGAAGCGAATCCCATCAAAAGCGATGAGATTGTAAAGATCCCGGCAGCGACAATCAATGGAAGTTTTCTACCGAAATGATCCGTGACGTATCCGGTGATGATCGTGCCGATGATGCAGCCGACATATAAAGAGCTCCCTGTCCAGCCAAGCTGCGATTCAGACAAATCATAATAAGGTTGAATGAATGGGATCGTTCCGGAGAATATCGCAATGTCGAATCCAAATAAGAGTCCGCCGAAGGCAGCTATCAGACTGATCAAAAGTATGTAGGCAGTTCTGTTCATTTTTCCGCGAAGGGTGTATACAAATGTGAACGTTAAACGCAAACGTTTGAATGGAGAATTAAACTTTAATGATGGATTTTTTTATGGTAATCTCAAGCGAGCATAACCCGCGATCAATGCTTCTTGTTGCGGTATTCCAGGGGTGAAATACCCATGATCTTGGTAAACATTCTGGAGAAATAATAGGGGTCTTCGATGCCCAGTTTAGAAGCTATTTCATTGATCCTCAAAGTAGTAAAATGAAGGTATTGGCAGGCGTGCTGGATCTTGAGATGATTGAAATAAACGACGGGCGAGTATCCGGTTTTTTTTCTGAAAATATTAGAGTAGTGAGATACAGATAGATTAATTGACGATGCAATCTCCTCCAACGCCAACGTTTTGTCAAGATTATTTCTCATGTAGTCTATCGACAGATCCACTGCATCTTTTTCCAGATTATGATGAGCGGATGCGAACTTATCTGCAAAACAAAATGACGCGAGAAAATATGAAAAGCTGATGCTTGAAAACGATAAGTTATCGAGACTATAACCCGACTCGAGTGACTCATAAATAGAATCGAATATGCGCAGACGTTCTTCCATGAAGGGCGCATAGACGACAAACTCCCTGAACTGCTTCGACAACAGAGACGCAAACGACGAAGATTGTATTCCCTTGAAGTGTGCCCAATAAATTGTCCACGGGTTTTCATCGTCGGCACCGTACTTGTGCGGCATGTCTGAAGGGATGATCAGAAGTTCATTCGGATTAACGGGGTAGCGGCCCGCGGGAACTTCAAGCCACCCTTTTCCTTCCGTGCAGTAGATCAAAATATTTTGCGAGATCCCGTTGGCCCTTTCGCGATAGTGATAGGCTGCACGCGGATAAAAACCGATATCCGTAATATAGATCGAATTGATGGGCGCAGTGTATCCGCAGATCTCGACAATCTTCTTGGGAAGCACGATCGCCCGCTGCCCTTCAAACCCTTCTCTCTTTCTTATCTGTTGCATTGCCCACAATAATATTGTCCATAAAAAGCGAAGATTTATCCATCAAACATGGTACTCCATCCGCATAGCTTTGCTAAAAAACAATCGTTTTAGATGAAAAACAACAACACTGTGTCGGTATGGGAAGATAAAGTTGTGATTCCTACCTATGGAACGGGTAAACCAGAAAAAAATCCAATCTTCCTCGAGAACCGTGTTTACCAGGGAAGCAGCGGCGTGGTGTATCCTCACCCTGTCATTGAGAAAATCCTGGATAATAAAGAAGACAAAACCTACCACGCCCTGTTTCTGGAAAACGAATACCTCAAGATCATGATCCTCCCTGAGCTCGGCGGAAGGGTCCAAATGGCATTCGACAAGGTCAAGCAAAGACACTTTATCTATTATAATCAGGTTATCAAACCAGCCCTTGTTGGGCTCACCGGCCCGTGGATCTCGGGAGGCATCGAATTCAACTGGCCGCAACATCACAGGCCAAGCACATTCGATCCTGTCGACTTCACTACCGAAGAACATGACGACGGAAGCAAGACCGTTTGGGTGAGCGAAGTGGAAAGAATGTTCCGAACAAAAGGTATGGCCGGTTTCAGATTGTATCCCGGCAAAGCTTATCTCGAGATCAATGCGAAATTATACAATCGCACTCCTTTCCCCCAAACATTCCTGTGGTGGGCAAATCCGGCAGTCAAGGTCAATGACGACTATCAATCTGTTTTTCCTCCGGATGTGAACGCTGTCTTCGATCATGGAAAACGTGACGTTTCTGAATTTCCTATCGCAAAAGGAACATACTACAAAGTTGATTACTCTGCGGGTGTCGACATCTCGCGTTACAAGAATATCCCTGTGCCGACCTCATACATGGCCATCAAATCCAAATATGATTTTATGGGAGGTTATGAACACGATAGCAAGGGCGGGCTTCTGCATGTGGCGAATCATCACGTATCTCCCGGCAAAAAACAATGGACATGGGGCAATGGCGAATTCGGATACGCATGGGATCGTAACCTTACGGACGAAGACGGTCCTTACATAGAATTGATGACCGGTGTCTTCACAGACAACCAACCCGACTTCTCCTGGATCCAGCCATTCGAGGAGAGGACCTTCACGCAGTATTTCATGCCCTATAGCGAGCTTGGTTTGGTAAAGAATGCAACCCGCGACGCTATGGTGAATCTTGAGCCGGAAGAAAACAGTTTACAGCTGAAGCTCTTCACAACAGCACATCATAACGACGCCAAAGTATTAATTAGGCATGAAGGAGAGGCGCTCTTCAGTGAAACGATCACCATTTCGCCTTCCAAACCATATACAGCATCAATTCGTCTGAACAAAACGTTGAAGGTCGACAAGATCTATTTCAGTCTGTCAACGTCGGAAGGAAAATTACTGGTTGACTACACACCCGAGCTGTCAACCGAAAAGCCCATCCCGAATCCTGCGGAGCCTGCAAAAGATCCAAGGGACATCAACAGCAACGAACAATTGTTTCTGACGGGCCTCCACATCGAGCAATACCGGCATGCAACCTACAAAGCTACCGATTACTACCTCGAGGCATTGACAAGGGAACCTGGCGATGCAAGGTGCAACAATGCAATGGGGCTATGGTATCTGAAGCGGGGGCAGTTCGAAAAAGCTGAACCATTTTTCAACACGGCCATTGCGACTTTGACAAAACGCAATCCGAATCCCTATGATGGCGAGCCCTATTTCAACCTCGGTCTTTGTTTGACTGCGCTCGAAAGATATGACGAGGCTTTCGATGCGTTCTACAAAGCTACATGGAATGCCGCACAACAGGATGGGGCTTATCTGAACCTCGCGCGTATTGCCAGCAGGAAAGGAAACTTTGAAGAAGCGCTGGATCTCGCAGAAAAATCGTTATCAAGAAATTATCACAGCCAGACTGCAAGACATCTCAAAGCGGTTCTGCTAAGAAAACTAAAGAAACATAGCGACGCACTTCAATGGAACGAGGCATCGTTGCAACTGGATAAATTCAACTTCGGATGCCTTTATGAAACTTATCTGCTGGAGTTCGATCGTTCAGCATCGAAGGCAGATGAACAATTGAAGAAGCTTACCAAGCTTATGCGCGGATATGTGCATAACTACATCGAATATGCGTTCGACTATGCACACGCGGGAATATATGCGGAAGCCAGCGATCTTTTGCTGATTTTGACAAAGGACACAGATAATGTTCATCCGATGGTATGCTATTACCTCGGTTATTTTGCTAGCAAGCAAGGAACAGGTAGTGGTTCCTGGTATGAAAAAGCTGTAGCCGCAAAGCCGGACTATTGTTTCCCTAACAG
>CBHTUB010000322.1:0-7130 GCA_966095595.1 uncultured Chryseosolibacter sp. | reverse complement strand
TTATAATGCAGGGCTGTCTCACATCATCGACGCGAGAAAGCTCGCGGAGAAATATGGAAAAGATCCGAAAATATGGGGGGACAATGTGGAATTTTTTCTTCTCCAGAAATCGAACGCAAAATACTATCGCGATCCCGTGGTGGTCGCCGGTTATTGCAAATGTGAAGAGCCGGTCAACTACGTCCGTGATATTCTCGATCGGTACGAAGAATACCGTTTGCACATCGCGAGTTAATTCAGCTGCGAGACGATCTTTGCAAAATCAAGCTGCTGCCAGTTCTGTTCGATCCCAGCTTGCTTCATCACTTCATCCATGATCAGCTTTTGCCTTTGTCCGGTTCGACGCGCGTCCGAATAGCGGATATTGTCATTGAACGTTACCATCGAATATTGCGGGATCCAGCGGTCAGGATAGAGCTCATGTAGCTTCGCTTCAATTTTCTTGCGGAGCAGAAATTCCGGATCGGCAACAAGGTCACGCATCTCGATAAAGTTATCCAGTGCAAGCTCTGCGATTGCATCAGCGTCGGGCTTTCTTGAGGATTGGAATTCAGGAAGGACCTTGTTCCAGTCTTCATCGAATTTCGTGAGTAAGTCGTTCAGGATCCTGCAATCTTCGAATCCTGCATTCATTCCCTGACCGTAGAACGGAACAACGGCATGTGCGGCATCACCGATGAGCAACGTCTTGTTTCTGACCCACGGATAACATTTTACGGTGACCAGCGACGACGTCGGATTTGAGAAATAGTCATCTACAAGCCTGGGATTCAGTGCGAGCGCATCGGGGAAGGTCCTCGCAATAAACTGTTCAACATCAGCGCGGGTCTTTAAAGCGTTGAAGGAAGTCGATCCTTCAAATGGAAAGAAGAGTGTACATGTAAATGTCGCATCAGGATTGGGAAGGGCGATCATCATAAAGCTCTCCCGGGGCCAGATGTGCAGCGCATTTTTCTCAAGGAGAAATTCACCGTTGGCTCCCGCCGGTATATGCATTTCCTTGTAGCCATGCTCGATGAAATATTGTGAATAATTGAACCTGTCGGTGATCTGCATAAAAGATCTTACCGCCGAGAACGCACCGTCTGCTCCGACGATGACATCAAAGTCGAAGGTCTGAGAGCTCGCGGCACCAATGGCCTGGAGCGTCAGGCTTGTGTTATCAAAATCGACTTGCGTGCAACGGTGGCTGAAGAAAAGATTCACGCCATGCTTCTCTGCTTCATTCATCAAAACAATGTTCAATCCGCTTCTCGAGATCGAGTTGATATATTGTCCCGTCTTCCCATATGCGAGATAGCTCAGGTTACCTTTCATATCGTGCATCATTCTTCCATGCATCGGGATCGCTACCTGTTTCAATATACCAGCAAGACCCACTTCTTCGAGTGCACGGATTCCGCGGTTGCTCAGGGCAAGGTTGATCGACCGGCCCGCATCGCCTTTCCCCTTCCGCATGTCCGCGCGACGTTCAAAAACTGAAACTTTATAACCTCTTTTTGCCAGATATATGGAAAGCAGAGACCCTACAAGGCCGGCCCCTACTATCGCGATATGTTTTCCTGAATTGCTCATTTCTTTTTCTTGTTTTTGCCTGTCAGCGTTGAAGTGAAGACCTCACCGAATTTGAACACGTCTTCAAATGTATTGTACAAGGGCACCGGAGCGACACGAATGACACCTGGTTCGCGCCAGTCGGCGATCACGCCTGCCCTGGTGAGGTTGGTGAACACCTTCTTTCCGTCATGTTTCATATAAATGGAAAGCTGACATCCACGCTCGCCGGCGGTTGATGGGGTTAGCAAGGTGAAGTGTTCACCGTTGGCATTGCACTGTTTCAGGACAAATTCAAGATATCCGGTAAGAAGCTCACTCTTTGTCCGGAGTCGTTTCATTTTAGCTTTTTGGAAGATCTCGAGTGAAGCGAGATGTGCTGCGCTTAATAGTATGGGATGATTCGATAGTTGCCATCCGTCTACCCCTTCGATCGGCTTGAAGCCCTTGCGCATCATAAAACGCTCGTCTTCATTATGGCCCCACCATCCGGAAAAACGCGGAATGGAAAAGTCGCGGGCATGCTTCTCATGGACAAAAGCTCCGGCAATGGATCCCGGCCCTGAATTCAAATATTTATAGGAACACCACACGGCGAAATCAACACCATGCCTGTTCAATTCCAGGGGCACGTTGCCGACTGCATGTGCGAGATCAAAGCCGGCGTAGGCGCCAACTTCATGTGCAGCTTCCGTTATTTTTTCGATATCAAAAAATTGTCCGGTGTAATATTGAACACCGCCGAAGATCACAAGGGCGATCTTTTCTCCGTGCTCCCTTATCGCTGCGAGTATATCCGACGTGCGGAGCGTGCTTTCGCCGTCACGTGGTTTCAATTCTATCAACGCTTCGTCCGGGTTCAGGCCGTGATATTTTATTTGTGATTCGAACGCGTATTGATCGCTGGAGAATGCGCCCGACTCCGTTAATATTTTGTAACGTTCCCTTGTCGGCCTGTAAAATGAGACCATCATCAGATGAAGGTTCACTGTAAGCTGGTTCATCGCCACGACTTCCAGCGGCTTTGCGCCTACAATTTCAGCCAATGCCTTCTTTGAAAATTTCTGATAATAGACCCATGGACGCCTTGAATGCACGTGACCTTCCACGCCAAGCTTCGCCCAGTCGTCAAGCTCTTCCTGTACGAATTTTCTCGTCGACCTCGGTTGAAGGCCCAGTGAGTTTCCGGTGAAATAGATCGAGGTTTTGCCGGCGACCTTCGGGATGTGAAAGAGATTGCGGAACGATCGGAGCGGATCCTTGCGATCCATCGCCCTTGCGAACTTCAGGGAGTTTTCAAATTTCATTTCGGCTGAGTTATTCCGTTTTGGATCTCAAAACAGCGCCGGAAGTTCTAAAAAATAAATTACTTAAGGAAAGATCAGAATAATTTCAGCTGCTCCGAAAATGCTCCTTCGTGCAATAAGAGCCATTCCTTCCGGTCAAGACCGCCGCCGTAGCCTACCAGCTCACCATTCTTGCCGATAACACGGTGGCACGGCACGATAATGGCAATTGGATTCTCTCCATTGGCGATTCCGACAGCACGCACGGAATTGATGTCACCGAGCCTGACTGCTATGTTCATATACGACGTGGTTCGTCCATACGGAATGGTGATCAGCTCGTTCCATACCTTGACCTGAAAATCGGTTCCCTTGAGCTTAAGGTCGACCGTGAAGAACTTGCGACCCTTGAAAAAATATTCGTCAAGTTCGGTAATACACTGTTCGATGACAGGTGTCATTTGCTGCTCGCCGTCACGACCAGTCTTCACAAAATGTACAGTAGTGATGCTATCGCCCTCCGATTCAATCAACAGCAAGCCGACAGGCGATTCATGATAGGCCCGTCCCGTCATTATACAAATCTTGGATCAGCCTCCATTACCGTTCCACAGTTTTTGCAGGTGCGTAGCTCTTTTGAACCATAGAACTCGCGGAACCGGGGGATGAAATCTTTTTCGATGTTCTCGAGGTGGAACTTGTATTCGTGAAGCTTGTGGTTACACTTTTCACAAAACCACATCAGTCCGTCATCCTCCGAAGTATTCCTCTTGCATTCGATCACCAACCCGATACTATTCGCCGGGCGGATGGGAGAATGCGGAACTTTCCCGGGCAAAAGAAACATGTCGCCTTCGTTGATCGGTATGTCCACAGCTTTGCCGTCTTCCTGGATCTTGACTACTATATTTCCTTCGAGCTGATAGTACAATTCTTCCGTCTCGTTGTAATGGTAGTCTTTTCTCGCATTGGGCCCTGCAACGATCATCACGATATAGTCGCCGGCATCTGCATAGAGATTTTTATTGCCGACAGGTGGCTTGAGTAAGCTTCTGTTCTCTTCAATCCACTTCTTTAAGTTGAACGGTCTGCGAATGGCCATAGGATCAATTATATAGTTCGTTGCTAAAATAGTTCAATGCGCGGCTTCTAGCTATTAAAAACAAGTTTTTCTTGGCTTGAGAATCGGCCTTAAGTTTTGCTTATTGCAATCCGATCAAAACGACCATGAACCTCGATCTTACAAATAAATATGCCATTGTTTGCGGCAGCACGCAGGGAATCGGAAAGGCCTCGGCGATAGAGCTCGCGTTGCTGGGCGCCAACGTCACACTCATTGCACGCAATGCAGAAAAGCTAAAAGCAGTTATCACTTCCCTCGACACCAGGAGCGGCCAGAAACATGAGTATCTGGTGGCTGATTTTTCGAACCCGGAATCGGTGAGGCAAGCAATCGAACAGCGGGTGAAAAGCGGACCTGTGCACATTCTGGTCAATAATACGGGAGGGCCTCCCGCAGGCCAGGCAATCGACGCAAAAGAAGAAGAATTTGTATCAGCCTTCAGCGCGCATCTTTTGTGTAACCATATCCTCGTGCAGGCTGTCGTTCCGGTGATGAAAAAGGAAAAATTTGGAAGGATCATAAACGTTATTTCGACCTCGGTTAAAATTCCTATCAGGGGACTGGGTGTTTCAAACACGATACGCGGTGCAGTTGCAAACTGGTCGAAGACCCTTTCGGTCGAATTGGCTCCGTTTGGAATAACCGTAAATAACGTTCTGCCGGGGGCCAGCATGACGGCGCGTCTGGAATCGATCATCAGGAGCAAAGCGGAAAAAAGTGGCCGAACTTTTGAAGAAGTTAAAAAGGAAATGGAGCAGGAGATCCCCGCGAACCGGATCAGCGAGCCCCATGAGATCGCCGCGGCCATCGCATTTCTTGCTACTCCCGCTGCCGGATACATCAATGGGATCAATGTCCCCATAGATGGAGGACGAACCGGAAGCTTGTAGGGGTTGTACACGAGCCTGTGGATAAAGCGCGTTTCGATTGGTTTTTTTGGATGTGAGTCAATCTTAATCCCTCGATCATTTGTGAAGCTTTGTCTTGTCCGAAGCGATGTGTCAACTTAAATTGGAGATGGATCCGGGATACTGAATATTTGTAGATTGCAGATCAACCTATGAAATACCTTTTAGTCAGCTTTTTAGTTGCTTCAACTTTTGCCAGGGCCCAGATGCCTGTCATTGTTCACGAGACGTTCGATAAAAATGTCTACGGCTGGTATGAACGCGAAAGCGATAAACACAAGCTGATCTTCCGCGATGGTAAATATTATCTCGAGGCGCCGGAAGGCGGGTGGATGAGCTATGTCGCTCCCTACATTGAAAAGAACAAAGACTTCTCCATTCAGGCAACTTTTACCCAAGTGGATGGCATGGAGGACAATGGGATCGGTTTCATCTGGGGATACGATGGCAAGGATAAGATGAACAACTTTACATTCACGTCAAACGGTTACTGGCGTATCTGGTGCGGCGATAGGACCACAGGGATCTCAGACGAGTGGCACGCCACAGATCTCGTCCATCCGGTGGGTCATGAGAATGTGCTCAAAATAGAACAGCGTGCGGGCATTCTTTACTTCTACCTGAATGGCAAGGTGGTCGCCAATCATAAAAGCTTCCCGTGGTATGGGAAATACCTCGGGGTAGTGGCCTACACTAAGATGACCTTGCTGATAGACGACTTTATTCTCGCGCACGACGTGAAGATCAATCTTCCTAAAACCACAGAGCGCGCGTATGACAACAAAGACACGAATCGATCCGGGACCCTTGACCGCGCGAGCGACAAGATGAATCTAGGACCTCTTGTCAATTCGCAATATGACGAGGTGAGTCCCAAGATCTCTGCAGATGGACGGACCCTATACTTCGGAAGAAAGCTTAGCCCGCAGAATCTCGGCGGTATAGAGGACAAGGAAGATGTGTGGTACGCGAAACGGACCCCGGAAGGCAAGTGGTCGAAAAGTGTGAACATGGGTGCGCCCGTGAATACTACGAGTACAAACAACTTGCTGGCTGTGAGCACCGACAACAATACCCTTCTTTTTCACACGTCCGAAGGTTTCGGATTTATGCACCGCACGGCAAATGGATGGAATTCGATCGAAGACCTTGGGATAAAATTCGACAACGAATCGGCGTTCCTGGAGGGCTCGCTCACACCCGATGGAAAGGCGATCATGTTCGCGGCAAAATTCAAGAACAATATCAACTACAGACCGGACGTAGATGAACGCGACATATATGTATGTGAAAAACAACCGAATGGAACGTGGAGCTCGCCGATACATACCGGTAAGGCGCTGAATACTCCTGGAGATGAGTATTCGCCATTTCTTTCCGCTGACGGCAAGACGTTATACTTCGCTACGAACGGGAGACCCGGCTACGGAGACGTAGATATCTTTATGTCTAAAAAACTGGGACCTGGTTGGACACAATGGTCGGAGCCCGTCAACCTTGGCCTGGGCATCAATACGGTTGGATTCGATGCCTATTATACTTTACCGGCTTCGGGAGAATATGGATACATGGTAAGCAATATCAACAGTTACGGCCTTGCGGACATTATCAGCTTCAAGCTTCCGGAAAACATCAAGCCCGAGCCTGTGCTCCTTGTTACGGGAAAAGTGCTGAACGCAAAAACGCAGGCACCGCTCGAAGCAGTGATCAGGTTTGATGATCTCACAACGCAAAAAGAAGCTGGCGAGGCGAGATCGGATCCGGCAACAGGCGACTACCGCATTGCGTTGCCTCAGGGAAAAAATTATGGTTATCACGCCGCAGCGCCTGGATATCTTTCAGTGAATGAAAACCTCGAGCTGGTCTCGTTGTCGGCCTACAATGAGTTGAAGAAAGACCTTTTCCTGGTGCCGATCGAGGTGGGAGAATCCATCCAACTTAAAAACGTGTTCTTCGTTCAAAGTAAAGCCGAGCTAAAGCCGGAGTCGTACCCCGAGCTGGACAGGTTGGTTGCCATCCTTAGGGAGAACAAGACGATGGAGATAGAATTGGAGGGGCACACTGATAACCTTGGTAACGCCCAGGCTAACCTCGATCTGTCAAAAAAACGTGTAGATGCCGTAAAGTCGTATCTGGTGGCAAAGGGAATTGCTTCATCGCGGATCACCGGTAAAGGTTTCGGTGGCTCGAAGCCGGTTGCTCCAAGTGATACCGAAGCCAATCGGCAGTTGAATAGAAGGGTCGAATTCAAAGTCACGA
>CBHTUB010000321.1:0-7165 GCA_966095595.1 uncultured Chryseosolibacter sp. | reverse complement strand
TAACCGGTATTGATCAGGATAGAGTTGAAATCGGAAAACGCCTTATAAGAGACAATGTCATAGCCAAACACGATCACGCCTACCATAAAACAACTCACGATAAACCACACGCCACTCCGTTCGTAGATGATGGCGTGAATGAGGACATAGATGATGTACAACAGCAATGTTGCCGAGAAGGAAAGGTAGACGGGTAAAAACTGAGTGAACAGTGCCGGCGAAAGAAACGCAGATAGCAGGCAGAAGATCACGTTACACGAGACGAAAAGATATTTGAACATCTGACTGACATCGTGCGGGAACACGCTCGAGATGAAGCACACGGCCCATATCATTGTGAGATATAGGGTGATGTATTCGATCCTAACCGCGACGTCCCAGGGGAAATCAGGCATGAACGAAGTGACGATATACAGATTGGAAAAACCTGCCCGAATTGCCCACGTGAAACATAGCGCAGCGAAATACAGTGCCGCACTTTCTGATCTGATGATAAAGTAGACCAGCACAAATGCGACAGACAGAACGATAAGACTGATCATGAGACCGAGATTGCTCGTTACCGCCATCTGTCTTTTCGCAAGCATACTTTCGGGATTACCGAGCTGAATATCTTCGCGTATGCCTCCCTTTGCATGATGGAAGTTCGAGATCTGCAGGACAATATCCAGTGTGTCAGACCCACTCTCGAAGATAACTGTTTGTGGCAGCCACTGTGGCATGGAAGTTTCCGGAGTTACACCAACCTCACCGTTGGACGCTACGACAGTATTGTTGACCCACAATTTATAGTTTGAATAAACATGCGGAATTTCCAGCGCAAGCTCGGCCGGCGCCTTCACCAAAGCTTTTAAATGATACGTTGCAAAACCTTGTCCGGGTTTGAGTGATTTCGATATATCGTTCCAGACAAAAGGAAAAGTCACATAGTCGCGTGGAAATGTAAGGTTTGCGATCTCCTCGGGCGAGAGTAGCTCGCTCATGTAAAATTCCCATTCTCCTTCGAGCTTTACAGCCCCTTCAGAAAAGTCGTAATGCCTGAGGTCGATCACACCCTGACGGGCGTAGTTGGATTGACCGTAACAACAAATAGAACTTGCAGCCAAAAGCAGCAAGCAGGCGATCTTCTTCAAGGTATAGCTGGTTAGCGACTTTCAATATACGATTTTTCCCGAGAATGTTCAATTTCAGATTCAGGGATTTCAAATCTCAAATTCGGTTTGAATTTCACCTTTCAGGATCGCTTTAAGCAATAAGGCCGTAGCGTAAAAATCTCGTCTCGTAGACAATTCGACTTTCTTCGTGGAGCTCTTTGTGGCAATACTCCTGATGTTTGTCATACCAAAATATCTGGCATGTCGTGCTGTTAACGACTGACGACTGGATTTTGGCAATGGGGTAAGAATCGTTATTCCATTTGAACCCGGTACTCAAATCGTTTTTTTTTATGGCTTTTATTAAAGCATGTAAGACTATCAGAGAATCATTGTACGGTGTTTTAATTGAATTTGAAGATAAATCAATTGCTACAGGAACGGCATTTATGGTTGCGCCTGGAATTTGTGCGACATGTGCTCATAATTTATACCGGGATGGTAAGATCCATAACGGGCCTCCTGATTCTAAAGGCATACATGTAAGTCTCACTCTCGATTTATCGTCGATGGTCTCGACAATGCGTACTGCAAAGGTACTTGCTATAGATTCTGAAATTGATTTGGCTCTTATCGAAATTATTAACCCGACAAGCACCAAGAGCGTTAGTTTACTATACAGCCATGAGAGGCCCGGCAGAGGTACAAACTTTGGTACATTGGGATTCCCATTGTCTGATCTGTACTATGACGATAACAATTCATCCGCGGTTTCTTTCTCCGAGCAATTTCTCGAAGGATATTTATCAGGCTTCCCCAGCACTATTAGCCAAATGGATCGGAGCACGTTGTATAGCATTTATGCGTTCGACAGGCTGTGTTACCCGGGTGAAAGTGGTGCTCCTGCGTTTACAGATGATGCAATAGTCCTTGGGATGATGGCTCACAGTGGTCGTGGAATGAAGTCTGATGGCACAACGTTCAGTGATGGACTGGCAGCCATTTCCTATTGTGTACCGTCAGCGACCATTATAAGCCTCGCTCAGGAACACGGACTTGGCAACAAGTTGAACCTTGTATCACGCTAAAGAAACTTATTGGATCATTCGAATACAATTTTGCAAGAGCCGTTTACCATAACCAACATTTTCCAATCATGTTTACTACAGCCTGTGATGCATTAAGAGAATCAGTTTACGGTGTTATAGCCGATTTTGGCGATAGTTCAGTCACGGGGACTGCATTTATGATAGCACCTGGTGTTTGCGTAACAGCCGCCCATGTTTTGCGGGAGGGGCGAGCCTTACGCAGTCAGGTACTCACGACTCCAAAGATATCCGTAGTCCGCTCGCCCGACATATTGAAGACACCAATGAAAATCAGTGAGGCACGATTGCTTGCTGAGGATGTTGATATTGATCTGGCGCTTATTGAGATCATGGAGCCTACCAGCTCGACGAGCGTTAAGTTATTATACCATACCCAGGCCGGGGTAGGGACAAGCTGCGGAACATTAGGATTTCCGTTCTCCAGTTACACTTTTTACACTTCTCCAGGAGGCCAATCCCTGCTCAAAGCTGATTTTAACGAGCACTTTCGGGGAGCCTACATATCTGGTTTCCGTAGCGTCAGGAGCTTTGCAGGCAGCGAGGCATTACATGACATTTATGAAACCGATTCACCGATGTACATTGGTTCTTCCGGTTCTCCCGGGTTTACAGAAGACGGAAGTGTTTTCGGAATGCATGTGGGGGGCGTGAATGACAACGAAATCTTTGAGGTTTGGCTACCGTCAACGTATATCATTAATCTTGCAACACAAAATCATGTGAATAGGCTGCAAGTTGTGTAAAACTCGGAAAGACAAAGATCCGGCGGCTATCGTGGCGACACTCGCAATTGAAAGATTTTTTGCACAAGGCATTGAGAAACAACTAACCAATTTTTATAATGTTTAATACGGCTTATCAGGATTTAAGGGGATCCGTCTACGGTATCGTAGCCGATTTTGGCAATGGTTCAGCCACTGGAACTGCATTCATGATCGCGCCAGGAATCTGCGCAACAGCGGCCCATAACTTACATGAGGGTAGAAACGTACTCAAGTCAGTAACAAAAACTACAAAAATATATGTGATCCGCGCGCTGGACTTCCTGAACGCACCGATAAAGATGAGTGCTGCAAGATTGCTTGCAGAAGATATTGAGGCTGATTTGGCGCTTATTGAGATCATGGAACCCACAGATCCGACATCAATCAAATTATTCCATAACGAACTGGAGATGGGGACAAGGTTTGGAACGTTGGGATTTCCATTCTCCCGTTATACCCGGGCGTATGGTAATCAGCTGCCAGGATTTGATTTCATCGAACGGTTTCAGGGATCGGTTATCTCTTGTTCCCGGCAAGTGAAGAGCCTTGCTGGTGGAAACGCGACAGTAGGGTTATATCAAACACGTATGATATGCGATGTGGGCTCCTCCGGCGCCCCTGGGTTTACCGATGATGCCAGTGTCGTCGGAATGATCATGGCGTCTATAGCCTATTCCAATAAAGTTGGACAAAACGTTTATTCATATTTGCTGCCATCAACCTACATTATTAGCCTCGCACAGAAAAATAACGTGAAATTGACCATTGCATAAGTCTTTAGAAAGTCATTGGCCCCTGAAAACAGCCACATGATGATGGTCTCAAGATTCAAATCTCAGATTCCAGATCCATGTTAATTTTGAAATATGAAACTGAAATGCATTTCACCATCACTCATCCTTCAATTCAATTTTCTTCAAATCAGACAGCGCCGGCCCATTCACAACTTTTCCATTACACGTAAACCTTGACCCATGACACGGACAATCAAATGATCTCTCCGCGGTATTCCACTGTACAATACAACCAAGGTGCGGGCAGATGGCTGAGTATGCCTGTAAGACGCCTTGTTCATCTCTGTAAACCGCAACCTTTTTCGCACCCACGTTCATGATCGCTCCCTGCATTGGCATTAGGCTCTCTGCAGATTTAATGTCGCCAGGTGAAATATAATCAAGATACTGCGCTGCCATATTACCTGCTTCTTTCAGAAAGTCGCCCGCCGCTTTCAAAGTGATCCTTGAAGGGCTGTAAATTTTTTCCCACGCATTCGGAACGCCCTGGATCAGATCGCTGATGAGCATTCCCCCGATCGTCCCATGCGTCATTCCATTGCCGGAGTCTCCCGTGCAGATGTATACATGCTCGTCGCCGGGATTACGTCCGATGAACGCGAGAGAATCGACCGGCTCCAGCACCTGTCCGGACCACTTATAGACAAGATCGCCCATCATGGGAAACCGTTCCTTCATCCAAACAATCAGATTATCGAAGCGATTTTCCTCGGGAATGTTCTCTTCTTCCGCCTGACCCGTCTTGTGATCTTCTCCACCACCGATCAACAGATCATGTTGGTCGTTATAGGGTTGCAGTCGCACGTAGTGATAGGGATCGGTTACCCATCGGGATTGCATATCCCCCGTATCCCACCAGAGTGCGTAGGGTAAGGTTCCTTTCGGAACAAGCGCTCCGATCACATACGTTCTGTACGAATGTTGTTTGGTGTGCATGGTCACAAGGTCGTTGACCGGACTGTTGGTAGCGACGACAATATTATTTGCTTCAATGGAGTAGCCATTTGCCGTTACCAGATTTTCCCTGATCTCATTCGCATGCGTTTCGGTATATATGCGTCCGCCGTATTTTATGATGGCATCGCTGAGGCCTTTCAAATATTTTAAGGGATGGAACTGCGCCTGCCGCGGAAAATGAAGCGCCGGTCCGTCCACCTTCCGAATACCTGGAATTCTGTCGATGAGCGCTGTCTTCAAGCCGATGCGATTGGTGACTTCGAATTCATCCTCAAGCGTTTTAAGTTTGTCAGACGGATGAAGAAAAAGGTAGCCGTCGAGTCTCATAAAATCGCACGCTATATTCTCTTCACTGATGACCTTCTCAATAAAGTCGATCGCCGACGAATGACTTGCCGCAGCAAGCACGGCGTCTTTCTCGCCAAGACGTTTTTCAATCTCGGCGTAGCGGTCATCGAGTGCGTTGACGATATGCGCGGTTGTGCGTCCGGTTTCGCCGCTGCCCACAAAGCCATCATCGATCACCGTGATGTCGTATCCGGCTTTTGCCAGGATGTAGGCGACCGATAACCCGGAGATGCCCGCTCCGATAATGACAACATCAGTTTTGATGTCCCTGTCGAGCGGGGAATAGATCAGCGGCTCTATACTATCGAGCCAGTAGGAGAGAGTTGTACCGGAGGTAAGCAATCCACTTTCCTTGTCCGCACCAGAAAAAATATAATGACTCATAACTATAACTTTATTCTTCCAGATTTGCTAAACACTTCTTTAAACTGATTTTTTGCTTCAACACATTGCTGAACAGATCGCCTTTCTTTTCCAGACGTTCTATCGTCGTCCATATGTTGAATGATGTCGGCTGAATGCCGTGCCTGACCTCTGACCAGGCCAACGGAGTGGAAACGCCTGCGCCTGGTCTCGGACGAAGGCTGTATACAGACGCCAAAGTCTGGCCCTTCCTGTTCTGAAGGTAATCGAGATAAATCCGGCCCTTTCGCTTATTCAGGTCGCGCTCCACCGTAGTGGTCTTTGGAAGCTGCTGCTCCGTAAGATTGACAATAAGCTGGGCAAATATCCTGATCTGGTCATATGTGTATTGTGCGCCAAGAGGAACATAGACGTGGAGCCCTGACGCGCCCGACGTTTTACAATACGACGGAGCACCGGCCTTTTCCAGTATCTCGTGAACCACACAGGCGGCATCTACTACCTCGTCGAAAGAATTTTTATCCGACGGATCGAGGTCGATCACCATGTAATCCGGGTAATCATTCTTCTTTATTCTTGAGTTCCACGGATTCAGCTCGATACACCCCAGATTATTGAGGTAAAGTAGGGTAGCCAGGTCGTTGCAAATAATGTAGTTGATATTCCTGTTTGCGCTTTCTGCCCGAATTTTTTCCGTTTTGATCCACTCCGGAATATTTCTTCCCGCATCCTTTTGGAAGAATCCTTCGTCGGCGATTCCATTGGGATTGCGCCTCAGCGATTGAGGCCGATCTTTCAAATGGGGCAAAAGGTATTTGTGAACGGCACGATAATACTCGATGACGTCGCCTTTCGTAATGCCTTCTTCGGGCCAATACACCTTGCTCTGATTGGTTAGGGTGATCTCTTTTCTTCCGATCCGTTCAACAACCTTATCCGTATGATCAGACTCCCTCTCTGCTTCCCGATTTTGTACCCGTGTTCCGGTTGAAGCGGGCTTGTCGAGCGTTGTAGCTTCTTCGGCGGCCTTGTCAATGCGAAGTCCCATAAAAACGGGATGACGCATAATTCCATCTGCCGTGATCTCGGTGTATTTTACCGTACATACCAGTTGAGGACGAACCCAGGTGACTTTGTTGTATCCTGGAATTTTATGACCGAGAGGGTTTTCATCGGTAATGAGCGGACGAAGCTTCTTCGATAGTTCCTGCAATACCTTATTTGTGAACCCCGTGCCGGTGTGGCCGATATATCGGTAACCGGATCTTTCTTTTAAGGCTAGAACCAACGCGCCCATATGCGTACGGCTTCCCCGCGGCTCGGTAAATCCCACAATGATGGCTTCCTGTGTATTGTGATTTTTTATCTTCAGCCAGTCACGGGTGCGCTTGCCCGGCTGGTAAATGCTATTGCCTCGCTTTGCGATCATGCCTTCAAGGTCCATGTCCGTAACCCTCGAAAAGAATGTCTTGCCCTTACCGGCAACATGATCCGAATATTTGAGGATCGCGTGGTCAGCCGGGATCAGTTTCTCGGCGATCTTCTTTCGTTCCGTTAATGGAAGGTGCATGAGCGACTTTCCGTCAAGATACAGGCAGTCGAAGATATAGTATGCAATAGGAAGTCCCGGATGATCTCCATACTGCTGCAGCTTCTGGAAATCGGGTTTGCCATACTCGTTGAATACGACAATTTCTCCGTCAAGTACCACATTCCTATGTAGCGAATGCAACGCC
>CBHTUB010000320.1:0-7169 GCA_966095595.1 uncultured Chryseosolibacter sp. | reverse complement strand
TGGTGTCGTTGCCTTTCTTGAAATTGTCTAGCTCCTCTAGTACGGTGATGGGGATGCCGACGTCGTGTTCATCAAAGTTGAGGATGGAGTTGTGTTCATAGATGATGACAGAAGTGTCGAGTACGAAGACTTTCTTCTCCTTCTTGTTTTTTGACATACTACACAAAGAGCCTTGTTTCACTAAATGTAATGAAACGATTGATAAACACAAGTGTGGTGCACACTAAATTTTTTTACTCGTGTCTGAATGCGAGGGAGTAGAGGTCGCCTTTTTCGTGCGGCGTGATGCTCAGCACATCGGCGAGAACCAGCAGAACGAGTTTCTTCGAAGCATAGAATCGCTTCAGGCGTGTGAGCTCCACGAATTTTTTTAATGTGATGAAAGAATTTTTTTCGAGGTACTGCATCAGCCACTGTTCGTGTTCTCCATAGTGGAACTGAATGTCTTTCTTTTTTCTGGCGCGGCGAATCACCTCACGCATCTCCCGCGAGGCCTTGATACTTTGATCCTTGACCCTGACAAAGCATTCCTTTTGGCCCTCGACAAGTTGGTAATGTGGTTTGCGATCACTGGGGGGAATATCGTACCGTATGATGGTACGCGCATCGCCGATGGGAATAAATGTCTCGACAAATGTCAGAGCCGGCCGGCATTTTTTCAAGGCTTCCTGTATGACATGCGACTCGCCCTCGGGATACTTCAATCCGGGCATCGACTTGTCATCTCCCACGCCCACGAGAAGCGTACCTCCGTCACTATTGGCGAAGGCGATCATCTCACGCACGAGCTTGTCGGGATAGGCTGCTTTCCGCTTGAACTCCAGCGATGCGCTTTCTCCGCGACTGATGAGCTTTCTGAGATCCTGAACCTGCCGTGAATTGTAAGCTTGAGATTCCTGCGGCCTGTTCATGCCTGATGTTTTTAGCGTTTGTAGTTTCCACCGTAAGCTTCGTCGTCATCGTCCTCATTTTCGTCGGGACGCGGCAGCGTGAACATGCTGCTGAGAAGATCCTTGAACTGTAAGCCAGCGGTGAGGTTGTGTTTGCTAATTAAACTATATTCAGCGAGACCATGAAGTGCAAACTCCATTAAGAAGAGCTTCGTCGAAGCGTCCTGCTTGCTGTGTAGCTCATTGATCAGGTCGTTCAGTCCCGGCACCTTTTTTAATTCCTTGTCGAATTCGGACTGCGACATGTCGTGAAGCAGGTCGATGGTGTTTCCCTCTCCAAACCAGTCCGTTACCTTTTTGTACGGACTCTTGTCCTTCTGCTTTCTGAATTTGTCCGGATCGGGGAAATAGTTGACGAACTGTGACCGGATCGCTTTCCCAACCAGGTTCTGTGCAACAATGTTCGGGCCTTCCTGTTCACCTTCATAGACGAGCTCTACCTTTCCGGTTATCGCGGGGATGACGCCGATAAAATCGGTGACCCTGATCGCAACATTTTTTTCATTGTTGATAATGCTGCGACGTTCGGCGGCGGCGATCAGGTTTTCGAATGCAGAGATCGTAAGGCGTGCGGACACACCGCTCTTTGCATCGACGTATTCACTCTTCCGCGCTTCGAACGCAATTTGCTCTACCAGATCTTTCGCAATTTCATTCACCGAGATATGACGCTGAGCATCCTTCAGCCGCGCTTCCTGTTGTGTGATCCGCTTGCCGATCTCCAGCGTTTTCGGATAATGCGTGATGATCTGGCTGTCGATGCGATCCTTCAGTGGCGTTACTATGCTTCCCCTGTTCGTGTAGTCTTCCGGATTCGCCGTAAACACAAACTGGATGTCGAGCGGAAGCCGGATCTTGAAACCCCTGATCTGGATGTCACCCTCCTGCAGGATATTGAAAAGAGCTACCTGGATCCTGGCCTGCAAGTCTGGCAGCTCGTTGATCACGAAGATGCTTCGGTTCGATCGTGGGATCAGACCAAAGTGTATCACGCGTTCGTCGGAGTAGGGCAATTTTAAAGTTGCAGCTTTGATGGGATCCACATCTCCGATAAGATCGGCAATTGACACGTCCGGTGTTGCGAGCTTTTCGGTGTAGCGTTCCTCCCTCGAAACCCACGTGATCGGCGTCTTATCGCCCAGCTCTGCGATCTTGTCTATCGCGTAGCGCGAGATCGGTAAAAGGGGATCGTCATTCAGCTCCGAGCCTTCAACAACGGGAATGAACTCGTCGAGGAGGTTCACCATCAGGCGTGCAAGCCTGGTCTTGGCCTGGCCGCGCAAACCCAGCAGGTTAACGTCATGGCCGGCGAGTATGGCCCGTTCGAGATCGGGGATGACTGTTTCTTCATAACCCCATATTCCCTCAAAAACTTTCTCTTTCTTTCTGAGCTTTTCGATGAGGTTGTTTCTCAACTCCTCCTTTATGGTCTTCGATCTATATCCTGATTTTTTTAAGTCACCAAGTGTGCTGATGTTGTTCATCATGAAAATTTTTGGAGTTAGAGATTTTTTCTACGGTTTCTGCGGAAGTCTTCGAATACGAGGTTGCCCAATCCCTGAAGACTGCTGTAGTAGGCGTTTCCATTATTTGCTTTTGTGAAGTCCCTTACAAATGTTTTTAAATAGAGGTCGGTAGCGATCATGAAAGTCGTAACTGGGATCTTGATTTTCCTGAGTTGTCCGGCAAGGTTCAATGTCTTCGCAAGAATTTTTTCGTCGAGCCCGAATGCATTTTTGTAATACTTGATGCCCTGCTTGATGCAGGTGGGCTTTCCATCGGTGATCATGAAGATCTGCTTGTTGGAATTTTTTCTTCGTCGCAGAATGTCCATGGCGAGCTCAAGTCCGGCGACGGTGTTCGTATGATATGGTCCGACCTGAAGGTACGGCAGGTCCTTGATCTCGATCTGCCAGGCATCGTCACCGAATACGATCACATCGAGTGTGTCTTTGGGATATTTTTTGGTGATGAGCTCGGCCAGCGCCATGGCTACCTTCTTCGCAGGTGTGATCCGGTCTTCTCCGTACAGGATCATGGAGTGCGAGATGTCGATCATCAGCACCGTGGAGGTCTGTGTTTTGTACTCGCTTTCCATCACCTCGAGATCTTCTTCCGTGAGAAAGAAGTTTTCCACGCCGTGATTGATCTGTGCGTTGCGCAGTGAATCTGTTACCGAGATCTGTTCGAGTGTGTCTCCGAACTCGTAATCCCGGCGTTCGGTGGTCTGCTCGTCGCCCTTGCCGCTGTGATGTGTGTTGTGCTCGCCCGACTTTGATTTTTTCAACTTTCCGAAGATCTCTTCGAGCGCTGATTGACGGAGTTGTTGCTCGCTTTTTGCCTTCAGCTTGAACTCGCCTCTGGGCCCTTCATCCGTGATATAGCCGTTTCGCTTGAGGTCTTCGATAAAATCGCCGATGCCATAGTCAGGATTGGTCAGCTTGTACTGCCGGTCGACTTCCGTGAGCCATTCCAGTGCCTCGGCAACGTTGCCGGATGTGATCAGCAGCAATTGCATGAACACTTTCAGAAGTTTTTCAAAGTCGGATTTACCTTCTTCCTGAGAAGGCGTGAATTTGGTGAAGCGGTATCCCAGCATGTAGCGGCCCTCAGTCAATTAACCATTAAATTGGCAAATCTGTTTCTGAAGTGAAATCTTATTTTTTCAAAAATACTTAAGGAACGTAAGGAAAATGCGTTTTAGTCGTTTAATGAGATATAGCACGTTCTAATTTTGCAACATTAGATCAATTTTTCATGAAAAGATTAGCCGCTGTCCTTATTGTTGCGACCATGTTGTTGTCTTCATGCTCGTATTATAGCTGCCCAACGTATACAAAGAAGGAGGCACAAAAGACTGGTGTTCGCAGTTAGCATTTGGCTGTTGTACGCTAATTCGGAGATGGATCATGCTTTCGGGGCTGCTGCTGACAGTATTGACACCGGAACATCGATCGTAGTCTCTCGTTACTTACCTGCTCCTTTTTCCCTCATCGTGCCGAACACGTAGTCCCACAATGGTGATGATACCCCGAACACATATTCACCGTGCTTATAGTGATGTACGGCATGGTTGATCCATAAGACCTTCAGGAAGTTCTTCGGTGGCTGGTAGACATGCACCATGTAATGGATCGACAGGTAGAAAGCATACCCGACGAGAAATCCGGGAAGGAAGGAGAATGTAATATCGCCAAGTATAAGTCTGAAGACCAGGAGGAGAAGAGTAGCGACCGTGACACTGAGGAGGGGAGGCATTGCCAGGCGTTCTTTGTCTTTCGGAAATTCATGGTGAACGCCATGGACGACATACTGGAATTTCTCACGCCAGCGCGTGTAGGTCCCCATATGGAATATGTAACGGTGTACAGCGTATTCGATGAGCGTAAATGTCAGGAATCCCGTGAAGAACATCGTCGTTGTAAACCCGGCAGAAAGCGACGTGTGCGTGATGCTCCAATAAAGCAACCCAACGGAATACAAGCCGAAGACCGTCAAGGGTACCGCGATATGAGTACGGCTTAATTTCTCGAGAATCGGATTTTCAAACAGTTGCCTGGATCCCTTGTTTTTCGGAGTAATTGTGTCAGCCATAAAACTATAAAAGCTCTATACCTAAGCGACTAAAATATCGTTCCAAACTATTTTGTGACAACCTGTCACTGCTGTATTGCGGACTGTGAGAGTACTTTCTTTAAAATCTGCTCATAGTACGACTCGTATATAGGGAGGATGCGGGATATGTCGAATTCTTTGGCCCGTTTCAGGGCATTGGCCTTGAATCGCGGGAGGTTGTCCTTGTCGAGAACAAATAGGGCATTTTTGGTCATTGCCTCTATGTTGCCTACAGGACTCATGAAACCGGTTACGCCATCAATGTTCAGCTCAGGCAAACCACCCGTGTCGCTGGAGATCAGCGGTACTTCACAGGCCATCGCTTCCAGTGCTGCCAAACCGAAGCTTTCTTTTTCGGAAGGCATGATGAAAAGATCGGCCACGGAAAGCACTTCTTCAACTGCTTCCAGCTTTCCAAGGAAGCGCACATCGTCGCCAATACCCAACTGTCTGCACAGGGTCTCCGCGCGTTGTCGCTCAGGGCCGTCACCGATCATCAATAAT
The DNA here is from genome assembly GCA_966095595.1 of uncultured Chryseosolibacter sp. GTDB lineage: Bacteria > Bacteroidota > Bacteroidia > Cytophagales > Cyclobacteriaceae > Chryseosolibacter. The sequence continues at coordinate 2,100 of CBHTUB010000320.1, read as the reverse complement.
TTTGCGGGAATCTCCTTCCTCACGTTCGCGAAGATCCTGATAACATCATTGACACGTTTCACCTTCCGGAAGTTGGAGGTATGTACAAGCAAAGATTCGCCGTTGGGGCAAATTGCTTTTTTGAAGTGATCCTTTTTTTGTTTTTTGAACTTCTCGAGATCGATGAAGTTTGGAATCACCTCTATATGATTGGTGATCCTGAACGACTCAAAGGTCTCGCGCTTGAGATCTTCCGACACCGCCGTAACACCATCGGACTGGTTGATGCTAAAAGTTACGACAGGCTCAAATGACGGATCTTTTCCAACGAGGGTGATATCGGTACCATGGAGTGTTGTCACTACGGGAATTGTCACGCCTTGCGATTTCAGGATCTGTTTTGCCATGTATGCCGCGGAGGCATGAGGAATGGCGTAATGAACATGGAGAAGATCGAGCTTTTCGTTCTGCACTACGCTTACCATCTTGCTGGCCAGGGCTAGCTCATACGGTGCGTGCTCAAACAATGGGTATGAATTGATATTCACCTCATGATAGAAAAGATTTTCATTAAGGAAATCGAGCCTGGTCGGTTGAGAATATGTAATGAAGTGGATATTATGGCCTTCTTTTGCAAGAGCCTTTCCTAATTCTGTTGCTACTACGCCACTACCCCCAAAGGTGGGATAGCAAACAATACCGATCTTGATCTGGTCCACGTGTCCGGTTAGTTATTCAGTTTGCAATAATATGATTTACCTGATAGACGTGTCAAATGATTAATTATTGTTTGAAGCGCTGGGTTGGGAAATGGTAAGCTGATCATTTCCTATGCCGGACGAACCTCTTTTGCAATAATCAAACATAGACTGGTAAACTACATCCTGTATGCGAGAACGGATATTGGCATTCAAAAGTTTATTATTTGTCATGTCCGGATGCACCCTGTTGGATAAAAAGATATACAGAAGGTTGAATTCAGGGTCCATCCAGATGCAGGTTCCGGTAAAACCGGTGTGACCAAAGGTCCGTTGTGAGGTATAAACGGAAGTAACTCCCGTATTGTCACTTTGCACGGGGCGATCCCACCCCAGACCACGTTTACTTGTTTCAAATTGCTTTCTGGTGAAAAGTCTGACGGTTTCCGGTTTATAGTACTGATAGCCTCCGTAATAACCTTCCTGCAGCAGCATCTGGCAAAGCTTGGCAAGGTCGTTGGCTGTACTGAAAAGTCCGGCATGGCCGGCAACTCCGCCAAGCATCGCCGCACCCTGGTCATGCACGGTTCCGATCAGCAAACTCTTCCGGAACAGTTTGTCATTTTCCGTTGGCGCTATACGGTTGGCCTTGAACCTCATCAATGGGAGGTAGCCAGTGGTACCTGCACCAAGAGGCTCGTACAGATTCTGGTCCAGGAACTCATCTATCGGCTGATTGAGGATCTTTTCCGACAAATGCTGAAGGATATAAAATCCCATATCACTGTACTTGTAGTCGTACGGCGTTCTCGCGGGCTTCTCCCTCACTTTGGATCTAATGATCCAGCTCCACAAGCTATCCCTCATGGACACGCTTGCGTATAGCTTGTCCGCTACCAGGTACGGGTACCTGAACGAAAGCTCTTTGCTATAATACTGGGGAAGGTAATCCGAGTCCTTCATGGTCTGAGCCCAAAAGGGAAGGAATGGCCATAGCCCCGCCTGGTGTGTCAAGATGTCCTTCAGCGTATAATTTTCCTTATTGGATTTCCTGAGCTCCGGAAGATAGTACGATGCTTTCCTGTAGATGTCTATCAATCCCCGGTCGTAGAGAAACATGGTTGACTGGAGGGTAGCCGTTACTTTTGTAACAGAGGCGAGATCATAGATCGTGCTGTCTGTGACTGGCGTTTGTTTTTCGTAGGTCAGATAACCGAAGGCCCGGCGATAAACAATCTTTCCGTCCTTGGCCACCAGTACATAACATCCGGGAGTGCCGCCGATGTCGATGGCTTCCGCAGCGATGGCCTCGATTTTCTTCAATGACTCCGACGACAGCCCGACATCTTCAGGGAAACTATATTGAAGTCGCCGCAACGATGACGTTTGAACGGACGTTCCTTCTCCGATCGATGCGAGGTGC
>CBHTUB010000319.1:0-7190 GCA_966095595.1 uncultured Chryseosolibacter sp. | reverse complement strand
TTGGCGGATGTCCATCGGCAGGATCTTGCCCTTGTCAATGATATTCACAAAACCATCATCCAGACATACATAGTATTTTCCGTCGGGCCCTTCCGTTACAACATTTACCCTGTCTACAGAGAGACCGTTCGTCTCACTGATATTTCTGATCATACTTTCCTTGAGTCGCAACAAACCGCTTTTGCCGGTACTCATCCACAATGAGCCTTCCTTGTCGAGAAACAGGGAAGTAAGGTGTGCGCCAGGAAACGTTTTTCCGGATCGCAGGAATTCCCTGACCCCATATTTGTCGTTGATCCGGGCCAGCCCGCGCTCCGAGGCGATCCACACCGATTCGTAGGAGTCGATAACAATATGATTGACCTGGATGTTGTCCAGAAAGTCGACGGTGGTGATCTGTCCGTTCTCGATAACGTACAAACCCTCCGTTGTGCCGATATAAATTTTTCCATCGGGGCCATGCTCGATCGCATTTACCGAATAGCTTGGAAGATCCCCAAGCGGAATCTGCCCGACATTGCCATTTTTGTATTTCAGCAGCCCCCTGCTGTTCGTACCGATGAGCAGGGAACTGTCCATACCCTCTTCTATGGTCATGATGATGGCGCCCTGAAGCAACGGATTCTCCACGCGTGTGACAACCGTATCGCGGATCTGAATAAGTCCCTTGTTATCGGACCCTATCCACATGTCGCCATTATCCTGGATAAGTAGCGTCCTGAAGGACTTCGGGATCAGTTTACTCTCGGGGAGATGCTGACTAAAGACGTTGTGCGCATACTTTACTATGCCACTTCCCCGGGAGGCAAACCAGAGCGTGTTGTCCTTGTCTTCATAGACGCGGTAGAATGCATCGGTGGAAAGGAATGGAACGGACTCCTGGTTATAGATGTCAAGGTGTACGCCATCAAAACGCATCAGGCCGTTGTTTGTCGTGATCCAGAGGAATCCGTCGCTGGCCTGAAAGACGGAAGTAAGGTTGTTCGAAAGCAGGCCGTTGTCGCCTGTCCATTGATCTACCGAGCAGTTTTCGAGTGGTGTTTCGGGGGATATACCCAATCGCCTTTTCTCCTGGGCATAGGAGGCAAAAGCGGTGAGAAAACAGGCAACTATCAATAGCCTGACGGAAAAGCGGCACGGGGGGTTAATCATTCGCTTCAGAGACAACAAAATTAAGGTAAATGGTGGATTTCTGCACTTAAGGCTATTAAATCGTACTGGTTCAATACTATGAAACGCTTATTCGCGGCAGTGGGTTTTATGATTATCTTAGCACTTTGATGTTATGATACAGACAGACGAACTCACCAGACTCAAATTCCCGATAGGCCCCTTTACTGCTCCCGCAAACGTGAGCGACACCGACCTTCAGTCATTTATCGAAACGATCGACTCTGCTCCGGAAACGTACAGGGACTTAACGCTCGGGCTGCGTGACGAGCAGTTGAAAAAAACCTATCGTGACGGAAGCTGGAATGTGTTGCAGTTGATAAATCATGTTGCGGATATGCAATTGCTTCATTATTTCAGAATGAAGAAAGCATTAACAGAGACCGATTACAAAGAATTGACGCTCGTGAATATAGATGGCTGGGCACAAACGCCGGACGGTGTCGGCTTTACGATCAGCGAGTCATTAGATATGTTCGAGTCGATCACAAAGCGATTTGTGTTCCTCATTAAATCACTTTCCAAAGAACAATTGGAGATATCCTACTATCACCCGGTAAGAAAGACCATGTTGAATCAGAAACAAGCGGTAGCGATGTCGGCGTGGCATGTGCGGCATCATCTGGAGCATGTGAAGATTGCGCTGGGCCGTCATTAGTCAATGGTAACGAAAGCATTTGGGTGGTTGGCGTTTAGCATTTTGCATTTAACAGCCAATACCCAACCGCCAACAGCCTCATTAGTCAATTAGAAAATTTTCAATTATTGGCTTTGTGAAAGAATACAGAATATGGGAATTGGGAATATCAGTATAAGGCCCAAATCTCAACTGTCATTAAACCAAATGCATTCCCATTGACCATTGACTACTGGCTATTGACTATTAACTTTTCCCTACGGTCTCGTTACATACTGCTCTTCTTTCAGCGTCGGCATCATATAGGCTTTCACTTCTAACTTGCATTTAGCTTTTGGCGGTTGGCATTTGGCAGGTGAGTGGGCGTCCACTGATTGCCGTGTCATTTGCAATTAGCCCGTACGGTAATCTCCGGCATCGAGACACCCATTTAACGAGCGGGCGATGCTCAGGGCCTTGTTACATACTGCTCTTCTTTCAGCGTCGGCATCATGTAAGGTTTCACTTCTACCTCTTGCATCAGTATGCCGCCTGGAACGATGTATGAAACGATGTTCGCATTGCTATTCCAGCCACCGCTTTGTCCGAAAGGTTGATGGATTACTTGCATGTCTCCCGTGGTACCCAGAAGAGTCCTGAACATTTTCAGACCCTCCGCAGAGACGTTTGCATTCCTGAGCTTTTCCTCTTTTCCATCGGCAACGTTTACCTTGATGATGGATGCTGTGCCCATGGAGCTCACATCTTCGCGGATGATCAACGCATAGTCGAGTCCCTGCTTGCGTGCGGCTTCGAGCAGTTTTTCGCGGAGTTGCTTTTCGGTAAATACAAGCGTAGAAGTCACTTCAAAAACGCCCGGGCCTGTACTAAAGCCATTCGACTTTTGTGTAGCATGGGTTATCGAGCGGTTGTTCATCAATTCTTTGAGCACTCCTTTTTCGAAGATCACCAACTCGTCGGGAGGCACGATGCCTTCGTTGTCCATGTCGAATGCGCCAAACAGGGGTATGCCGTTATAATTCTTCAATTTCGGTTTTGCCTTCACCGTGAGCGCTTCGTTGATGAGCATCTTTCCGATCTTGCCATCGAGGGCATTCACCTGGTTGTTGTATTGGAATCCAGTCTGCTTCGGAACGTTATCACTTGCCATGATGTCATCTTTTCCACGAAAGAAGCCCGACGAAATGATATCGGCTACGGACTCGCCAAGGAAAAGAACCGGGCCGGAATACTCTTCTTCAAGAGACGGCAGTTTTAGCTCCTCCCCGAGGTTAGCTATGAGCTTATTGATCTCCTCTGCGCATGTTTTCTCATCCGGCAGCAGCATTGGCGTTGGAGCCATGTGGTGAATACGCTTCAGCATAAACTCGCCTTTTTCATTTTTGGCCTGTGCCATGACGGTCAATGTGGCGAGCGCATGCGGCAACTTTGCCATTGTACCTTCGGATGTCGTGATATATTTATCTCCCTGAGTGAAGGTCATCGAGACAAATGAGTTCTCCACCAAAGCTTTATCCTGAAATAAAGCGGAAAGGTTTCTGACCCTTGTTTCCCACTCCTTTCTGTCCACCTGAATTGGCGTTCGTTCCTGAATGAGCTTTACCGGTTCGCTCTTTGCGAACGAGCGGTGTGGCAATTCTTCCAGTGTCTTGTTTGATTCTTTCAGGGTTTGCTTGTGACGCTCAAAATGTCTTGCCGCGGATCTATAGACCTTGTCGGTGGTCGACCACAATGCGCGTCGCAGTCCCAGGTAGTCATTATCCATCGGCAGCGGCAGCTCGAAGGCTCCGGGATTGCTGTAGACGTTGTCATCCAGGCTTTCGTCGTTGAAGGTGTAGTCGCCTACAAGAACTCTCGTGTTGGTTTGATAGCGCTGGGGATATGTTGTCGAGTTGGTAATGGCGCCAAGTGTTCCGGATACAAAAAGGCCCTGGTGATCGTCGATGCCATACATGATGTAGAACGGAGGCTCGAAGTCGGGCATTCTGAGCTCTTTCATGTTCCTTGCGAGCTCGTCGTTCATGGCGTCGAGAATGGTATTTTTTGCGTGCTCCTGCGCGATGGCAGTTCCGGAGATCAGAAGGACGAGGAGCGACGATATGGATAGCTTGTTCATTGGGTTCGGTGGTTAGTCGTTGGCGATCGTTGCCTCATCTTTGACGGGTCTCTTCAGAAGCATCTTCTGGACCTGCGTCGTCATCTTCTTCTGGGTCTCGATGCGCTTGACAAAAAGTGATGGTGAAATGGCCGTCACGGGAACGCTTCCGGACTCGGCGCCGCAGAATCCGGTGAACACTTCTGCATTGTTGTCGGCAGCCGTGATCTCGGCGAACATGGCAAGTGGTGTTCCGATCAGGTCCACGCCGCGCACAAGCTCGTCCGCGCGACCATCCGTATACACGCGATAAACCTCCGTCGGAAAAATATTGAAAGCATTTGGCATCATGCGTTGTGTGGTGGTGAATCCCCCTACGACATCCATGAACAGATAGCCATAGGATCGTTTTTGTTTTTTACACTCCGCGATGAGCATTTTTCGAAGGTCCTGCATCTGGACAGGTTTCCTGGATTCAACGATCAGGTTGGACTGCCGCGACACGACTTCCATTCCCGGTTCAGCACGTCCATGACCATTGGAAGAGCTAAAGTTCTCGATCGGCGTGCGCGACATCAGAAAATTTTGGAGAACGCCATCTTGAACTACGGAGACTTTTCTGGCCTTCACACCCTCGTCGTCAAAACGATAATGTCCGTTAAGCGCACGCCCGTTGAAGGTCGACAGCGTGGGATCGGAAACGATGCTGAGTGATTTTGGCAATACAAGGTCTTCAACACGCGCCTTGAAGGTTTGTCCGTCCATCTCATCCTTCAGGCGATGACCTTCGATGCGGTGTCCGAATATTTCATGGAAGAACACACCGGCGGCTCTGGAATAGAGAATAGCGGGCCCCGTGTAGGGCTCTGCTACAGGAGCGGTCCTGAGCTTTTCCAGTTTTGCCATAAGCTCCTGCACATCTTTCATGATCAGCTCATCTGCGGGCAGATCTTTAGGCTCGAAAGCAAAATAGGAAAGATGCAGCGGAAGGATGTCGCCATCCTCGGCCAGGATCGACGCATTGATGTAGAGATATGCGTATGTCCTGTTCTGTACAATGCGTGCGCCTTCGGACGAAACAAAATATTTACGTTCGGTTCCCACCTCGAGTGAGGCATCGGCATCGACGATATTTTCGTTTTTCAGGAACGGCTCCGAAAACTTTCTGATTCTGGGCTCCCAGGCCTGGCGATCGAACAGGGTGTTCAGGGGGCCAATCGGAGGATCAACGCTTACCAACGGTTGTTCCTTAGAAAAATCGTCTACCGGTCTGGTCGTTTGCACCAGCTCGGAGTTCTTTAGGGATTTATATTTCGCGAGGGCACTGCGATAGGCAGCTTGTGTCCTCTGCCACATCATCACGGGAATGGCTTCGGCGTGATCGTCCAGCGGCAGCTCACTGCGGCCCCCGCCTCCCCGCATGTAGCCATCCGGATAATCAAATTGATCATAGCTGTTTACCGGATGTGAATCGTCGAAGGTATAATCACCAACCTTGCAGTCTGTCACCATCAGGCGGTTGTGATCGGTGTATGACGTAATGAGGCTTCCGAAGGATGAGCGGATACTTCCGGAGTGAATGTCGTTGATCCTATAGGCCAGATAATACGGAGCCTGGGCAGCTTTTGAAAACTCCTGCATCTCCCTGGTGAGTTCGTTCTCGACAATTTTCAGCAGCGCATCATCGTGAACCGGTGCCTGGGAATAAGAATAAAAAACGCTGGCTATTGCGCCAACAAGAAAGACAAAACGCATCGGGGTTAAGAGATTAAAATCCTCAATTAAAATGAATTACAAAGATAGCATTTTTCAGCGCTCCACGGAGCAAATTAAGCACCTGGAAAGGTCACCGTTTGTTTTACTTAACGCCCAAACCGCAAGGATTATTTCACTTGAATATTCAAGGCTTTGTACGCGATTTTGGTTAATTTCCTTTCTCGCAAGCCGATCGGAACCATTATCACCATCAAATGAATCGTCGACATTTCCTCGCCTCAGGCCTTATGTTTCTCGGGGGCACATCGCTGGCCGGTAACTCCCTCATGAACAGACTGGCAGGAGCTCAACTCTTACAACGATTCGCTGTGGCTTCCGATGGTCATTATGGTCAGCCTGGAACTGAATACGAAAACTTTCACGACGAGATGATGAATTGGCTGAACCTGGAGCATGAGGCGAGTCGTCTCTCTTTTTGCATTTTCAATGGCGATCTGATCCGGCATTACTTGCCAAAGTGAAGGCTAAATATCAGTCACTGAAGTTTCCCTACCACATCTCCCGCGGAAATCACGACCGATGCGACAAGGATGTGTGGGCGGCTACCTGGGGTCGCGCGCTGAACTACACCTTCGAGATGGACGACAATGCCTTCATCGTACTTGATACTTCCAATGAAAAAGGTGAATACCTGTGTCCTGACCTCAAGTTTGCGGAAGCGGAACTGAAGCGCGTAAAACGACATCGGCACGTTTTTGTGTTCATGCACATTCCGCCAGTTATGTGGCACGAGAGCTTTACCGACTGCAAGGATCTGGTATTGCTGTTCAGCAAACAAAAGAATCTGCGCGCGATTTTCCACGGCCACGATCATATGTCCGACGCGGCGCGCTTTGAACATGGCAAACCTTTTTTGTTCGACGGTCACGTGGGCGGCAACTGGGGCACCGATTACCGTGGCTATCGGATCGTGGAGATCTACTCGAACGGCGAAGTCCTCACTTATCAGGTCAATCCGGCACGGAAGATCCGGGTAAACGAAACAAGGTGTAAGCCTTAAGCTTTAAGTTTTAAGCTTTAAGGCAAAATCCGGGTTACCGTCCGTCATTCAGTCTTAAGGCTGATGTAAATTCTTCACTTTCCTCCATGGAGCTATGGTCTATCACTCTACCAAAGTCGCATAATGCGTATGAGTTGCACGTATCGGCGTATGAGTATCTGCTATCACGGTATGGACTGCAAAATGTAACATCCGGCGAGTGCGATCGTCGTGCAAAAGTCGTCCTGTTAATTTTTTGTTAAGCATTCCTCTCATACAAAGAGTGCTCCGTTTATAAATAAGTTAGATCTACAGGTAACCATTCACGTTAACTTCGGTATCAGATCAAAGAGAGCCTATGTTTAGAAACTACCTCATCGTTGCCTTGCGCAACATTCTTAAAGACAAGTTTTACTCGATCATTAACGTGTTCGGACTGATGCTGGGTATTGCCAGCTGTCTGTTCATCGCCATCTATATCAATGACGAGTTAAGCTATGATCGCTTTAACAGGAAAGCCGACCGCACCCATC
>CBHTUB010000318.1:0-7245 GCA_966095595.1 uncultured Chryseosolibacter sp. | reverse complement strand
ATAAACTAAACCGGCAACATCGGGATCATCCAAATAGAATAATATCGTTATATGATTACTTTTGTTGTCATGGCGGAAATCGGGACAGATCTTCAACGTGCAAGGGAAATCTTACAACGGGGCGATGTAGTGGCTATTCCTACCGAAACAGTGTATGGCCTTGCCGGGAATGCATTGAACAGCGGAGCCGTTGCGCGAATATTCGAAGTCAAGGGACGTCCTGCGTTTGATCCACTTATTGTTCATGTTCCGTCGATTTCCCGAGTGACACACTACGTTAGCTACTTGCCTGATGCGGCGCAGGAGCTGGCCAACCGCTTCTGGCCAGGGCCATTGACGCTTGTACTGGAAAAAAAGGACATTATCCCCGATCTTGTCACCTCGGGATTGGACACCGTAGGAATACGATGCCCCAACCATGCGCTCACACGATCATTGCTGGAATCACTCGAGTTTCCACTGGCGGCACCGAGTGCCAACCCGTTTGGATACGTGAGCCCCACATCGGCAAAACACGTAAACGATCAGCTTGGCGATCGCATAGAGTATATCCTTGATGGCGGACCTTGCGAGGTGGGGATCGAATCGACGATCATCGGTTTCGAGGATGACAAACCTGTTGTCTACCGGGTTGGCGGATTAAAGATCGAAGATATTGAAAATGTGACCGGGCCGCTCAGGGTGCAGGCACACTCTACATCGAACCCCAAGGCGCCGGGCCAACTTAAAAGTCACTATGCTCCGCGAAGAAAGGTCATCATAGGAAAGCTTGAGGACTTACTCCAGCAATACCCGTCCAATACGTCGGGCATTCTGACCTTTACAAGGGATTTCAACTCTCCGTATCAATTTATTCTTTCCCGGACAGGTTCTTTCACAGAGGCAGCGCAAAACCTTTTCAAGGCGCTGAGGCTTTTTGACGAGATGCCCATCGACGTTGTGCTGGCAGAGCTTCTTCCCGAGGAAGGACTGGGCAGAGCGATCAACGACAGGTTGCGCCGGGCTGCAGCGGAATAATCGCTATATTGGATCGACCATCTTTTTGATCCGGTTATTATGAACAAACAAAAGAAAGTACTTATCCTGACCGGTGGCGGAGACTGCCCTGGTCTCAATGCTGTTATCAGGGGAATTGCCAAACGCGCACGAAAGGAAAAAGACTGGGACATCTATGGCAGTATCGAGGCCTTCAACGGCGTACTCAATGATCCGCAGGAAATTATACCCCTCACGCGCAATCGCACTGCGGGAATCCATGTGAAAGGCGGCACAATCCTGAAAACAACCAACAAGTCGAATCCCATCAAATTTCCCGTGCCTCAGGCAGATGGTTCGGTGAAATTCATCGACCGCTCCGATGAGCTCGTCAAAAAGCTGAAAGCCTTAAAATTCGACGCGGTCGTCAACATCGGAGGTGATGGCTCACAGAAGATCTCGAAGGTACTTTTTGACAAGGGCATTCCTGTTGTTGGCGTACCGAAGACCATCGACAACGACTTATCGGCGACCGACGTAACATTCGGTTTTCAAACCGCAGTTCAGATCGCTACGGATAGCTTTGACAAGCTTGTCACAACCGCTGAAAGTCATCATCGTGTGATGATCATGGAAGTGATGGGAAGGGATGCGGGATGGATCGCCTTGCACACCGCCATCGCCGGCGGAGCCGAGGTTTGCCTCATTCCCGAAATTCCCTATGACATCAATAAGATCGTCAAGCGTATCAACCTGCGTTACAAGAGGGGAAGGGGATTCGTCAACATCGTCGTTGCAGAGGGCGCAAAACCAAAAGAAGGAACAATTACGGCATCCGCAGGTGAAAAGGGATCCGAACATGTTCGGCTCGGTGGCGTTGCATATCAGCTCTCCAGGCAACTGAAGGACGCAGGCTGCAAGGCAGAGATCCGCGAAACAGTTCTGGGACACGTGCAACGTGGCGGTAGCCCTGTGGCTTTCGACCGTGTGCTGGCCACACTGTTCGGAGTAAAAGCGTTCGAGCTCGTGTTGGAAAAAAAATTCGGTCACATGGTCGCCTATCGAAACAATGGCATCACAGCAGTTACTCTCGAAGATGCCACCCGCGACTACAACTTCGTGAACAAGGATGCCTATCTTGTTCAGGCGGCAAAAGGTCTGGGGATCAGTTTCGGAGATTGAACGAACAGTTGTTCATATAAAAAAAGCATTGACAAATTCGACACTGAAAGCAGTTTTAGTAAATTCGTCCCCGTTGAAAAATTCCATCCAAAGCAAACCATGAAAACAATTAACGACATCAATTTTAAGGGCAAACGAGCACTGATCCGTGTGGACTTCAACGTGCCCCTGGACAAGAGCTATAATGTGACTGACGACAACCGTATCCGTGCTACGATTCCCACCCTGAACAAGATCCTCAAGGACGGTGGAAGCTGTATTTTGATGTCGCACCTCGGGAGACCGAAGGAAGGTCCCGAAGAAAAATATTCATTGAAGCACACGATCAAGACGACTGAAAAACTTCTTGGTCGTCCCGTGCAGTTTGCCAATGATTGTATCGGCGAGGAAGCGCAGCAAAAAGCTGCTGCCCTGAAGCCAGGAGAAGTGCTGATCCTGGAGAACCTGCGTTTCTACAAGCAGGAGGAAAAAGGCGATCCTGCATTTGCGGAAAAGCTATCGAAGCTCGGAGATATTTACGTCAATGACGCGTTCGGCACAGCTCACCGCGCACATGCCTCGACTACGATTGTCGCTCAATTCGTGAAGGAAAAATGTGCGGGTCTTGTTATGGCGGCCGAGCTTGACAATGCAAAGAAGGTGCTGGAAAACTCTGCGAAGCCTTTCGTAGCGATCATGGGCGGCGCAAAGATATCGGACAAGATCCTCATCATCGAACAATTGCTGAACAAGGTCAACCACCTCATTATCGGCGGGGGCATGGCTTACACCTTCTTCAAGGCGATGGGCGGCAACATCGGGAAGTCGCTCGTTGAAGAGGATAAGCTCGATCTGGCCAAGGAACTGATCCAAAAAGCCAAGGCAAAAGGCGTGGAGCTACACCTTCCGATCGATTCAGTGATTGCCGACAAGTTCGACGCCAACGCAAATACAGACGTGGCAAACAACACGTCGATCAGGGACGGCTGGATGGGGCTGGACATCGGTCCCCAGGCTTCCGAAGTATTTTCGAAAGTCATCGAGTCGTCGAAGACCATTTTGTGGAACGGGCCAATGGGTGTTTTTGAGATGGAAAAATTTGCGAATGGGACAAAGAAAGTAGCCGAAGCTGTTGTCAGGGCTACAAAGAAAGGTGCATTCTCCCTGATCGGTGGCGGCGACTCCGCTGCGGCTGTGGCTCAGTTCGGCTTCAACGATGATGTAAGCTACGTATCAACCGGCGGCGGTGCTTTACTGGAATATTTCGAGGGTAAGGTGCTTCCCGGAGTGAAAGCTCTGGAATAAGATCCTGGTGATCTTTTCATTGGGTCAGATTGGAAACAGTCTGACCTTTTTTATTGCATTAATTGTGCTCCCATCATCAGCATAAAGATTGTCAATCCAATCAGCATGCTTATCAACTTCCTCGTCATCATAGCTCTCAAAAGTTTAAAACCAACTATAGACCATAAACAATATTTCTTCTACAAAAATAGAGCCGTCATCAAGGCGGTAATGACGGCTCCCGGAATATCTGCAAAGATCAACCTTCCACCATACTCATCCCATCCCTTGTCGGATGATAACTCCACAGTTACCCCGAAATTATTGACAGCAATGCCATCATTATCTTGTCGCGACTGCAGGACGTCCGTTCTTGTGCAAACGGGAGTGCGTCGTAGCGCGCGATTTTGTCTTCGCCATACCGAGATAGCCTTCAAGTTGTTTTACGAGCTTTTTGGCTTTCCGGTTGATCTTCTTCCTGGTCGACTTGCCTGTTGCAGGAGCAAGAAGAACTCCGGTCAATGCGCCCACAAGTGTTCCCACCAACAACCCTGCTATTACTTTACTTGTAGTATTCATAGTGAAAATCGTTCAATTACGTTTATCAAATTATAATGCCATGGTCAGCGGATGCAGTCTGAACACCTGCCATAGGTATGTTACAAGCGATTGAAATACGGTGGCTGAGTCTTTTTTTCCACAGGTGGATTGAGCGATCGCCGGACAATCCTTCAAATTGAAACAGCAGCTGTTTTTACTCGATTTGTTAGCATTTATTTAATAAATCGCATTTTAAGCTGGAATAAACGCAATCAGACCGACACTATTTTCAAAAAGCCGCATTGATGGCACGTAATTCCTTAATAGAATAAGTGGAAGGGAAATTATGTCCAACTAAAAAACAGAATATGAAAAGGAAAATGAGAAATGTTTATTTGTTGCTATGTGCTGGAATGCTCTCATTGTTGGCAGTAACAAATGCACAGGCTCAGCAAGGTCCACGGGTAGGTTTCAAGGGCGGTCTTAATATGAGTAACCTTTATGTCAACGAAGCGCATGATGAGAACGCGCGTTTCGGATGGCACGCCGGTATTTATACACAGTTATTCTCGAGCGAGGCTTTTGCCATTCAACCTGAGATCAACTACTCTACAAAAGGAACCGGGATCACGTACGCTTCGGTAGGTAACAACCAGGTAACGTTCGACCATGACCAGCGATTCAATCTTGCTTATCTTGATATCCCTGTACTGGCAGTGTTCAAGTTAGGAAGAGCCGCTGAGATCCATGCGGGTCCATACTGGGCCTATCTGCTCCATGCCGAGATCAGAAATAAAAGCGGCGATGCAAACAACGAATTCCTGACACAAGATCGCGACAACTTCGACAATTGGGATTATGGTCTGGTGGGTGGTATCGGATTCAACCTTGGCAAGTCTGCACAATTGGGTGCACGCTATAACTATGGCTTGAACGAGATCGCCGATTCTCCGGGAATGAAGAGAGTATTCGGAACTGCAAAGAACCAGGTGGCTCAGCTTTATCTGGCTTTCAATCTTAACGGAAGCGATGATGTAGATGATTATTGATCATACTCAGCATCCCTTTAAAAAACCCCTGAGGCATCTCAGGGGTTTTCTTTTTTTTGACAACTGCTACTCTTTCAATAAAAGATGTTAACTACCTCAACGTAATTACTATCTCAACGCACGCGTTAACCTTCTTTGTCTTTCCCGTAACATAAGTTGATGTTTCTCCTTGATCTCATCGATGTGGATCTTGGGAAAAAACACCCGGGCCAACATGTAAGACACAGAAACAAATAATACATAAGCACTAATCAGCGACAGCACTATTATCAAAATGTTCATACGCTTATAAAATTCGTTCTGCCGTTGTATTCAAAAACTTGGTGCCAGCAACAATTTGCGGCTGTGAGCACGTATGGCGGCTTCATATTGTGAGGATAAAGTCAACAGCTGACTGAAAGATTTTCTACATAATAGACACATAGGCCCGCGTTTTCGCACACCAGGATGGCATTAGATTTTCGGTGTACTGATTAAAAACAAACAAGTCATGAGCGATATATTATATATTCTTGCTGTAATTCTGATCATCGGATGGCTGCTCGGCTACTTTGTATTCAGCGCAGGCGGATTGATACACATCCTTCTCGTTGTTGCCATTATAGCCATTCTGCTTCGCCTGATCAGGGGCAGAAGCGTTTGAGATTAATTCCTCTGCGAGCTTCGCGGTCTTAGTCGACGGCCAATAATTGGAGAAATCTTAACTGATTTTTTTATCGTATTGGCTGCTGACTACCGACCGTCCCTGACCCGGGAATGTGAAACCGCTCCACCGCCGTGGAGCTGCGCGCTCCGGCAGCGAATACAATTCAATAGCCTTTTTTAGTACGTCCCTACCCCTGAGCCTTCTGTTCTTTAATGATAATTTATTATATTTAGTACACCCTATCTGTACTAAAAAGGCATTGTTATGAACATCTTCGTTGCCAAACTCAACTTCAAAACGCGTAAGGAAGAACTTGAAGCCGCATTCGCCCGTTTCGGACAAGTAGCCTCGGCAAAAATTGTTCGTGATAAGGATACTGGCAGATCGAAAGGATTCGGCTTTGTGGAAATGCCCAATGACGAGGAAGCCAATGCTGCAATTACCGGTCTGAACGAAAAGGAATTGGACGGGAGGGTGATCGTCGTAAAACCTGCCAACCCCAGACCAGCCGCCGGTGCCTGATAAGTTTCACCTCTCACAGAATTTCCAGGTAAACTAACCGCGTGATTGTCGGTTAACGGCAATATCCGTCATTTGTCGCCATTTCTTTACGTTATACCCGGTGGCACAATAATGTTACCCGATTGCCATATCAATAGTCCGTGAAACGCAAGATCGTCGCAGCTTTTCTTCTGGCAGTGACAGCTATAATTGCTGCACTTCTGATGACGCGTTTTTCTTTCCGCCAGATGATGGACACGGTTCACCATCTCACTGAACCAAACCTCAAGCTCGTCCAGCTGAACAAGCTTTTTGCAGAGATCACCATGCTCGATCAGCAGCAGCGTGCCGAGGCAATTCAAAATCCGCAAAAGCCCTACAAATATTTTCTGGACCAGTCGGGATACCTTCACCTCATGATCGATTCATTGAAGCTTTTGCCATGGGACAGCATACAGCAACAACGGCTTAACTCGCTATCGTCGATCCTCAACGAACGCAATCAGATCTTTGTCTCGTACCTGAAAGTGAAAGCGGATCTGGCCAATAACAAAGAGTTCTCGCACCAGCTCGACACGCTTGCAATATTGCTTAAGGAATCGCAACGATCGTATGACAGCAGTATCGTAACGACCGAAAAGAAATTTACTACGATCCTGGATTCATCTCTCGCTGCGGCACAGGAGCAGAATGAAGGATTTCTCAAAAGGCTCTTCAACAAGAAAAAGAAAAAAGACCCGGTAACGCAAAAAGTACAGGAAGAACTGAAGGTCAAGATCGATACGATCGCGGTAGCCCATGAAATGGATTACGATGAAATTCACCGTGTTATCCGTGACCTCGAAAGCGACCAGCGCGAGCAGCGGCGGCGACTGTATAACAAGGAGCTCGAGCTCATTCACGCCAATAGCTTATTTGTAAACCAGCTGCTGAACACACTCGAAGAAGTGGAAAATGAAGAATTGGCCAACATGCGACAATCCAATCAGGAAGCTGCGCAGGTAGTGAACCAGGGCATCTCCCGAATGAATCTTCTCGTGATCGGTTTCATAGCGGGCATAACGGTGCTCCTCTTCTTCATCTTCCTCG
>CBHTUB010000317.1:0-7267 GCA_966095595.1 uncultured Chryseosolibacter sp. | reverse complement strand
CGGGGATCGAAACCACACTCGGGTTTTGCAAGTTTGTTATGAACCACGAGGCGTTCCGCTCCGGAAATTTCGATACGCGGTTCGTAGAGAACTATTTCACGCCACAGGTGCTGCAGCAAGCCGGGACCGATGATGAAAGAAAACTGGCGTCGATGCTGGCGGTTTCGCTGTTTGAATCTGAAAAGATCGTGAACGGAAATACGTCACAGCAAACCTCCTCGTCCCCTGCCGTAAGCTTGTGGAAGAAAACCAGAATCAACTAAGCGAATACTTTCCTGTCAATGGCCGAAATTCTTCCGATCAGAGCGTGGCGATATAACGATAAGCTTGCAAGGAACATCGACGAGCTCACCTCTCCCCTCTTCGATGTGGTCTCCGATAAACAGCGCAAGGCTCTTTATCAGAATCCTCTCAACAGCATTCACCTTTCCGTACCTGCTCCGCCAGATGCGGCGGATCGTGCAGCTTCGCTCCTGCAGGAGTGGAAGGCCACAGGCGTGATCGTACAGGACTCGCTTCCGGGTATTTACGTTTACTATCAATACTTCAAGCTCGCCGGGGCAGCAAAGGAGTCGTGCCGGAAAGGTTTCATCGCTCACGTAAAGGCGTACGACTGGACCGAGAACATCATCATGCGGCACGAGAACACGATCCCAAAAGCCGTGAACGACCGGATCGAGCTTCTCGAAAAAACACAGCTTAATGTGAGTCCAACCCATGGGCTATATACCGATCCGCTGTTTGAGCTCGAAAGACATATGGACGAGGCGATCAAGGCGCCGATCTTCGAGACGGAGGATTACCAGGGCGTTCGGGATGTGCTTGGGGTGATCCACGATGCATCCATCATCAAAAAATTTATCGACTTCATGCGGGGCGAAACCATCATTCTCGCCGACGGCCATCACAGGTATGAAGGCTCGCTCCATTACAGAAAGAAAATGCTGGCGCTCTACCCGGACGCAAACGGAAAGGAAGCGTTCAACTATCACCTGATGTACTTTACCAATACGGAATCAGATGATCTGCGGATCCTTCCGACCCATCGACTGATCAAAGGCCTTCCGAATTTCAATGAGACACAGATCGTAAAAGCGCTGGAAGAAGACTTTATCGTCAAGCCTGTAGAAGACAGCGACACGCTGAACGAGATCATTGCCGGCAAGCAGTGGGCCTTCGGATTGATGTTCAAGGAGAATGCGTACAAGGTAAGGCTGAAGCCAGAGTCGCTTAAAAAGATGACGTGGCATTTCCCTGAATCGGTAAAACGCCTGGATCTTACCGTCATGCATTATTTCATCATCGAAAAGGTGCTGGGTATCCCGGGCAAGGAACAACGCAGATCTGAAAACATCGGCTTCGACCGAAGCTTCTCCGATTGCCTCAAGCGTGTGATCAAGGATGAAGCGCAGATGGCCATCATTACGAATGAAGTATCGATCGAAGATGTAAAGACCGTCTGTCATTCCGGCTATACCATGCCCCAGAAGTCGACCTACTTTTATCCCAAGGTGATCTGCGGGTTTATGTTCAGCTCCATCAAACAGGAAGAATTTCAGACGCCGGTGTATTCGCCGTTTTAATGGCTGTTGGGTATTGGCATTTGGCTTCTGGCATCGTCAGGCCTTCAGCCAATACCCAACAGCTAACAGCCAACAACCCGTATAAATTTGAAACTTGGTTCAAACATGAAAAAACTTTCGAGACCGTTAATACTGGCATCGAGCTCGCCGCGCAGGCAATACCTGATGAAAGAAGCAGGGTTTGAGTTTACGGTTGAGAAACCGGAGGTGGAAGAAACATTTCCGGCGACGATGCCGGTGGATCAGGTAGCCAGATACCTTGCCGCTAAAAAAGCGGAATATTTCAGACTGAAGATCCACCAGGAGATCGTCGTCACGGCAGACACAGTGGTCGTGCTGGGAGATCGTATCCTGAACAAACCTGCAGATCATCGCGAGGCTTTGGCAATGCTCGGCGACCTCTCGGGTAAAACTCACCTTGTGATCACCGGTGTAAGTATCTTTTCGAAGGAAAAGGAAGAATCGTTCGACGATACGACCGAAGTAACGTTCAAAAAACTTTCGCCATCCGAGATCGAATACTATGTGACAAACTATAAGCCGTTCGATAAAGCCGGAGCCTACGGTGCCCAGGACTGGATCGGAATGGTCGCAATAGACAGGATTGTAGGGTCGTACTTCAACGTCATGGGATTGCCGATACACAAGGTCTACACACATCTTCAGAATTGGTAAATGAGAAAGATCTGGCTTTATCTCAGGCACCATGTAAAAGAGGACTTCAACGCCGGCCATTATCTCACGATCTTCGCCATACTCGCGGTAGCCATCTCTGTGAACTATGCGTTTGATTTCGAGGACTCGGTACTATCATCCCTTCCTCCGCTGACGAAGCTCGTGAGTTACATGGCAATGTACAGCCTGCTCCATTTTTTGGCGACATTCTCGTATTGCTATTACTACGAGAAAAAAGCTTACGCAAGTCCCACGTTCTGGCTATACTCCATCTTCGGTTTGTTCGTGCTCAGCCTGGATAGCAGTGCACCGTTTCTCTTGTATATCGTCAATCAGCTACCGCTCCAATTGTTCACATGGGGATATAAAGTGCTCATAAACTTCCAAAGCTTCATCACCGTCTTTCTTCCCATACTGTTGTTTTACTTTTTGAATGACAAAGGTGCGAATCATGTTTACGGTCTTACTCAAACCCGATTCGACGCGCGACCTTACCTGATGCTGATCGGCATCATGCTTCCCTTGCTCATTGCGGCTTCGTTCCAGGGAAGTTTTCTCAGGCAGTATCCGATGTACAAAAACTCGTCAGCCGATGAATACCTCGGGGTAAGCGAAGTCGTAACGGCCGGAACGTACGAGATCTTCTACGGGCTCGACTTCATAACGGTAGAATTGCTTTTTCGTGGCTTTTTCGTGATCGGCCTTGCAAAATTTCTCGGACGGTCTGCGGTGCTGTCAATGGCTGTGATCTACTGCTCGTTGCACTTCGGAAAGCCGATGGGCGAAGCGATCAGTTCGATCTTCGGCGGCTACATACTGGGAGTTGTCGCGTTCGAAACGCGGAGCGTTTGGGGTGGGATCATGGTCCACATGGGGATCGCGTGGCTCATGGAGCTCATCGCATTCCTGCAAAAATTATGATTGCAGCTGGCGAATGCCAAAAGGTGTTCGTTTGATACTTCTCGTCCTGGTCTCCTTGCGGATCGCTTTATTCCTTGATATCGATTCTTTCGTCTTGTAGCCCCTTGCATGATCGAGGTGCACGACAATTGCCCGATGTCTGATCTGCTTACCGCGAATACCATTGTTGGCCAGACGTTCACCGATTTCACGATCAGCTCCACCATACTTCATGCGCTCATCGTAACCGTTGACCGCAAGGATATCTTCCTTCCAGGCCGAGCTGTTGCAGTTGTTAAAGCTTGCCTTCGCGGTGGTGATCCAATCGAGCAACACACCTGTAAATGATCCTGCGCCAAGCTTTCTTTTTTGGGAGCCCCCGAGCGAATCGTGACGTTTCAGCCACGACACTTTAAAACAGGATTGATCCAGGATATCGGCTTTCGAAATAGCCTTGCTCACCTTCATGGAAAGCTTGCAGTATCCGCCCGACAAAAACCTGCCTTTCTCCGCCTGCGCCACGTGCACCGCCACAAAATCCTTGCGGGGAATACAATCGCCATCGGTAAGGATCAGATAGTCGCCCTTGCTCTCAACGATCGCACGATTCAATATCGTCTGCCGCCGATAGCCTTCGTGAGGATGCCAGATGTGCTGAATGTCAAGGCCCGTTTCTGCCGCCAATCGCTCGATGGTCTGCCTTGTCTCCGGACCCGATCCATCATCGGCGATGACAATCGAAAAATCCGTGTATGTCTGACACGAGTAGCCAACGATGACTTTCTCGAGCCATTCCGGTGCGTTAAACGTGCTGATGATAACCGTTACTTTCATTTTACCCGTGCCTGCTGTGGCAGCCCTCTCCTGTTATATTCGTATAAACGTAAATACTTGAAAAAGTTCAACGACGACGCCGCTGCGCAAAATACGAATCCATAGTAGCCATCGAGAAATCCCAGCTGAAGAACATATTTTCTGAAGAATTTGAACATGGGATTAAGCAACACATGGATCGCAAAGATCGGCTTAACCCCCTTTTCATACTTTGCTTTCGCTGCTACTTCCGCAAATTTATGCATCTGCCGGAGATGTTCGTCAACGCTGAAATAGGCGTAATGCAATAAATCGCCCTTTAGTTTTTTTACCCGGTCAACCGGCAAAACCACCTTGTCGTGAGGGTCCGTCCCCTGCCACTCCCCTGCACTCCGTTTCCAGAGCCTGATCTTTCTGTCCGGATACCACCCGCAATGACGGATCCAATGACCACAGTAATTGTTAAAACGGTTCATGGCATAGCCATCCGCATCGCCCCATGACGACTTTATGGCCAGTATGGACTGTCGCAACTCGTCGGAAAGGCGTTCGTCAGCGTCAAGGGAAAGGACATGGTCGTATTGGGCCGCACGCATGGCAAAGTTCTTCTGCTTCACGTACCCTTCGAAGGCATGTACGACGAACTTGACCCCATATTTTCTGCATATCTCTTCGGTGCGATCCGTAGAGCCTGAATCCACGACAAGGATCTCATCCGCCACACCCTGCACGGACTTCAAACAATCCTCGATCTTTGACTCTTCGTTGAGTGTGATTATCGTTACTGAGATCTTTACCGGTTCGCCCATGCGTTTCTATGAAGTCCCCAGGCTTTGACACACCTAAATGGCAAATGGTTGAAATGCCGGGACAAGCGACAAAGATAGTGTTTTGGGGCAAATTGGAAGCACTGCAGGGCGTGAGCGTTTGGGGGTGGCAAACCGCTTTCACTTTTAGGGCGTCTAGTCCAAAGGTGGGTGTGGTTATTTCAGATTTCAGGATTTTAGAATTCAATTTGGATCCTGGGCATGGGCGGGCTGCAGCGTCGTGAAGAACAGAATTTCATATTTGCATTTCCCTGCGTTTCCCCCGCGCCTTCGCGCCTCCGCGGTAAATTACTCTCTCCATACCTTAACACATCCCGCCTTCAAAACGGAAAGCCTCACTTTACCAGATTTTAAGCTCAACCCATGATCTCTCTACTACGGTCGCAGTTGCAGATGATTCAACACTCCAGCCAAATGCTAAATGCCAATACGCAATCATCATTCCTCTCAAACGATCCGGTAATTTCGATACTCTCCGGGGCGCCAACCTGTCAGCTTCTCGATAAAAAGCTTGAACCTGTCTTTCATCTTCAACCGGTTCATGGAAGGGTCCCTCGAAAATTGCCAGTTTATGGCCTCGATGCGTTTCTGCATCACAGCAGGGTGACTTCCTTCAAATTTCCTCAGTGAATCGATCTTTGAATAGTCATAGTCCTCCACGTTCGCGACGTTCTTCTCCATCCACTGGTCATCATGCCAATATTTGTTGAATGACATATGTTTTCCCTGCATGCTTTTTGGATGTTTCACCCAGCCGTAATGATGCATCGTTGCATCGATGAGCTTTACGCGGAGTTTTTCATTTGGAAGCTTCCTGAACCCCTGGGCATCCCGATATGAAAAGATCTTCGGATCATTTTTTACGATACGGATCTCCCGGCGATACCATTTCGAGGACTCACCTACATAATCATAGGAACCATAGAAGTGCAGATAGTTCAGAAGCAATCCCTCCACCGAGGGGTCGTCCTTGTATTGGCGCATTCTCTCCATGATCTCGCCATGATATTTTTCGTGCAACACCTCATCCCCCTGTATGTAGATGGCCCAATCAGAATCTTTGGAGATCGCCCGGAATGCCTTGTCCGTTTCGACGGCCAGCACCCGCCCTCCGACACGCAATGTGTCGTCCCAAACTGTTTCTATGATCCGGACCTTATCCGAGTTCAGCGAGCGGACCAGGCCCAGCGTATCGTCTTCAGAATCTCCGACGGCCACCACAACCTCGTCACAGAGCGGCAGGATCGACTGAATGGCTTCGAGAATGGGATAATCGTATTTGATCGCGTTCCTGACAAAGGTGAATCCACTTACTTTCATTCGCACTAAACTGATTTTACGCCGAAAAGCTAAGGCAAATAATCATTTCGAAAAAATAATGAGGATGAAATCAGCCCATAATTGATAACTTTGACATTTAAGGTTTAGCATTGATGACCTCCATTAAGCTCTCCGTTGTTATCATCACCAAAAACGAAGAACACAACATCGCCAGATGTCTGGACTCACTTAAGGATGTTGCCGACGAGGTGATCGTACTCGATTCGTACTCCACAGATAATACCGCCGGCATCGTTCAGCAGCGCGGATACACCCTCGTACAAAGGAAGTGGGAAGGCTTTTCAGATTCAAAAAATCATGCAAACAGCCTTGCCACAGGAGATTATATTCTTTCGATCGATGCCGATGAAGTGTTGTCTGATAAGTTGAAGCTATCGATACTCGCATTCAAAAAACAACCGGATGCCGATGCCTGTGAGGTCAACCGCCTCACGAATTATTGTGGCAAGTGGATCCGTCACAGCGGTTGGTACCCCGAGTACAAGCTGCGCATTTTCAAACGGGAGGCCGCGCGCTGGAAAGGGAGTATTCACGAAGAGCTGGAGTTCTCATCTCCGCCGCAAAAAATAAAAAAGCTCCAGGGTGATCTGCTGCACTACTCCTATCCTACGGTGGAGTCTCATTTAAAAAAAATGTTCCCCTATGCATCGCTGGCTGCCGAAAGGGATTTCCAGAAAGGAAAAAAATATTTTTTCGTCACCCATGCGATCCTGAAGCCGATGTGGATGTTCATCAAAAAATACATCATCAGCCTGGGATTCCTCGACGGGCTCTACGGATTCGTGATCGCCGTCCTTTCATCATTCGATCGTTTTCTCCGGTATCTGAAGTATCGCGAGCTGAGCGCGCGCACCGGCTCATCTGTCAAACCTAATCGCAACGCGTGACGATCCTTCAACTCAGTTCGGAAAAATACTTCCGTGGCGGCGAACGGCAGATCGCGCTGCTCATCGATGAGTTGCGTAAGCTCGGTGTTCACAACATCGTAGCCGCAAGAAAAGGATCCGAGTTTGCCGGATACTGTACAAAAAACAACATCGAGTGTTTCGAGCTAGGCTTTCGTAACTCCTTCGATATCGTGTCGGCTCTCGCCATCAAGAAGATCTGTTCATCCAGAAAGATCGACGT
>CBHTUB010000316.1:0-7275 GCA_966095595.1 uncultured Chryseosolibacter sp. | reverse complement strand
CTGAAATGCGCGACCGTCGGCTGGACTGCAAGTACGGAGCGAGATGTCTGCATGTTAACGAGCCAAAATGTGCGATCATCGATGCCGTGGAACGTGGCGACATTGCTCCATCGCGATACGAAAATTATTTGAGTATGATCTCCGGAGATGATAACCGCAAATAATGAAATACACGGTCAACGATACGATGCTCTCATATGATGCGGTTGGCGACAAGGCATTCGGTGGGGACAAGATATTGTTAAATGACGCAGTAGACCTTACAGAAAACTGCTTCTGGCATGATCGCGGTTTTGTCATCGAGCCTCTGTTCGATGAGAAGACAAATAGAGACTTTTTTTCAGCAACGGGGCGTTTGTTGAAATCGCTTTGGCGCCAGTCCGGTCTTTCGTTCGATGACAACTTGCAATTGCACGAGTATCATAGGATAGCGGCGACAAGGGACCAGCATCTTGCTGCCGTGGAATACACAAAGTTGTTGGATGTTTCGGAGTTTCCACTCGGGATACAAGGGATAGAAGACAGGATTGGCGAGGTCTGTAAGACTAAACTCATCGCGAAAAATCCCTACGATAATCAGACAGTATTTCATTTCAGGGTGATAAGACCCAAAAGCGGTGACAACAACCCGCTCCATCGCGATGTTTGGCTGGAAGATTACGCGGACTGTATCAATCTTTATATTCCCGTTTGCGGAAGCAACGAGCGGTCTTCATTGATCATACTTCCGGGAAGTCATCTCTGGCCTGAATCACGGGTCGAAAGGACTACATCAGGTGCTGTAATAAATGGTGTCAAATTCAATGTGCCGGCTGTCACCGACATATCGGGTAGCTTTCATTGTGTGCGTCCGGATCCCGCACCTGGTGAAGTGCTGATATTTTCGCCTTATCTTGTTCATGGAGGCGCTGTGAACATGAACAGCGATTTGACGAGGATTTCCATCGAATTACGCCTCTGGAAAAAATAGCTAGCGCGATCCGTACCTCAACTTGTGATACAAATTTCTCAGTGGTGAAAGTGGCAGTCGTAAGGCGTTCAGCACCATGATCATTTTGTAAGCTACGCCATCGCGTTCGATCTTCTTTAATAAATTATAAAAGAGCTTAGCTTCCTCATTGTTGCCGGAAAATACCGATTGACGGATCTCGAATCTGAGACGTTTGGCGAGCGCATCGAAGTCCTCCGTACTTTTTGAGAACGACAGCGCTTTTTTACATACTTGGTAGGTTGACCTGAGTTGCCTGTCGCCTTGCCGGTACCATCCCTGGGACATGGATCTGGCGCTGATCCTGATCTTCGTCGTGATAGCATCCAGAAAGGCATACTTGAATTTTCGTGACGATCGCACCCAGAAATCGAAGTCCTCGTAGGACAATCGTTCATCGTACCCTCCGATGTCGTCAAATACACTTTTCCGTACCATCATGGTTGGTGATGGAATGAAGTAGGTCGAGAGCACCTTGTGGTAAATGTCTCCCTGGGGCACATTGTGTAACAGGCGGTTTTTGAAAAGCCGTTCAAAGTGTTTGTATTTTTCACGACCGGCTTCATCTATATAGACGGCGTCTGAGAATACGACCCCATATGTTTTGTCCAGCTTTGAGAACTGCGCCATTTGTTTTTCAATACGGTCGGGGAGCATCACATCGTCCGTCGCGAAGTCTATGACGAATTCCCCGCTTGTCTTTTTCAAGGCAAGATTGAAAGCGGCACAGTTGCCGAGATTTTTTTCAAGCAGGAGTATCTTGAATTCAGGGTGCTGTCGTTGATATTCCCTGATGATTTCCGGCGTGCCATCCGTACTGGCGTCGTCGGCCAGGATCACTTCGAGGAAAGGATATGTTTGCGCAACAACCGAATTGATCGCTTCACGTATGAATCGCTTGTGGTTGTAGCTCAAACAAATGACAGACACAACTGGCGCCGGCATCATGCAAGAATTTTTTCGAAGGTCAATTTAGGACTCGTCGTCGCGCCAAGCAAAGTCTTGAAATGAAGCAGGGGGAAGTTGGGCTGATGGTTGACGGAAGAGGTGCCCAGGTCGAAGTATTTTATGCGATCGGATATACAGTAGTCGTAGACACCCGACACAAGCATGACCACCGGACTCAGGTGATCGTAGTCCGCATGGTGGTCATGGTAGAACTCGTAAAGCACATGGTCACTGACCCGAATGGCGATCGATGCAGCTGCAAGCCGCTTGCCATCGAAGACGCCGAACAACAGAAACCGTGATGGAAATACATTCACCGTTTCCCGAAGTTTTTCAAACGTCATGGACAGATCGAATTGTTTGTTGTCGCGGCAATCCTTGATGAACGAGTACACCTTTTGCAGTTCGGCGATCGGCAATTGCGCGAACGTCAGCCCGGCAGACATGGCTTTATCAAATCTCCGGCGTTCCGATCTGTGAAATTTTTCCCTCAGGGTCGATGTGCTGACCTCGATAACGGAGCTCAGCTCCGCGGTTTGAACTGCATACCCTTGATTCATGAGATATACATTGACTGGGCCGATATCCGATGAATAGATCCCGGGGGCCGATTTTATGACGACTGCCCTGGCTCCGGCGTCTTTCAAACTGTTGTTGACGAATCGAATGAAGTCATAAACTATTTCCTTCGGAACATCTTCATGAAATTCAATTCCTCCAAACGGTGCACGCAACGGGCTGGAGGCTTTATTGCCATCGAGATGAAAATGAATTGCGCCTGCAATGTTTGATTCAGTTGTAATATAAAAACTCCGCCATCCCTTATTATCCTGAAGTGCAAGATGCTCCGGCTGGTTGAAAAGAGATGGCGTATAGGAATAAACTAAAGGCGACTGGAGATCACCCTCGATGAAATTGTACAAAGCCGTTAATAAGGTATACCTAGTTTCTTATAAATGAAATGCATCAGCCACGCGGGACCGATCAGAAGAAACTGCACATCTTTAAAGAATGAGGGTTTCTTTCCTTCAACCTTGTGACCGTAGAACTGTCCGATCCATGCAACAACAAAAATGACGACGCTGATCACCCACAATGGTGCGATCCCTGATTCAGCGATTATCCTTGCAAGGAACAGGCACAACAATCCGAATAGCAGCATGCCTATACTGAGCGGAATTGAAAGGGATACATAATAGATCAGGACGAGGATCATAACGATGGTCGCCCAATTGGCGTACGGGTTCCCATCGCTCAGGCGTTGAACGTATCCGGATGGAATTGACGCGATCAGGCCCACGATGCTGAAGAAGATCAGCGGCACACAGATCCAGTGGATCGTTTTGTTGGTTGAGTTACGGTGACTTTCACCATACTCTTCTAGAAGCTCATCAATCCGGCGCATAGGTTATTGGTTTGATGAGAAAGTTAAAAACACGGCGATGAATTCACAACCTTTATACTTTGGTTTTCACCTTGCTCCAGTCCTTTACCTGCCAGAAGATCTTTCCGGTGGTGAGGTGGTTTCCCTTGTCATCGTGAATACGGACCTCGCAGGGTATTACTACGGCTTCCTGTGTTTTCAACGGTTCGTAGATGTTGTTTGTAAACCAATCGGCGGATATCGTAAAAGACGCGGTTGCGTTCATCTTTCCCTGAAAATGATAATCCATCTCGAGTCGTTGCATGATGAGCCTGTACTTTTTGGCATCCAGGCGGCTGATCAGCAGAAACCCGGTCGTAAATTCGGAGATGGTGGCCAGTGCGCAGGCATGCAAGCCACGGATGTGATTAAAGTTGCTTCTCCGATAGGGGATAAGCGTTTTAATATGATAATCTCCGATCTCAATGATCCGGAAGCGGTGCGGCTTGTTGAAGGGGATCATGCGGTTGAGAGCGAAATTCAGCACCGAGCGGTAGAACGCTGAGGTTTTCGCTTTTTGTATGATGGTGAAGGGATTCAGCATGACCCAATGTTAGCTTAAATTCCCTGAAAATGTAAAGGGCACTGATTTTCAACTTTTTAGGTTCGTTGGTTTACCATCTGTAACCAGAATTTTTTCGCTCTGTTAACCTCTGGTTTACGCAAAAAACCGGCTTTCCCGGGAACAAAACCGTTTAGCCGTCAACCCCAAAGCAATCGGAATGACGGAAAGACAAACGCTCCTCCTTAAAACTTCGTGGAGGCATGCACTGATCAATCAGCCAGAATCGGAAAGGATATTCTTCACGCGCCTTTATCAGGTAGCACCCGATTTTTCGGAGCGCTTGCAGCTTCATGTGCAGCGGTTCATCAACTCCCTCACGCTCATCATTACAAAATTGGATGACGTGGAGGAAATGATACAGGAGATGTACGAAATGGCCAAACGTTTAAACGCACATGGCGCTTCGCCCGACCATTTTGTGATTACCGGAGAATGTCTCATACGTGCGTTAAAGGAGATCAACGGAAAGGCATGGACCAAAGAAACGGAAGAAGCCTGGTTCGCAGTATACGGCCTGTTCTGCAGCGCATCCATAGAAATCACTCCGGCAGAAAAGAAATTGAACATGGAAAAATAGCTATGAAAAAATTCGGTTTAATAGACGTTGTTCTAATGCTCCCGGCTCTAATAGTTTTAATTTATGGTATACTTGCATTCATATAGCAAGTAACCATTGACCATGAAAAAGAAGATCGTCGTCCTGGGAGCAGGACTGGTAGGTAAAGCAATCGCAATTGATCTCTCAAAAACTTTCGATGTCACTTCGGTAGACATCAATGAAGATGCCCTCGGCGAGTTGCACAAAAAAGGAATCTCTACCCAACGACTCGATTTTTCCGATCTCAATACGTTAGCACAATTCATCGCTCCCTTCGACCTTGTCGTGGGCGCCGTTCCCGGTTTTATGGGATACAGGACTGCGGAGACCGTCATCAAAGCCGGAAAAAATATGGTTGATATATCGTTCTTCCCTGAAGATCCATTCGGGTTGGACGAACTTGCGAAAAAGCACAACGTCACGATCGTGACGGACTGCGGCGTAGCACCCGGTATGGGAAACATCATACTGGGATATCACTACAAGCGGATGAAGATATCGAATTACGAATGTCTCGTCGGCGGATTGCCCGTGGTTCGTGAGTGGCCCTATGAATACAAAGCGGTATTCTCGCCGATCGATGTAATTGAAGAATATATTCGTCCCGCGCGTTACGTTCAAAATAGTGCGGTTGTGGTAAAGGAGGCATTATCTGATCCGGAGCTGATACATTTCGAAGGTGTTGGCACGTTGGAGTCGTGGAACTCGGATGGTTTGCGCTCGCTCATCAAAACGATGCCCGACATTCCCAACATGATAGAGAAAACATTGCGTTATCCTGGCTGCATAGAATATCTCCGCGTATTGCGTGATACAGGCTTCTTCTCCTATGAAGAACTCGACGTAAAGGGAGTAAAGATCCGTCCTATCGACGTCACCGCGAAACTTCTTTTTCCAAAATGGAAGCTGAAACCGGGTGAAGAAGAATTTACAGTGATGAGGATACGGATCTCGGGAAATGAAAAGGGCGTAGAAAAGTCTTACGAATACAACGTCCTCGACAAAACCGACCGTGAAACAGGAACGCTTTCCATGGCAAGGACCACAGGCTATACCTGCACTGCGGCGGTTCATCTTGTGCTGAACAATCAATTTACGCGCAAGGGAATTTGTCCTCCCGAATACCTTGGTGAGGAGGAAGCGCATTTCAAGTTCGTAAATCAATACCTGAAAGACCGCGGAGTGCACTACCGCGTATCTGTGAAATAACCCTGAATCTTTATGAATACAAAAATGTTAATGACCGTGAGCGCCGGGCTCATGGGTGCGACAGGCATCGCACTGTCCTTCATGCCGCAGGAAATTGCCAATCAACTTTCCTTAACGGCACCTTCCTCTCTTGCAACATTGACGCTGCAATTGCTGGGCGCTGTTTATTTCGCTTTTGCGATGATGAACTGGACGGCACGCGCAAATCTGATCGGTGGTATCTATGGAAGACCGATTGCTATTGGGAATCTTACTCACTTTGTGATTGGAGCGCTGGCGCTTATCAAGGGGTATTTTGGGAGCAAAGAGGTTGTAGTATTGATCGCTGCCATGATATATGGTGTGCTTGCGGTGTGCTTCACTATTGTCTTCTTTACTCATCCTGTTACAGCGAAGCAGGATTCAGCAAACGTTTAATTCGCTATGGCATCACCCGTCGTAACGGTTGAGTGGTTATACAAGAATCTGTCGCAAAGCGATCTTGTGATCCTTGATGCAAGCCCGAAAGAAAATAAATCGGGCTTGAAAGCTCCATTCCCGGATGTCCAGCTTGCCGGTGCACGATATTTTGATCTGGAAAATGATTTCAGCAGAAAGGATACCGGGCTGCCCAATATGCTTCCTTCCCCAGAAGATTTTCAGTCGGCTGCCCGGAGATTGGGGATCAATCAGTCAAGTCTTATCGTTGTCTACGACAACCTTGGCGTATACACCAGTCCGAGGGTTTGGTGGATGTTCAGGACCATGGGACACGCGCAGGTGTTTGTGCTTGACGGAGGTCTTCCCGCCTGGGTTCGCAGGGGATATACAACGGAGGCGCTACAAAGGCAAAAGTATATCGAGGGCGATTTCACGGCATCGTATCATCCGGCCCTCGTTACTGACTTACGGTCATTGGCAGAGAATTTGCAAACCGGTGAATCCCTTGTGGTTGACGCGCGTGCAGAAGATCGCTTTCGCGGATTGGTAGACGAGCCGCGCGCGGGTCTGCGCGCAGGGCATATTCCCGGCTCCGTCAATATTCCATTTCAAAATGTTCTGGAGAACGGACATTTCAAATCCGCCGAAGCGCTGCTCAAAATTTTTGGCGAGCTGCCTTCTGACAAAAATGTTGTCTTCAGTTGTGGCTCAGGCATCACCGCCTGCATACTAGTGGTAGCTGCTGAAATGGCATTGGACAATGACAAGTCGGTTTATGACGGCTCCTGGGCTGAATGGGGTTCATCCGAATTGCCTGTTCAACGCGGTTAAGACTTATTCCACAACTGAATTTGTTCGTATCTTGATGGTAGCATGTCTCCAAAAGTCTATCTATACAAAAGGATCGTTCAGGCAAAGTTGTTCATAGACAACCACTACAGCGGGCATATAGACCTCGGTCAGATCGCCGACGAAGCATCGTTCTCAAAATTTCATTTTATCAGACTATTCAAAAGCTGCTATGGCAAGACGCCACACCAGTATCTGACAAAGGTTCGGGTTGAAAATGCGCGTCGTTTGTTGCAGGAAGAATTTTCTGTTTCAGAGACGTGCGAGAAAGTGGG
>CBHTUB010000315.1:0-7288 GCA_966095595.1 uncultured Chryseosolibacter sp. | reverse complement strand
GGCCTTAACGGTGAAGGTAAAAGTGGAACCCTTCCCTACTTCACTGGTGAGCCAGATCGAGCCGTTATTCGTCTCTACGAATTCGCGTGTGAGCAGCAAACCGATGCCAGCGCCCTTCTCCTTGTGTGTACCGGGCCGTGTAAAATGCGTATTTGCATTGAAAAGCTTGTCGATATCTTCGTTGCTGATACCGATACCTGAATCGCTGACCGACACTTCGTAGTAACCTTCTGCCAATCGGGACGTGATCCTTATGTGACCACCGGTGGGATTGAATTTGATGGCGTTTGCAAGAAGGTTTCGCAACACAATGCCGATGTGATTCCTGTCGGCAAACACCCTGCAGGTATCGTCCACATCGTTCTCGACGGACAGGTCTTTCAACCCTGCGGCCTCATGAAAAAGCAGGATCTTTTCCTGTACAACTTCACGTAATAAAAATGGCTCTGGATTGGCCTGCAAGCCTTTCAATTGTGTCTGCGCCCAGAGCAACAGGTTGTCGAGATCCTCGTGAACACTATCAAGATTCCTTCGGAGAACAATGGTAATATTGACAAACTCTTCCTGCCGGAGGCCCGGCGTCCCCACCAGCTCCATCAGGGCTTTCAGTCCGGCCAGAGGACTTCTCAAATCGTGACTGATGATGGAGAACAGCTTGTCTTTCGTAGCATTGAGCTTCCTCAGCTGCTCAGCCTGACTTTCGATCTCCTGATTCTTCTTCTCAGCCTCCCGCTTTGCGATGCGATAGGCGCGATTGATATAAAGCAGCGCCACGACAAGCAAAATAAAAACTACGAGCGAGCCGATCGAAAAATATAGCCACAGCTTTTGTCGTTCAATCTGTTCACTTTTCAGCTCCGCATCCTTCGTAAGGAGATCGATCTGCGCCTGTTTTACCTCCGAGCTGAATTTTCCCTCCGTCAATGCGATCTGCTCGTCCAGCTTTTGGGCATACAGCGAATCATGTATGGTCAGATATTTCGACTGATAGACAAATGCGTTACTGATATCTCCTCGCGCCTCATACGTTTCCGAGAGCAGTTTATACGTACGTTCAAGTTCCTCCCTGTAACCGAAACGCAAAGCTAAACCTGCATCTTCTTTCAAATATGCGATCGCTTTGTCGTACTGCCGAATTGCCTTATGGAGCTTTCCCAGGCGGTGGAGGGTAGCCGCACGAAGGAAGGTAATGTCGTCGCGTTCTGCCAGTTTCAAACATTCCTCAAAACTGGCGAGTGACTTTTGGTAGTCTCCCTTCAGGAAATATATGTCACCCTTCGAACGATACGCAAAAGCCGTGATGTAGGGATCGTTTATCTTTTTACCAAGCTCCAGTGCTTGCGTTATATATGCATCGGCGGAGTCGAGCTGATTCGTGTTTATCAGCGCAAATGCGATGTTATTCACACTACGCGCCATGATCCGCCCGTCATTGAGCGCTTTCCCTATCTTGTACGCTTCCCTGAAATTTCCGATCGCGATGTCATATTGTTTTTGTTCGAAATGAATGGCAGCGACATTGATCAGGCATCGGGCCATACCGGCCCTTGCGGAGAGTGACTCGTAAATTTTCAGGGCACGGACGGACAGATCAACGGATTTCGAATAATCCCCCTTGCGGTAATATATCCAACCTTGATGCTCCAGCGCGGTTGCAAGTCCGTTTTTATAGGTCAATAGCTCTGCTAAATGCTGCGCCTCGGAAGCATATCTGAGAGCCTTGTTGTTATCTTTTTCCCGAAGCTCCGATACGATCTTGTTGAGGATCCATACGCGTGTGGTATCAGCGGGTAGCGAACCGGCCAAACTTTCCAGACTATCGATCTGGTCGGGCTGAGAAAAGCCCGTTGACGTCAGCGCAGCAACAAATAAAAAAATAAGCGAGACGACTATGCGTCGCATACTGGTTGTAATTTAACCTACGAAGTCAGTTGCAACTAAGCTAAGTCGTCGCTCAAATTCAGGCGAAATCGATCGAAAAACCTACATCTGCACCGTTGGCACGCGATCGCCGAAATTAAGGCGAAAGGGCCAAATACCTCTCAATTTTGGGCCTGGTTCATCAATGACACAAATCGACGAAGATCGCCCTCATCGGAAATACGCAAGTCGTGCTCTTTTATGATCGCACTGGCAATAGTTTGATGTTGTGAATCCAATAGTGGTACTAGCTTCCGCGAAGAACCTTTTACTGCCAGAAGTTTCCCGTTGTACAGGAGAAAAAGTCTCTCTCTTTTTATCCTTCTGTGGTCGCGGGAACCGACGTCCATTGCTACATTGTAGTTGGCTTGTAGTACTTCGATGTAATGCTGCTTGATCACGCCGAAAGGCCCGTCGGATATTACTTCGGCAATACCTTCAAGACGGCTCCCTTCGAATTCATAGGCGGAAGCTTTTCTGAACATCGACTTACCGTTCATCGCATTGATGACATTGACATATTCAACCTTTCCGATCGGAAGTTGCCTCACCTCATTGTTCACCTTGAACTCGATCATTGCTTTTTCCAGTTCAAGACGCACTGACAGATCTTTCACGAGAAGGTCTGTCCTGACCAAAATCTCGGCCGGTTGCCAATTTTCATCGAGATAGCTAGAACCAACGGTAGTCGGCGGAGCAAGGGGTATTTCGGATTTTAAAACATATTGCGGTCCCGTGAGAACATTAGGGCTTGGCTGGCCGGCATATCCTCCGGGTTGCGCATGAAGTGCGAGCGTTAAAACGCAAAGTGTGAGCAGGAAAAGAAAACGCATGTGTTTAAGGGTTTATAAAACGAGCAAGCCATGTCGACCATGGCTTGCTCTGATTAAAAAAGTTTAACGATCAATGTTCATCTTCTTCGAAGCCTGTGCGGCCATGTCCGGCGATAATGTATTTCTGGCCGGGATCCCAGTCAAACTCCACTTCGAAGAATATGCTGTCCACCTGAACGCCAGACGTGGAGAGTCCCTGTTTGGGGAACACTGCGCCATTGTTGATCATAACGCTGCCGTCAGTGTAACGTTCGCGAACGGGCGTAGTGCCATTGCCAAACGTGAGCGTCTGGGGATTGGCGTGTACTTTTGCCTTGAGCTCGGCAACTGCGCCGAAGTCGTCGACAAAGATCGAGTCAGCGGTTGGCGAAGCAGTGTTCGAGGTCAGGAACTGGAAGTACCCGATATCATAGATATCCTCGTATCCTCCGCTTCCGTCCTCCACCAACAGGTGCACCCACCACTCATTCGACAACTCCATCATATTGTTGCGGCCCGGATCCTGATCCTTATCACACGAGATCAGTCCGAATGTCAGAGCAACGCTCGCTATCAATAAAATCTTTTTCATTTTCATTCATTTTAAATAAGTGATGATTATTCCGGCTGGATCTGCGTCAATGTAATTTCCCAGTCACCGTTCCCAAACGCTCCTGTCGTAGTGCGGAATGTGATCGTCTTGTTGGCAGTGTCTATCGATAACTCAGAAACCTCCATCGCCGCTCCGTCGGCAATGCGCTCGACGTCTGTCGTGTAGGTGAAATCGTTTGTCGACAGATCGTTCACCGTGATCTCCAGGCCAGGCACCAGATAGTCGTCGCCAAGCCCGCGTCCATCAGAGTAAAAGCCACCAAGCGCATCAGTAACTGTAAAGACTCCCGGTGCGGTTTCGATTACCATGACAAGCACATCTTCATATGCCTCACCTGATATCCTCACGCTCTCGGCGAGATACGCACCTGCGATGCTCGTCGAAAAATCACCGGTCGGAGTAACCACCACCGTGCGGCTTGTAGAAGCTGCAAAGCCATCCCTGTTCACAGCGTCGTAGGTCACCGTGTATTGATCATCCGCAGTTCCGATAGTCGTTCCGGTGTATCCGGTATAGCGTCCCGTGTAGGTGGTCGTGAAGTCGATCGGCTCACCCTGCTCGAGTACCGTAATGCCCGGCTCCGAGTATGATGCTGCGTCGTCGACGATATAAAGGTCCTCACCTTCGACTACAAATTCAGGGAAATAGGTTGTTCTCGATATCCCTTCCGTTTCCAGGTCGTTGTTACAAGCCACCAGGCTCGCGGCAACGGTTATATAGATAAGAAATTTCTTCATGGCTACTTAGTTTACGTCCCACCACACTGGTGTAAGAATTCCATTTTCCGGTTGAGCAGGTGCGTTCGGGTTATTCAGCACTTCATCTTCGGGGATCAGCAGTCTGCGGGGATATTCTCCCTCAAACGTTACTGCATCCACGGGGAAAGTGAATATCGGCGCTCCCGGAGCGAGAGGATCGTATCCTGCTTCGCCAGGCGCGAACTCGCTGAAGGACGGATATCCGGTTCTCAGCATGTCGAACCACGCTTCCATCGAATTACCACCAACGTGCGCCACCCATTTCTGCTCGATGATCGCTTCAACATTTTCTTCAATGGTACCACCCGGATATTCATATGCGCCGCCCGGAGCAATGAATGATGAACCATCAAGCCCGTATCTGGCAAACGCCGCAAGGACGCCTGCATCATACATTGCCTTTGCATCTTCACTGCTGAAGCCACGAGCTGCAGCTTCTGCCCTCAGGAAATATGCTTCCGGAAGAGAAATGAGATACACTGGATCTGTCGGAAGCGCTCTGGCGCCCGAGATCGTCTGCGAGTTCAGCACGGTAGACGGCGTGCTGCTCGTGCCCTGCCTCATCCCTTTCACAGGGCCACCTGCAACCGGCGCGTCGTAAAATTCATCGAGACGCGGATCACCGTTCACTTCAAGGTAGTTCACCATGGTAAGGCTTGCCTTGAGATTGGTTGCCGTATTCAGATTTCTTCTGTCCGCTTCATACATCGGATTACCCCGGTCGGGCTGGTCATAATAGCCGAAGATACCTGCATCGGTATCCAGGAACTCCGCTCCGGAATTTACAAGCGCTGTGATAAGGGTCTGCGCCTTTGCAGGATTTTGCGCAGAGTAGCGGATCATCAGTTTCAGCTTCAATGTATTTGCAAACTTTATCCACTGATCTACATCTCCTTCAAAAATCAGGTCACTTTCATCCGGGCTGTTGTTTGTACTGGCGGTGAAGTCCTTCGACAATGCGTTGTCGATCCGGGCGATCAGTTCATCGTATACTTCCGGCCCCGTGTTCCAGACAGGTGTGAAGTTTCCTTCATCGCCCTGGAGACCTTCCAGCAGCGGCGCGCCGTCATAGAGGTCGGCGATCACCTGGTATCCGTATGCTTCCAGCACAGTTGCGATCAGGTAATTGGTCCAATTCTCTGCGGCTTCTGCCTTGGTCTTCACATATTTCAAATCATTGAGCGGTCCTGAGAACATTTCCGTAAAATCGTTTTCCAGGAAATTCAGGTTCTCGACATCATAGTTATCCGTGGGAATGTACTGTGATGACGTATTGTTCTGCGTGTAGTGCTGGCTCCAGATCGATCCGGTGATGCGGTAGTAGTTGCCTACACGTGAGGCGATCGACTGTTCCGCAGCAGGAAGGATCAGGGACTCATCTGCGTCGCTGGGCACACTTGGATTTTTGTTGATGTCCAGATAATCAGAGCAACCCATCAGTAAAACCAACGCACACGATGCTGCATATTTAAATTTTTTCATAGCTTCTGAAAATTTTAGTTAAATACCAAGTTTCAAGCTAAAGCCGAAGCTTCTTGCAGAAGGGCCGGCTGCAAATTCTCCAAACTCTCCGGCGAGGTCGTTACCGAACTGCGTAGCTTCCGGATCAACAAGTCCGTTCTCCGCAGGAGTCCACAACCAGAGGTTTCTTCCCAACACGCTTGCACTGATACTGTTAAAAGGTGTTTTCTTGACAATCGCCGTCGGCACGCTGTACGAGAGCACAACTTCACGCACTTTGAAATAGGTGCGATCCATCACGTGTCTGCGTTCCATCGGAGGTGTGTTGTTGTCATTCCAGTAGTTCGAGATGTTCGACATATCCACAGGGATATCGTTCTCGCGATAACCGTCGCCATCTTCCACTACGGAGTTTGGCTCGATAAACGGCCTTCTGTCGTTGTAGAGAGAGATAGGATCGTTACCAACGAACATGGTCAGGCGTTTTGTATAGCTCCAGAACTTGCCACCGTCCCTGTAATCGAATGTTCCGCTGAGAACGAAGTTCTTATAGGATAATGAAGTATTAAGGCCTGCAATGAAGTTCGGGTTTACGTTACCCACGAGCGTCTTGTCGGTCGAGCCAATAGGTAAACCGTTGGCATTTACCACAGTTCTTCCCTGCGGATCGCGAACATAGTCGAATGCATACAGATCGCCGATCGGTCTTCCTTCGGTAAGCTTGAAGTCTACGGTGTAATTGCTGTACAATACAACACCGTTCAGCTGATCAGGCAACTCGAGGATCTTGTTCCTGTTCCTTGTGTAGTTCACGCTGACATCCCAACGGAAATCTCCGATCTGAAGTGGCGTAAAGTTCACGAGTAACTCGACGCCCTTGTTCTGGATAACACCGACGTTTGACGTTTGTCCGGTGTAACCGCTTGTGGATGCAACAGGTACCGGGAATATCTGTCCGTCGGTTCTCTTGTCGTAGAACGACACGTTGATACCGAGACGGTTATTGAACAATTTGAACTCTCCACCGAACTCGAATTCAGTCGAGATCTCGGGCTGAAGGTTCTGATTTCCGATGTTGTTACCCACTTCAAATGCGTTCACACCGTTGAATGGGAATTTGAGTGAACCGAAGTTATTGTAGATGTTACCCGCCACAAGTGTAGAGTACACCAGGTAGGGAGCCGCATCGTTACCGGTTTGTCCCCAGCTTGCGCGCAACTTACCGAAAGAGATGATGTTGTTCTCAAGACCCAGCGCTTCGGTGAAGACAAAGCTTGTGTTCACTGCAGGATAAATAAAGCTGCGGTTGTTGACCGGCAACGTAGATGACCAATCGTTCCTGACGGATGCTGTCACAAACCAATAGTCCTTGTAACCAAGTTCTGCCTGTCCGTAAACACCGATCAACCTTCTGAGCGTACTGGTTTGTCCGATGATCGGCGTACCGCTCGAGTTGGAGATGTGATAGAAACCGGGAATATCGAGGCCGACAACCTGTGTAGTCAGGTTCCTTGTAAAGCGCTCGTTCACATTCAGACCGGCAAGTGTGCTCAGGCTGATCGACTCATTAAGGTTGACAAAGGAATTTACCAACAATGAATGATCGAATTCTGTCGATGTCAGGTTGCCTTCATTAACAGTACCTGGCGTCGGAGTTTGTGTCTGGTTCGGTGATCCGGGCGTAGGTGTCGGGGTTCATGCTGTCGAGTGAGACATTGACCCGC
>CBHTUB010000314.1:0-7307 GCA_966095595.1 uncultured Chryseosolibacter sp. | reverse complement strand
ATTTAGAAT
This sequence comes from uncultured Chryseosolibacter sp., assembly GCA_966095595.1. GTDB lineage: Bacteria > Bacteroidota > Bacteroidia > Cytophagales > Cyclobacteriaceae > Chryseosolibacter. The sequence continues at coordinate 7,298 of CBHTUB010000314.1, read as the reverse complement.
TTAGAATTTAGAATTTAGAATTTAGAATTTAGAATTTAGAATTTAGGAGTTAGAATAAAAAAATACAACAGTTACAACCATGTTAACTTCTAACTCCTCAATTCTATATTCCATGAAACAAATGACAGCGCGCAGGATCCAGGGATTGAAATGCAAACGCAATGCTTACAAGCTAGCTTCTAACTCCTGAATTCAATTCTCACAACAAATGACCCTGCGCAACCACATAAAGGAAAACCTCAAGCTCGCGATTCCGGTGATGCTGTCGAACCTGGGTCACGTGGCGATGGGTGTAACGGATAATATCATGGTTGGGAATGTCAACGCTGTGTCGCTGGCGGCTGCGGGTTTGGCATTCGTGGTGTTCAACGTCTTTTTACTTTTCGGCATCGGCGTATCATACGCCATTACACCGCTTGTTGCTTCGGCAGATGGCGCACATGATGATGGAACCGTCATCGAATCGGTAAGACATGGATTTATCATCAACCTGATCAACAGCTTTGTCCTGATAGCAGTAGTGATGATGGGTCAAAACCTCCTGTACCACATCAACCAACCGGAAGAAGTCGTAACGCGCTCCATACCATTCCTGAGCGTTATCATGTGGTCATTGATCCCGATCATGATCTTTCAAACTTTCAAACAATTTACAGAAGGTCTTTCCAACACAAGTATCGCGTTATTCGTGATGATCGGAGCAAACATTGTGAACATCATCCTCAACTATGCCTTGATCTACGGTCATTTCGGCATGCCGGCCATGGGGCTTCAGGGATCGGCGTGGGCAACTTTCATTTCGCGTGTTTTTATGGCGCTCGCCATTGTCGGGATCGTTTATTATCACAAGCCATTCGTCCGTTATCGCAGGATCTTCGAGCTCGGAAAATATTCATCTTCGCTGTTCAAAAAGATGCTCAACCTCGGAGTACCGAGTGGTGTACAATTTATCTTCGAAGTTGCTGCCTTCGATTTTTCGCTGGTGATGATGGGCTGGCTCGGCACACACGTTCAGGCAGCACATCAGATTGCCATCAACATGGCAACAGTGACCTACATGACAACGGCCGGCCTCGCGTCCGCAGCAACCATCCGCGTCGGGTACTACGCCGGAAGCAATGATCCTAAAAACCTCCGAACCGCTGCATACAGCTTGCTGTCGATGGCACTTGTATTGATGTCCGTATTTGCCGTCGTATTCATCGCCGCGCGAAGTTATCTACCATCTCTCTACGTCGAAGAGCAAAGCGTGATCGATGTAGCGTCGACCCTCCTGGTGATAGCCGGATTATTTCAGCTCGCCGATGGCACGCAGGTGGTATGCGCCTCTGCACTGCGCGGATTGCAGGATGTTAAAGTTCCTTCGCTTTTTATTCTGGTTTCGTACTGGGTGGTCGGCTTGCCTCTCGGATATGCATTGACCTTCTCGATGGGTCTCGGACCAGCGGGCGTGTGGTGGGGACTTTGTATCGGTCTTATGCTGACGGCCATCGCGATGCTGCTGCGTCTGCGACAAAAAATTCAAAAAATAAGCTCCGGCATTGAAAAGTATGCAGTCGAAAAAGTCAGCTGATTTTAATACACATATCGATCGCATAAGACACTCAAAAAATCCCTATCTTTTCGAAAAAGCGGTATGTCATTAGCCCCACGCCCCGTCCGCTCGTCGCAGACAACGATTACGGAACTCATGATTCCAGCCTACGCCAATTTTGGCGGGAAGATACATGGTGGAATTCTGCTCTCCCTTATGGACAAGGTTGCCTACGCCTGCGCGAGTAAACACTCGGGAACCTACTGTGTAACGGTATCGGTCGATAAGGTCGAATTCCTTCAACCCGTCGAGGTGGGTGAGCTTGTTTCCCTTTATGCTTCCGTGAATTATGTCGGACGCAGCTCCATGATCGTAGGTATACGCGTGGAAGCCCAAAATGTCAAGATCGGAAAGATAAAGCACACGAACTCCTGCTACTTCACGATGGTAGCAAAAGACGATGACAACCAGCCAACGGAAGTGCCGGCATTGATCCTGGAAAACGACGAGCAGGTAAAGCGATTCATCGAATGCCTTCGCATGAAGGAGATCAAACAATCGATCCGCGATTCGATGGACGACGCAAAGTCCAGCATTGAAGTGATGAATGCGAAGGAGATCCTTTCCAAAGAAAGATGCCTCATTCAGTATCGTTAGTGCTTTATATTTGGCTTTATGAAAACTCTTACCCTGCCGCTACTTTTTCTTTTGATCGCCGTCCATGGATTTTCGCAATCGGCAACGCTTTCGCAACGCGATCAGGCGAAGCTCATAGACGAGATGCTCGAAGACCGCATCAAGACCGTCCTTCCGGGGATCATGAGACGGGAAGGCATAGACATGTGGCTGATCCTTTCAAGCGAATACAATGAAGATCCGGTGCTGAAAACTTTTCTTCCTGCAACCTGGATGTCGGCACGCCGCACCACGATGCTGGTGATCTACGATCCGGGGCAAGGCAAGGACCTGGAATTATATGCGATCGCCCGCTACGACGTCGGGAAGCTTTTCAAAAGCGTATGGGATCCTGAACATCAACCCGATCAGTGGGCACAGCTCGCGAAGATCGTTGAATCCAAAAATCCGAGTAAGATCGCCGTCGACAAGTCCGATCACTTTCCTCTTGCCGATGGCCTCAGCGCCACGGAATACGAGCAGCTAAAAAAAGTCCTCCACAAAAAACAAAGTCATATCGTTTCTGCAGAACGACTTGCCATAGGCTGGCTGGAAACGCGGACCGAGCGCGAGATGGTATTGTACCAGCAACTTTGCAGAATGGCGCACGACATCATACAGGAAGGCCTGTCGGAATCAGTCATCATTCCGGGTGTTACGACAACCGACGATGTAGTGTGGTGGTATCGCGAGAAGATCAAATCTATGAAGCTGGATACCTGGTTTCATCCCTCCGTTTCAGTGCAAAGGAACGAAGACAATGCGATCTTTGTAAAGCGCATCCAGCCTCTGGTCATCATGCCGGGCGATCTTATCCATGTCGATTTCGGGATCACTTATCTCAGGCTGAACACCGACACACAACAGCACGCCTATGTGCTGAGACCTGGCGAGACCGATGTTCCTGAGTTCCTTAAAAAAGCGCTTGGCCGCGCGAATAAACTTCAGGATATACTGACCAGCAATTTCGCAGAAGGGAAGACCGGCAATCAGATTCTGGCGGCGTCCCGCAAGCAAGCCGTCGACCAGGGTCTGACACCTTCAATCTATACACATCCCATCGGATTTCATGGGCATGCTGCCGGACCGGTAATCGGTTTGTGGGATATGCAAAATGGAGTGCCCAATACCGGTGACTACACCCTGCACAATAATACTGCCTGGTCCATCGAGCTCAATGTTTCTGTTTTCGCCATCGAATGGAAAAAGGAGATCCAGATCAGACTGGAGGAAGATGGATACTTCGGCGAGAACGGTTTCAGCTATATTGACGGAAGGCAAACAGAGTTTCTAACAATACCCAGAGTAAAGGGCAATTTCCGGTAGATAGAGATGCGTGTATTGAGATTCTTGCATACGGTTTACGGAGTCATCATTTTCTGGCTGTTGTTTTTTCTTTTCTTTCCACTCCTGCTCATTCCAATTCTTCAACCGAAAAAATTTCACCTGACAGGAATTTTCAATAGATGGTGGGCTCGTTCACTTTTTTTTCTCATAGGCATACCGATCTCTGTCGAGTACAGGCAAAAGCTCGATCCACGCGCACAATACATCTTCTGCCCCAATCATTTCTCCTATCTCGACATTCCTTCGCTGGGCCTCAATCACCATGACACGATCTTCGTCGGGAAGAGCGACATGGAAAAAATACCGTTGTTCGGCTTCATGTATCGCAAGCTGCATATTACGGTAGATCGCACGAGGTTGAAAAGCCGTTATCAGACCATGGTCCAAACGTTTGAAGCATTGAATGAGGGGAAATCGCTTGTCATTTTTCCCGAAGGCGGAATTATTACCGAAGGAGACCCAGTAATGACCAAATTCAAGGATGGTGCATTCCGGGCATCGATAGAGAAACAAATTCCTATCGTGCCTGTCACGATTCCCTATAATTGGATAATTTTGCCCCCTGAAGAATTCCTGGTGAATTGGCGTCCCCTGAAAGTGATCTTCCACGAACCGATAGATCCTGCGCCCTATACCATGAGCTCCATCGGCGAATACAAGCAAAAAGTAAAGCTGGTGATTGAAACCGAATTAAACAGGCATCTTAGTCATGAAAATCGATCGGGCATTGCTGGACAAAATAGCACATCTCTCCAGGCTGGAGTTTGAGGAGAAGGATGCGGAGAAAATGATGCAGGACATGACGGCAATCGTGAACTGGGTAGAAAAGCTCAACGAAGTGAATACCGAAGGCGTAGAGCCCCTCACCACCATGTCGCACGAGGTCAATGTGCTTCGTGAAGATGTGGTCGGCGAGCACCTTCCCCATGATAAGGCACTGCAGAATGCACCAAAAAAAGACAAGGACTACTTCCGTGTCCCTAAAGTGATCGACTAAAAAAATCTTCCTTGAACTTCATCCGTAAATTCTTTCAGGGCATCTATATCTTCTGGGTGTTCGTTGTATTCACAACATTCATGCTGTTGCTGCTGCCGTTCATGACCATTCCATTCTTTTTTGGAGTCAGCGGAGCGCGGGTTGGCTATTTTTTCCTGAATGTTTGGAGCTGGGTCTTCAGTCAGCTGACTTTCATTCGTTACAAGTTCTACGGTCGCGATAAGATCAAACGTGGCGAGTCATACATTTTTATCAGCAACCACACATCGTTTCTGGACATACCGGGAATACGCATGATCATTCCCGGTCAGTTCCGCCCCCTTGCAAAGAAAGAGCTTACGAGGATCCCGGTGTTCGGGTGGATCGCGCGCGGGGCAACGATCATCGTCGACCGATCGAGTCCCGACAGCCGGAAGAAAAGCATCGACAAGCTCAAGGCATTTCTACGTCAGGGAATATCCATCCTCATCTTCGTTGAAGGCACGCAGAATCGCACAAAAGAAATACTTCAACCGTTCCACGACGGGGCGTTTCGCATTGCCGTAGACACACAACAAAAGATCCTGCCCATGGTCGTAAAGGGCGCAGGTCCACTGATGCCTCCCGGCACCATTCGCCTTAAACCCGGACTGATCCGAATTTACGTGGGCGACCCCATTCCTACGGAAGGAATGACCACCGCCGATATCCCTCAGCTAAAACAAAGATCATTTGAGATGATGAAGGATATGATCATCAAAAATGCTTAGTAACTTTCACCATGAAGCAAGCCATCACCACCAAACAATATTTCACGACGATAAACATCGTCTACTACATGCAGGCGTTTGCCGTCTTTCTGTTTGCACTCGTTGTCTGGTATCTGATCTCGCAGGGGATGGAGCCCGTTGCAAATGACCAGATGTGGATGGTGGTTGTACCGGTTGTCCTCATCGTTGGGATGGGCAGCGCGTACTTTATTTTCAGGGTGATGCTGGGCAAGATCGACCGCTCACTTCCACTCCGGAATAAAATGCCTAAATATGCAAGCGCCCTCATCGTGCGGTCCGCATTGCTCGAACTTCCCGGATTGTTTACAAGTATCGCCGCGTACCTGAGCGGCCAACTGATGCATTTGGCCGGAGCCATGGTCATTTTTATGGTCTTTATGGTGCTGAGACCCACGCGCAACACCATTGCCTATGACCTGCAGCTCTCCCAAAAAGAGCGGGCGCAGTTGGATAAGGATGACGAAATAATTTCTGAAATCGAAAAGCGCGGCTGATCAAAGCGGTACGTACACCACCTTCTTGGTATCGAAAAATTCTTCCTTGAAATAGTCTGACAGATTGTAAAGACTGTACGGCTTTCTCAATTCACCCAGCTCCTCTTCAAGATCGCCGCCTTTCAGATACAGGATCCCATTGTCGAGCTTGTGCGTGGACTGCTTTTTTGTTTTTTGATGGATCCAGCCGTAAAATTCCTTTAGGCGTGTAACAGCACGGCTTACGATGAAATCATATTGGCCCTTGATCTGTTCGGCACGGATCTGCTCGGCTCTGACATTTTTGATGCCTGCGCCCGCGGCAACGTTTTTCACGACGGTGATCTTTTTCCCGATGGAATCAACAAGGTGGAATTTTGTCTCCGGAAACATGATGGCCAGCGGTATTCCTGGAAATCCTCCACCGGTCCCGACATCCAGCACTTCCGCTCCGGGATTAAACTTCATCACTTTGGCAATTCCAAGCGAGTGCAGTACGTGGTTGACATAAAGGTTTTCAATGTCCTTGCGTGAGATCACATTGATCTTGTCATTCCATTCCTTGTAAAGATCAAATAGCTTAGCAAACTGATCTTTTTGAGTAGGGGTTAGATCAGGGAAATAATGGAAAATAATTTCAGCAGACTGCACTTAGATGTGATCGCGTTTGTTTTTAACCATCTCGAACATAAGCTCCCGCGCGCGGTGCAACTGCGCTTTAACGGTACCCAGTGGCGCATCGAGCTCTTCTGCGATCTCCTCGTACGACAGCTCGTGGAAATAGCGAAGCCGAACGAGCTTCTGGTACTTGGAAGGAAGCTTATCAACGAACACCTGTATCAGCTCGGCTTTCTGTGCGCGAATAGTTTCTTCCTGCGGATCGAGATTCTCATCTTCTACATCGATCGACACGGACTGGCCGTCGTCGTCGGTAAATGTGTTTTCGATGCTCAGCGTATTGAGCTTCTTCTTGCGAATAAAATCGATCGTGTTGTTGGTCGCGATCCGGAACAGCCAGGTGCTAAATGTAAAGTCCTTCTTGAAACGGTGGAGGCTTCGGAATGCCTTGGCGAACGATTCAATGGTAAGATCTTCGGCATCGTCTACATTCCGGACCATTTTCAGGATCATGTGGTACACCGGACGTTTGTAGCGTTGGAGAAGTTTCGCATAGGCGCTATCGTCCCCTTCCACCGCCATGTCAATGAGGCGGAAGTCTTCCATTGCCTTATCCGAAAAGTCTCTTTTTAACTCTTCCATCTAACCTTTTTAGTAAATAACGCTACCAGGCCCGTTGAAATATAGTAAATAGGATATACAAAATCTAAAACCGGAATAATCGCAAACGTAAAAGATAACTTGCTGGTTTTGACCACCGACCGCACACTGAAAATCTCCAATATCCACCTTGAAATAATACCTGCCCCGCCTGCAATTGCGAGTCGGTAATCACTCAAACCCAACCCGATCAGACAGGCTCCCGTAATCCACGTCAGGATCCA
>CBHTUB010000313.1:0-7320 GCA_966095595.1 uncultured Chryseosolibacter sp. | reverse complement strand
CAGTTATTATTTACCCATGAGAAAAATTTGATCCCTCTCTGGTACGATCGCAGCATGCTGGATAAGGTGCTGTTTAATCTTTTATCCAATGCGCTGAAGTTTACGCCAAGGGGAGGAAAGATCAACGTAAAAATGGAGCATAACCACCTTGAGGGGCATGTGCTGATCGTAGTGGAAGATTCGGGTACGGGGATGTCTAAACAAGACCTTGAACATGTGTTCAGTCGTTTTTATCAGGGAGAACAAAACCGGTCGCTCGGAACTGGCATCGGTCTGGCCCTTTCCAAAGAGATCATTCAACTGCATCAGGGAGAAATCTCTGTACAAAGTATTGCAGGCAAGGGCACACGCTTTGAGATAAAGCTCAAGACGGGAAAGGCGCATTTCGATGAATCTCAACTCGGAACAACAATGGAAGGCCATGTGTTCGAGGATTCATCCATTATGGAGTTCGACATTGCAGAAGAAGTGCCCGAAGCGGATGAAAGCTCGGATGTTAACCTGAAAGAGCATACACTATTGATTATTGAGGACAATCGTGAATTAAGAAAATACCTTGTACAACGACTGAAGCAAAAATATAATATCGCGGAGGCTGAGACGGTGAAAGAAGGAATACACAAAGCTCATGAGGAGGTGCCCGATCTCATCATCTGCGACCTCATGCTGAGGAAGGAAAGTGGTTATGATGTGATCAGGACGCTAAAGTCCGACGTCCGTTCCTCGCACATTCCGATTATCGTGCTCACCGCAAAATCGGATATCAATGAACGGATCGAAGGAATAAAACTGGGAGCCGATGATTACATTACAAAACCGTTTAACTACACGCTACTGGCAGAACGGATCAATACCCTGCTGATCACTCATCAGAAGTTGCGCGAACACTACCTGACCGAGCTCCCATCGGAAGCGCAGCAAGTTTCCTCTTCGAGGTTGAATAAGAAATTCGTCAACCAGTTTGTGGCCCTCGTGGAGGAGAATGTTTCCAATTCGGCTTTTGGCGTAAATGACATTTGTGTGCAGCTGGGGTTGTCCAGGATACAGCTGTACCGAAAGGTGAAAGCCATGCTGGGCTACAGCGTCAATGACTATATCAATACAGTTCGTCTGAAAAAAGCAAAGCACCTGCTGACCACATCGGAACACACCATTTCTGAAATTGCCCATTTGGTAGGCTACTCTTCGGCTGCCTACTTTTCTACTGCGTTTAAGAATCAATTTGGCGTAACGCCCTCCGAGTTCAAGCAAACGAGTTCGTGATTTGCGGGTTGGCATTTGGCTGTTTGGTATCGGCTAAAGCTAAAACGTTATCACCCTCACCCGGAGTCCGCCCCATTTGTTACCTGGTTTATTCAGTCAGTGCAATCAGTCCGTTTTTGTATTCGCCAGAGTTGAACGCCACCCCGCCATTAGCCAATAGACCTCTATTATTGGTATCATACAACGAGCTTCCTATTTCCACCAAACGCCGATTTTTTATGATCGGCAGGCTTGCTACAGCATTAAAAAGGGTGATACGGAATTGAAAAGTCCGTATGGCATATTCTTACCCCACGCACTTTTTTTTGCCATAAAACACGCGCCGTAACAACAGAACTGCGGGAAGATTTCGAATCATAAGAAATTGGTACTGCCTCGAAATAGGTGAAATCGTTTCCGGAATAGCTTGGATTCAAAATTCAGGCAATGAACAAACGCATTCTGAACTATTCACCGGAGACACCCAAGGCCCGACCCATCAAGGCTGATCGGCCCATAGAGCGCGACTTCCGGATCAGGCTGCCAACTACCAAACTCAGGAGCAATTATACACGACCCGGGAAGTCTCCCGGTGTATAATCATAACCCAAAACTTATTCCTATGAACAAACTACTACCACTATGAAGAAAAAATGTTTGAATCTGTTTTTAGCGCTGTTTTTTCTACCCTTGTTCTGCTTTAGTCAGAAGAGTGTAGTAAGCGGACGTGTGACCGACTCATCTACGGGTGAGGCATTACCGGGTGTGAGTATCCGGGCGGAAGGCAGCTCTTCCGGAACGATAACCGATAACGATGGTAAGTACTCCCTTGAAGTACCAGACAATGCCGTGCTGGTATTTTCATTCATCGGTTATGCAACGGTAAAAGAAGAAGTTGGCGCCAGATCCGTTATCGATGTGGCTTTTCAGGCGGATGTATCTCAATTGGAAGAAGTGGTCGTTGTCGGCTATGATTCCAAGAGGGTGAAAGACTTGACTGGTGCTGTCGAAGCCGTGAACGTTGAGGCAGTCAAGGATCTTCCGGGCGGAAACGTCATGAAAAACCTTCAGGGCCGTGTAGCCGGGGTTCAAGTGTACACGGATGGGAATCCGGCAAACAACGCAACAGTAAGAATTCGCGGCGAAGGATTGGGCAGGTTGGGAAACAATGATCCGCTCTATGTGATCGATGGTATCCCTACCAAGTCTGGCATGCATGAATTGAATCAAAACGATATCGAGTCCATCCAGGTCTTGAAGGATGCGTCTGCAGCAAGCATTTACGGATCGCGTGCGGCCAATGGGGTAATTATCATTACAACAAAGAAAGGTTCCGACCAACTCAGGGTAAATGTTAAAAGCACAGTTTCAGTCGAGGACTTTCAGTACAACACCAGGCCGTTGAATACGCAGGAACGCGCAACAGTGGTATGGAGAGCTGCGGTGAATGATAAGATCGATCCGAATACCGTCTCGCCATTGTATACCTATCAATGGAATGGCGATTTTGCAAACCCCGTGTTGAACAAGATCCTCTTGCCGGAATATATCGATGCGGCCAGGGAGATGCGACCTGCCAATACGAATTGGTTCAAGGAGATCACGCAAACATCCGTGATACAAGATCATAATGTTTCCATTTCAAACGGATCGAAAGCCGGTAACTACTACATGTCCGTCGGATATTTTAATCACAACGGTATCATTAAGCATTCCAATTTTGAACGGTATACGTTCAAGCTTAACTCCACGCATCATGTCATCAAGGACATTCTGACGGTCGGACAGAATTTTACGGCAACCAACCAGTCCGCGAACAAAGTGAATGATCAGGCCGGATATGCAGCGGGATTGGCATTCGAACAACAATCCATTGTGCCTGTGCGGACCGAAGATGGTACCGATTGGGGCGGACCTACCGGTGGCATTACAAACGCTGATAACCCGGTGCGGGTAATAGAAGACAGCAAACATAGCAAGTATCACTTCAATCGCTTTCTCGGAAATATATTCGCCGAACTTAAACCGATCACCAACCTGAATCTTCGCTCAAGTTTTGGTGTAGACTATAACATGTTTTACTGGCGCGATTTCAAAAAAGCATATTCACCCGGAAGTTTGAATGTTCAGGATCAGCTTGTGAACGCAATGTCGAGGTATGGAAATTACGTTTGGTCAAATACGGCGACGTATAACCTTGTGAAGGGTGATCATAACTTTACGTTCCTTGCCGGCTCGGAGACCATCTCATATCACACAGAGGAATTTTCTGCTTCCCGCAGGGGCTTTGCCGCACAGGATATAGACTTTGCATATCTGAACCAGGGAACGGAAAGCATTCAGAACGGAGGGTCAGGTAGCCAGTGGACTCTTCAATCTTTCTTTGCCAAGACGGATTACAGTCTCAAGGACAAATACCTGGCTTCAGTCACGATCAGACGGGATGGCTCATCAAGGTTTGGTGCGAATAACCGGTGGGGTAACTTTCCGGCAGCATCAGTAGGTTGGAAAGTAAATGAAGAAGGATTTTTGAAAGATAACAGTTTGCTCTCGGAATTAAAGGTCAGGGGCAGCTGGGGTTTAACCGGTAACCAGGAAATTGATCCGCGCGCGCAGTACACAATTTTTGAACCCAGATATGCTACTCAGTCCATCTTTACCTTCAACCAGGATAATGGCACGGCGTACGATATCAATGTGAACAATTCCGGGCAGCTTCCATCCGGATTCGCCAGAGCACAAACAGGAAATCCGGATTTAAAATGGGAAACATCCGAGACCATCGATGTAGGAGTTGATTTCGGTCTTTTCGGTGACAAGATCTCCGGTTCCGTTGACTACTATGTAAAAGAAACAAGGGATATCCTGACAGCAACACAACCCGCAGCAACAGAAGGCGAAGGAGCCAACAGATTTGTAAATGCAGGGACCGTTGAAAACCGAGGCCTTGAGATCGTTTTAGGGTATGCCAATAACATCAAGATCGGAGCGAAGTCGCTTTATGTCAGTGTCAACGGCAATATGGCCACTATATCGAATAAGGTTAAGGAACTTCCGGTTCACGTCCAGAATAAATTCGGTGGCAACGGTGCTGATCAAACCATCATTGGCCGGAACGTAAATTCAGTCTATGGATATGTAGCGGACGGCCTTTTCCAAAGCGAGGAAGAAGTGGCTGCACATGCGACTCAGCCAGGCGCAGCTCCCGGAAGGATCAGGTTCAGGGATTTGAATGAAGACGGTGTAGTGGACGGCAAGGATCAGAAATTTTTTACTGTCACGTCACCTGATCTCCTTTACGGAATGAACATCGACGTGACCTACGGTGCTTTCGACTTCAATATATTTCTTCAGGGAGTTTATGGTTCGCAGGCAGTCAACGGTTGGAAACTCTTTAAAAATTTCACGTCGATAAATGCTGGTTCCAACTATGGTGAGGGAACACTGAATGCGTGGACTCCACAGAATAGGAATACCGATGTTCCGGCGCTGACAACCGTTGATAACAACAACGAGTGGAGAGTTTCTACTTACCGGTATGAAGATCAGTCTTACGCCAAGTTGCGGAATGTTTCTGTAGGGTATACACCACCAGCGGCCATCATTTCAAAGCTTGGATTGTCAGAAGCACGCATCTATGTGGCAGCGCAAAACCTCCTGACCTTCAAATCCAGGAATACTACCATGCAGGATCCTGAAACACCCACTGCGGGCTTCCCGATACCAAGACGATACTCCGTCGGACTTAATCTCACTTTCTAATTTTCACAAACTGATTTGACAATGAAACGATATATAAAACGTATTTCGATCCTTGCATTTGCAATGTTTGCGGGATGCAACGACTTCCTGGACGTGAAGCCACAGGCTGCACTCAGCGAAAGCCAGGTAGCAAATGCCGAGAACGTGGACAAGCTCGTCATAGCTGCGTACTCTTCAATGGGCAACGACCACTATGTTGCGCCTCATATGCTTTGGCCAACAGGTGATCTGAGAGCCGGAGATGCTCACAAGGGAGGAAACGGTCCCGCCGACATTTTCGGGTACCATGTGTTGTCGGTCTTCAAACCGATCATTGCGGACATGAGCTCACTGCCGCCTGACCTTCTGGATTTGTTCAATATCAAATGGTCTCGTGATTTCATTGGGATATCAAGGGCCAACAGCGCCTTGAAGGTGTTGAATAAGGTGTCACTGGAAGAAATCCCCCTGCGCGACCAGAGAATCGGAGAGATGCGGTTTGTAAGAGCATTTTTCAACTTCGATGCTAAGATCCATTGGAAACAGATACCATTCATTGACGAATTCACAGAGGAGCCGATCAAGGTTTCCAATGTGCAGTATACCGATCAGGAACTGTGGAACAAAATTGCCGAAGATCTTGAATATGCGGCATCCGTGTTGCCCGAAACTCAAGGCGAGATCGGAAGGATCAACAAGTTCCAGGCGATCGCATTCCTTGCTAAAGTGAGATTGTATCAGGCTTATGAACAAAGCGAAACCGATCACAGTGTGATCAATATCAATCAGGCAAGGCTTGAAGAAGTCGTAGCACTGTGTGATCAGGTGATCAATTCAGGTCAGTATGCCCTGGTTCCAGATTATGCGATGAATTTTCTATATGAATTCGAGTTCAACAAAGAAGTGGTCTTTGCCATTCAACGTTCCATTGACGACGGAAGCCCTGATGGCCGTGGCTCATGGTCTGGTTCCCTGAACTACCCGCAGGATAAGGCCTGGGGTTGCTGTGGATTTCACGTACCTACCCAGAACTTTGTTAATGCATTCAAGACGGATGCAGACGGCCTTCCGCTCTTCGACACCTTCAACGACGCCAACTACGATGTAGCTACTGATGCTGTTGATCCGCGACTCGACCACACCGTTTCAATGGAAGGCAAACCGTTCAAATACGATCCCACATTTTTACATGGCGGTGATGCATGGGCACGAAACCCCGGCACCTATGGAAATTACGTTTCCATGAAAGAGCTCGATCAGCCTGATTGCGAATGCAGGGCAGCCAATGGCCCCTTCACGATAAGCTCTCGCAATACGACGATCATACGTTATGCCGACCTGCTCCTCTGGAAGGCCGAAGCGCTTATTGAACTCAACCGCGTGTCGGAAGCATTGCCGATCATCAATGAGATACGGACCAGGGCCGGCAATAGCACCGGTCGTCTGAACAACGCATCTATTTACAAGATCGGTGTGTATTCTTCATTGGGTACTCAGGACGAAGCACGCGAGAAACTGAGATGGGAACGGAGGTTGGAGCTGGGCCAGGAAGGCTGGAGGTTCTTCGACCTCGTGCGATGGGGTATCGCCAAAGAGACCCTCGATGCCTATCAGGCAGTGGAAGTGACAAGAACTCCATACCTCGTCGACTATCAGTTCACCGCCGGGAAAAATGAGTACATGCCCATTCCTCAACAGCAAGTTGTTTCCAGCAACTTTCTCTATAAGCAAAACCCTAAATACTAAGAAAGATGAAACGACTAAATGTCCTATATACTTTTTTCCTTGTTCTCCTGTTCGCGCAATGCACGGATAACATGGAAGCGTTCGATGATATGTCGCTGGAGATCGGAGACCAATACGGCGTGTCCATAACCGACATCAGTGTAGCGGGAGCCGATGAGGTAACGATCTCAGAAGAAGCAGGAAAGATCGTAGTGGTCTTCCCATGTGGAACTGATGTGACCAGCATTACACCGGTTTTGACTCTTTCAGAAGGTGCCACCGTGACACCTGAAGCAGGAACTGCTCTGGATCTGTCCAAGTCAAAGCAGTATATGGTCATCAACGGAAATCAGTTTAAAAAATATACGATTTCCGCGCAGGTGAAGTGTACACCGGTAGGTGGTGACCTGATCGTCAACGGTGGACTCGATGGCGAAACCGGATGGACCATTATTTCCCATAACGCGTCCGGTAATGGCAAGCTCGTCATTGCCGATGGAGTAGCCATCTTCGACGAAGCGATCGATGTGCCGTCTGGTGCCTGGGGCAGTGAAGCCCACATGGGAATGTACCAGGCAGTGGAAGTTGACCAGGATGGTGAGTTCCAGCTTG
>CBHTUB010000312.1:0-7335 GCA_966095595.1 uncultured Chryseosolibacter sp. | reverse complement strand
CAATCGCTGATCAGGTAACCGAGAAGTCCTTTCCATTTGGTATCTTCCTTTATCACCGTGCGCCCGGCAACCTCCTTATGTATCTCTTTGCGCTCGAGCTGATATTGAAGATCGCCCTTCGTCACGTAAAACACGGCTCCTTGCCGGTACAGGTTAAGCTCGCCGCGGACCAGCACCTCGGCAAATGAACCTTTGACGATGCCGGATTCAAAATATTTATCGTCGACAAATCCATAGCCCAGCACGTCTGCAGGACCATATTCTTTTATGTCTTTGCCATCTCCCGCACGGCATTGCTCATAATTTTTTGCATTTGAACGGTAATCGATCTTCAGATAAACGGTGTCATGCTGATTGGTAATAATGTAACCGTCCCGAAAATCAGGTTGCGCATGTACAAATTGGAACGCCAGCACAAAGCAGGCAAAAACGAAGATTAATTTTTTCACGTGGGGCCTTTTAGTAGTTATGACTATTAGGGTATAAAGATAATAGATATGGCTATAAGCTATGCGTCATAAGAAACCATCAAGGTTTTGATACACCAATACCGGATGCCACAGAGACTGCGACACCGGTGTGTGGACCATTTAGAAAAGTTGAAGAACTTAGGAAAAGTAAACTCGTTAGTGGAGTTGTTTTCATCATGCAGAGTAAGTTCTGCATTTAAAATGGGAGCGTCAGCAGAAGAAAAAGAATGACCTGCGTATCACAGAGAAGCTAAACAGACAATTGTCATCCATGGGGTATCATATAAAACAAAATAAGGTGCTGGTTATCAGCACCTTATTTGTATCTGTGTAGTCCGTAGGGGAATCGAACCCCTGTTCCAAGAATGAAAATCTTGTGTCCTAACCCCTAGACGAACGGACCGTTTTCGTGGGTTCTTTCTACCATTTCCGTAAAAAGTGGTGCAAAGATAGACCTCCTAACGCTATTTGCAAACCGGTGCAGAATTTTTTTTCTAAAAGCTGCTAAGATTCCGTTGGTTTTAGAACCCCGGAATTCTATTTTTGACGCATCATTTAAAAAACAACTGTTACTCCCATGACCAAAATAGGCATCAATGGATTTGGCCGTATCGGCCGGCTCGCTTTCCGGGCAGCCATAAACCGCAAGGATATAGAAATAGTAGGGATCAATGACATCGTAGAACCGGATTACATGGCCTACATGCTCAAGTATGACTCCACACACGGCAAGTTCGAAGGCACCGTTGAAGTGAAAGATGGTAACCTGGTGGTGAACGGAAAGAAAATCCGCGTAACAGCTGAGAAGGATCCTGCCAACCTCAAGTGGAATGAAGTAGGCGCAGAGATCGTGATCGAATCAACCGGTCTGTTCCTCACACAGGCTGACGCGCAGAAGCACATCACCGCTGGCGCTAAAAAAGTAGTACTGTCCGCTCCCGCGAAAGACGACACCCCTACTTTCGTAATGGGTGTGAACCACAAGAAATTAACAGCTCAACATACTATCGTATCAAACGCTTCCTGTACAACCAACTGTCTCGCTCCGATCGCCAAGGTCCTGAACGATAAGTTTGGTATCGCAGAAGGTTTGATGAGCACGGTACACGCCGTAACCGCTACACAGAAAACCGTAGATGGCCCGTCGGTAAAAGACTGGCGCGGTGGCCGTGGCGCTTATCAGAACATCATCCCGTCGTCAACTGGTGCCGCTAAGGCTGTGGCCCTCGTTATCCCTGAGCTGAAGGGTAAATTAACGGGTATGTCGTTCCGCGTTCCTGTAGCTGACGTCTCAGTTGTTGACTTGACTGTACGCCTCGAAAAACCTGCTTCTTACGATGACATCAAAAAGGCAATGAAAGACGCATCTGAAGGCGAGCTCAAGGGTATCCTTGGCTACACTGAGGACGAAGTTGTATCACAGGATTTCCTCGGTGACGAACGCACTTCCATCTTCGATGCCAAGGCAGGAATAGCGCTGAACGACAAATTTGTAAAGGTTGTAGCGTGGTATGATAACGAGTGGGGTTATTCAAACAAGCTCATTGACCTCGTGCAGGAACTTGCCCGGATCAAGTAAAACAGACGAAAATTTTTTTGGAAAAAAGCCGCTTTTTTAGCGGCTTTTTTTGTTTTAGGCATAAAGATTTACCTCTTTTTCCGCAGTAAATCTCACTAATTCAAGCGGCTTTTCGTTTAATGGATAAGATAAAGGGATTCGAGGATGAGGGATTATTACGAAGTATTGGGCATATCGCGGGGCGCCACGCAACATGAGATCCGAACGGCCTACAAAAGGCTGGCAAAACTTTATCACCCCGACCGAAACCCCGGAAACTTTCAGGCCGAAGAATCTTTTAAGGCAGTCAACGAAGCTTATCACGTTCTGTGTAATCCGTTCAAAAAGGCCGACTACGACCTGCGACTCTATGGCCTCGCCCTGACGTTTCAGGAACAGCCCGACTGGGAAAGGATCAAACAGGAACGATACTACCGCTGGAGACGGGCTCAGGAAAACCGCTACAAGATCGACGCCAACTATTTCAAGATCCAGGGACTTGCCTTCCTCGTCTTTATCATCATCGGCGGATTCTGCTTTACGATCATCCACACTGCTCATTACTACGTGAGGAAACAACAGCTGGCGGAGTTCCGGGCAAACACCCAAAAACTTAAAACTGCAACCGGACTTTTCGACAAGGGAAAATTCAGCGACGCATTTCTTCTCATCGATACGGTCGGCACGCAGTCACCATTCGACTATAGATTCGAATTTGCCAAGGACAGCCTCATCGACGAGCTGAGAAAAAAAGCCGACGAGGAATTTGGCGAGCAGAATTTTGAATCGGCTATCGAGCATTATGAGGTACTCAAACAATTCGAGCATCCCGTACGATCCGAGACTTTACAAAACCTGTCGATGTGCCAATATTATATGGGTAACTATGAAGGTTCCCTTCAGGCATTGAAGCATCTGCATAATCAGAATCCCTACGATCTCGCGCTCATCTATCAAATAGGAATGATCAACCTTGAAAAGCTGAACAATCCCGAAGAAGCGCTTCAGTATTTTACGCTTGGAAAGAAGTTGTTCAAACAAAACCTTAGTGAGGTCTATGGCCGGGCATTTCAGATCGTGATGAATCCGGTAGATGCACCGGATATTTACTACCACATATTTCTGGGCCGCGCACAAGCAAATATGCGGCTGAAACGCTATCGCGAATCCATTACCGATTGTAACTGGGCAGTATTCCTGCGTCGCGATCAATCTCAGCCCTATTATTATCGCGCACTCGCTAAAATCAACCGAAGGGAATATAGCTCGGTGTGCGAAGACCTTACTATGGCCGAACGCCTGGGCATGCCTGACCTCGAGCGTTTGCACGACACACATTGTCGCTGAACTGCATCCGAAACTTGCCACTTGCTAACGGCGGCTACGAAAAAAATCCATATTTTCGTCCTACGTGGCTTCGATCCCCAAAGCGTCCAACTTATCAGAACCTACAATGACCGACCTTACAAAAGAACAACTGCATTCCGTTAAAAAGAGCTATCTCAATATCCTTGCACTCTTCCTCGGACGGGAAATGATCGAGAGCCGGTACCTGAGATGCCTTCTCAAATGGGGCTTCCAGCTGCGCTTGAACCCCGACGACCTCAAACATGCCAACATCGATCTTTCGTCACTCAAGTTCGCGCATCCCTCCGAAAAAATCGAAAAGCTCGAATCGATCTACCACCTCGTATTTATGATCTACCTCGATGAAGTAGTCGAGGATGTAGAGCTGGAAGTAGCAACCGTTTACGCGAAAGAACTCGGCTTCAGATCGGAAGTAGTAAGCGAGCTGTTCAAATCCATCGCTACCGCCGATTATGACCTTAAATCCAAAAAACGCAACGTCCATAAAGAAGTAATGGATTTCCTCAAGATCTACGAGGCATAGGAAGTAGTTCAGGGATCGGGCTACGAGGAGTGGTTCTGAAAATTCATCTCAGATTTTAAATATAAGATTTATGCCTTTGGAAGATCTAAAGGCAAACTCCTGAAGCAGGCAGCATGAATCCGTCCCCGCGACGGAAGTCGCAAGCTTCCTACCGATAGTTAGCGTTCAATTCCTTTTATTTCAAACGATTGGAGAAAATATCATATCTTTTACAAATCAATTTCTTTGAGTTGTCGAATTCATTCTATTTCTTTGTCGACATAACATGAAAAACGCACTCAACATCACTTTGCATCACCACCATCATGGAATCCACCAGGATAGTGGCAAGGTATTGTTTTGAGTTTTTATAAAAGAAAAATATCAAAAGGCTTGTCACACGACAGGCCTTTTTTGTTTGCACATAATTCATCTAAAATGGAGACGTTACTTCGAATCGCTATTCAAAAATCCGGACGACTACAGGAAGGATCTCTCGCCCTTTTGAAAGAAAGCGGGTTGATCTTCAGCAACGGAAAAGATCAACTCAAAACACAGGCGCGCAACTTCCCCGTTGAAGTGCTGTTCCTCCGCGACGACGACATCCCGCAATACATCGAAGACAAGGTTGCCGACATCGGGATCGTCGGAGAAAATGTTTTCGTGGAAAAACAAAAAAAGAACGAGCTCGTGAAACGACTCGACTTCGCAAAGTGCAGGTTGTCCATAGCGGTCCCGAGGTCCGATACATACAACGGCATTCGCTCCCTGCAGGGGAAAAACATCGCCACCTCCTACCCCAACATCGTAAAGGCGTTTCTGAAAAAAAATAATGTCGAAGCGGGCATCCACGAGATCAGCGGATCGGTTGAGATCGCTCCCGGCATTGGACTCGCCGAAGCAATATGCGATATTGTAAGCACGGGCAGCACGCTTATGGGCAATGGCCTGAAGGAAGTCGAGGTCGTCATGCAGTCAGAAGCCGTCATCATCGCGAGCCCCGACCTTGCGGACGAAAAGCAGAAGATATTGGACAAGCTGCTCTTCAGGATCGAAGCGGTTCAAAAAGCGAAGAACAGCAAATACATACTTCTGAATTGCCCGAACTCCGCGATCGCAAAGATCACTTCTGTCATTCCCGGCATGAAGAGCCCGACCATTATCCCATTGGCCAGAGAAGGATGGAGCTCGCTTCACTCCGTTGTGGACGAAAATGATTTTTGGGAAAGGATCGATCAGCTGCGAAGCTTTGGCGCAGAAGGTATCCTGGTAGTTCCAATTGAAAAAATGATAGTTTGAGATCATGAGAATATTTAATGAACCCGCTCCCGGAGAGTGGAAGCCAATCACCGAACGTCCCCAGCTCGCGCTCGATTTTCTCGAAAGCGCCGTGAGGAATATCCTGAACCGCGTTAGAAAATCCGGCGACCACGCCCTGCGGGAACTGACGTTCCAATTCGACAAGGTCTCGGTCGATAACCTCCAGGTGACTGCAGATGATGTCGCCACCGCGATCGCAGCGCTGCCCCAGGATCTTCGCGATGCCATTCAACAGGCAGCGTCGAACATCACAAAATTTCACGCAGCACAAAAACGCGAAGACCTGAAAGTGGAAACCATGCCGGGTGTGACCTGCTGGAGAAAGGCAGTACCCATAGGCAAGGTCGGGATCTATATTCCGGGTGGTTCTGCCCCGTTATTTTCCACGGTGCTGATGCTCGGTATTCCGGCAAAGCTCGCAGGGTGCAATGAGGTAATCTTATGCACGCCGCCCGATAAAAACGGCAACATCAATCCTGCGATCCTGTTCGCTGCTCAGCTCGTCGGAATAACGAAGATCTTCAAAGTCGGTGGTGCGCAGGCGATCGCTGCCCTGGCATTTGGGACCGAATCCATACCAAACGTCTACAAGATCTTTGGTCCCGGGAACCAGTATGTGACGAAGGCGAAACAAATGGTGATGGAAGAAGGCGTCGCGATCGATATGCCCGCAGGTCCATCGGAAGTGCTTGTCTTTGCAGATCAGTCTGCTGTCCCGGAATTTATCGCAGCCGACCTTTTGTCACAGGCTGAGCATGGAGAAGATAGCCAGGTAATGCTTGTCCTGCGCGACGGTTCACTTCTGCCTGCAATCGAATCTGCGATCAGGGAACAGCTCGATAAGCTTCCGAGGAAAGCCATCGCCGAAAGATCGCTCGCCAATAGCCGGGTCGTGGTCTTTTCAGACGAAGGAAAGGCCATACAATTTATCAACGAATATGCACCGGAGCACTTGATCCTGAACGTGGCCAATGCTGAACAGGTCGCCGAAAGAGTTATCAATGCAGGTTCAGTATTTATCGGTAACTTCTCACCCGAAGCACTTGGTGACTATGCCTCAGGTACAAACCACACGCTTCCCACCAACGGCTTCGCAAAAGCATACGCCGGTGTTTCGCTGGACAGTTTTTCGAAGAATATCACCTACCAGCAAATAACGGAAAAAGGCATCCGAAACCTTGGACCAGTAGTAGAGAAGATGGCAGAGGCCGAACAGCTGGCAGGACACAAACGCGCTGTAAGTATCCGATTGGAAAGACTCAAAAATGCCTAACATACAATGAGCAGGAATTCAACTATCGACATCACCAGCCTCGTCCGGGAAAATGTCACGAAACTAAAACCTTATTCGTCGGCACGCGACGAGTTCAAGGGAGAAGCCAAAGTCTTCCTGGACGCAAATGAAAACCCATACCCGAGTCCGTACAACCGATATCCCGATCCCCTGCAACTGAAGGTGAAGGAAAAATTGGCTAAAATAAAAAATGTCTCACCTGACCAGATCTTCCTCGGCAACGGAAGCGACGAGGCTATCGACCTGCTGATCCGTGCATTTTGCGAACCACACAGGGATGCAATCCTTATCACGGAACCAACGTACGGCATGTACGCAGTTTGCGCCGGCGTCAACGCAGTAAAGGTGCAACAGGTGTCGTTAACGAAGGACTTCGATATCGACCTCAACGCGTTCAAGCCCGCGATCGACTCTGCCACGAAGATCATTTTCCTGTGTAGTCCGAACAACCCGACCGGAAACCTGTTGAACAGACAACGCATCATCGATATGCTGGATCGTTTTTATGGAATTGTCGTGGTCGATGAGGCGTACATCGATTTTGCAGACAGTCCTTCGTTCATTGAAGAGCTGGCTAACTACCCGAACCTCGTAGTGCTGCAGACATTTTCGAAAGCCTGTGGTCTTGCCGGCCTCCGGTTGGGAATGGCCTTTGCTTCCCCCGAGATCATTTCCGTCCTCAATAAGATCAAGTACCCGTATAACGTCAATATCCAGACCCAGGCAATCGCCCTCGATGCGCTTGACCACGCCTATAAAAAAGATATCTGGGTGGATGAGATCTTGTCTGAAAGAAAAAAACTCGTTGAGCAGTTGAATACCG
>CBHTUB010000311.1:0-7346 GCA_966095595.1 uncultured Chryseosolibacter sp. | reverse complement strand
GATGATCAAAAAGCCACCGTAAAACAAAATGTACAGCGTCTGCGTCCAGTGCACCACATCAGTCGTCAGCCCGAACTCTTCCTGTATCAACGGCATGGCAAGGTTCACGATCGCAATATCGAGCGCTTCGAAAAAGATCCCGGTTGATACCACCAGTAGTATTATTTTTTCCCTTGTTGTCATATTCCTAATCCAACACAAAGATAGGGTATAGAACAATTGTCTATAGAAATTGATAAATTTCAGAACAGACGGTCAAATAATCCGTTCTCGATAGAACAAACATTCAAATTCAACGCTCTGATGGCCCTGAAAAAAGAACAGAACACCGATGACAGCACCGTGAAGCTCGACGGCAAGGACAAAGAGATACTGCGGTTGCTGCAACAGGACGCCAAGCTTACGGTACGCGACATCGCGTCGAGGATCCACCTGAGTCCAACACCAACACATGATCGCATAAAACGGCTGGAAGAGCTGGGCGTGATCCGCCAGTACGCCGCCCTGCTGGATCATAACCTTGTCGACAAGGGCATTATGGTAATCTGTAACATCTCGTTAAAGGAGCACGACAAAAAAACCGCCAAAGCATTTATTCAGGCGGTCATGTCATTCGGGCAGGTGCTCGAGTGCTACAACATCTCCGGCGAGTTCGATTTTATGCTGAAGATCGTAGCCTCCAGCATGGAAGATTTTCACAAGTTCTATGTAAACGAACTCAGCGAAGTAAAGGGGATCGGTCAGACCAAAAGCAGTTTCGTGAGGTATGTTATCAAGCAATCACATATGGTTATCTTAACTAAAACGCCAGCTGCCGCCAGCACCCGTTCCCAGTTCATGTCATCACCATTCGTTTAAACGGGTCACTGAGTTCGATAAGCCTCTCCTGCCTCAAAGCCCATCCATCCGTTGTCTCGCCGCCAGTAAAATTATTTAAAATAGTACTTTGGTATTAAAAGTACTTTCAAATATCTTTACATCACCGCACCGGAATGACCAATGCGATAACGAATAACGGAAAACCATGACGCTCAACATCTCAAACATCTCTAAAACCTACCCGAATGGTGTGCAAGCCTTAAAAAACGTCACCCTCACCATTCCCAACGGTATGTATGGCCTCCTCGGTCCGAACGGCGCCGGAAAGTCGACCCTCATGCGCATCCTGGCCACGTTGCAGGAACCGGATCATGGTACCGTTCACCTTGGTTCGATCGATGTCATCAGGCAAAAAGATGAAGTACGCAAGACACTCGGCTACCTGCCTCAGGAATTTGGAGTCTATCCAAAGGCAAGTGCTGAGAGTCTCCTTGATCATTTCGCGATTCTCAAGGGATTTACACAAAGCAAGTCGCGCCGGCAGGTTGTGGAAGGCCTGTTGCGCAAAACCAACCTGTGGGACGTCCGCAAACAAAAGCTCGGAGGCTACTCCGGTGGTATGCGCCAGCGCTTCGGCGTCGCGGTAGCGCTATTGGGTGATCCGAAATTATTGATCGTGGATGAGCCGACCGCAGGCCTCGACCCCGCGGAACGCGTGCGCTTTCTAAACCTCCTGAGCGAGCTGGGTGAAAACAGCGTCGTGATCCTCTCCACCCACATCGTGGAAGATGTCAGTGAGCTGTGCACGCGCATGGCCATCATCAACAAAGGCGAGATCCTGTACGAAGCCGAACCGCTAAAGGCAATGGATGGGTTGAACGGACGCATCTGGCGAAAGATCATCGAAAAAAATACTTTACCTCAAATGGAGCAGGAACATAGGATCATCTCGACGAAACTGCTCGGCGGAAAAACGGTCATTCATATCTATAGCGAGGAAACACCGGCAGGTTTCGATCTCGTGCAGCCGGATCTTGAAGACGTGTACTTCAGCGCAATGTCAGGGCATCTCGGGAAAACCCAGATAGCGGTGATATGACAAAGTTCCTTGGTGTCTTTCGTTATGAGTTTGGCTATCAGATACGTCGACCCTTTCTGTGGCTCATATTCACGATCCTTGTGGTGCTCGATTTTCTGATGACGAGGGATGGCTCCTTTGCCGAGGCGCTCTATTCTGAATTTCTCCTCAACTCCCCGTTCGGCATCGCGAAGACTACGGTGTTCGGCGGGTTGATCTGGCTTCTTTCTGCGGCAGCGATCGCGGGCGAGGCAGCGGCCAGAGATGTTGCAACCAGGATGAGTCCCCTCACCTACACCATGCCCATGAGCAAGGCACAATTCCTTGGTGGACGGTTTTTCGCGGCACTCGCATTGAACGCGGTCCTGATGCTGGCTGTCCAGATCGGCATCCTCCTCGCAGTCTATTTGCCCGGCGTAGCTCCTGAGCTGATCGGTCCGTTCCGACCCGGCGCCTTCCTCACTTCCTACCTCTTCATCTCACTTCCCAACGTGTTGTTCGGAACTGCTATCCAATTTTCGCTTTCACTGCACAGCGGGCGCCCCGTTGCGGCCTACATCGGTAGCCTGTTGCTTTTTTTCACGGCATTTTTCATTGCTTCCCTGCTGTTTTTCAAACGGGAACTCGGGACACTGATCGATCCCGTCGGTGTGCGATTCGTCTGGGAAGACCTGTCGCGTTTGTGGACGACGGTAGAAAAGAACTGGCGTCTCCTTGCGCTTGAAGGCCCCATACTTTTTAACCGTCTTCTTTGGCTGAGCATAGGTCTGTTATTTGGCGCCTACGCGTTCTTCCGGTTTCGGTTCGCACATATTTCCGGAACCGAAAGAAAATTAAAGCGGTTACCGCTATTCAAATTTCAAAAATTAAAAACCGCTGATCCGGAGCTTGAATATTTTCCAGGCAACTCAAGGAAAGAGCGCAACATTCAATCTCAGATCCCAAACCTCCAGTCCCGCCAGGCGGGTGTGATATCCCGTACAAGCTCGGATGTCACGTTGCCCGTACGCCAGACGCTTGCCATCACGTGGACATCGTTCCGGACGCTCGCAACAAGCTGGGCAGGTCTTGCCTTGCTGATATTCGTGCCACTGCTTTCGGTGGTCATCGTCATTGATCAAACGTCTTCCATCGGCGCTCCGCTCGTACCACAGACTTCTCGTGTTGTCGCCGAGTTGACAGGTGCGCTGTCGGCAGAAATGAGCCGCTGGGTGATCATTCCGGGCTTTATCATTTTTTTCGCGGGCGAGCTCGTGTGGAAGGAACGCGACGCCGGCGTGAGCGAGATCACCGATGCGATGCCAGGATCGGAATGGCCCCCCTTTCTCGGGAAACTACTCGGCATCGGCCTCATGCTTGTCTTGTTCACGGCGCTTCTGACAACGTCCGGGATACTGGCACAGGCCATGATGAACTACCATCACTTCGAGATCGGCTTGTACATGAAGGTCATGTTCGGCCTTCAGCTTCCGGAATACCTGCTCTTCACCGTTCTCGCACTTCTTATCCATGTTGCTGCGGATCAGAAGTATATCGGCCACGTGATCGCGATCATCGTCTACATGTTTATCGCCGTGCTCGCAACGATGCTGGGGATGGAGCACAATATGCTGATCTATGGTGCCGGCCCTTCGTGGTCCTATACCGAAATGCGCGGGTTCGGCTCGTCGATCGCCCCATGGCTGTGGTTCAGGCTTTACTGGACGGCATGGGCGGTACTCCTTGCCGTAATCACAAGGTTGCTCTGGGTGCGTGGCAGGGAACGGGGGCTCAGGACGCGGATCAGTATCGCACGTCGTCGTATGAACGGACACACGGCGTGGATCGGCAGAGTAGCATTGCTATGTATTATTTCTCTGGGATCCTATATTTTTTACAATACCAATGTCCTTCACGAGTACAGAAACAGAACAGACATCTCCCGGCATCGGGCAGAATATGAACGGCGTTACAGCCAGTATGCGAACAGCCTGCAACCTGATCTGACAGCCACCAAACTTAAGGTCGAGATCTATCCCAACCAACGCACCGCGGACATCGCTGGCTCCTACACACTGATCAACAATGGTGCGAAGGCCATCGACTCGATCCACATCGCCCCGGCAATGGGTCACGTTCAGACGAAAGCGATCTCTTTTGATCGGGAAACGACCCTGGCAGTAAACGACGACCGATATCGTCATCGCATCTATACACTCGCACGTCCGCTGGCTCCGGGCGATTCCCTGCATATGAATTTTGAAGTGCATGTCGGGCTTCGGGGATTTAGCCACCGGGGGGCCGATCCTTCGATAGAGGCCGGTGGCACATATTTCACCGCAGCGTGGTTCCCGGCGATCGGTTATCAGCGGGAACGCGAGCTGATCAGCACTGGAGAACGGAGGGAGCATGGGCTTCTGCCACGTCCCGTGATTGCCTCCCTGTACGACGTTGAGGAAAGTGAGCCCACCAAACGGGGCGGCGGCATCCGGTTCGAAGCTGACGTGGTGACAGACGCAGATCAGGTAGCCGTGACCCCCGGTAGGCTGCAACGGACATGGACAGAAGGCAACCGTCGCCATTTTCATTATGTGACCAGCGCGCCGATCGGCAATGACTGGTCTTTCTTCTCTGCGAATTATACGCTGCATGAAAATCATTGGGCAGACTCGTCCTCAGGCGCGCGTGTAGCCATACAGGTATTCCATTATCCGACACACACCGGTCATCTTGAGCGCATGGTACGAGGCGTAAGGGAGTCGCTCCGGTTTTACACGAAGCAATTCGGGCCGTATCCCTACGATCACATCACGGTCATCGAGCATCCCATAGGCCCCGGAACAGGCATGCACGCCGACGCGAGCCTTATCTACCACGGACAAGGTGTTCCCTTCTGGATGCCGAAGAATGAGCATCTTCTCGATTTCCCTTATGCAGTCATGGCCCACGAGATGTCGCACCAGTGGAGTCTGCCCTACGCACTGGCAGAAGGCGCTCCGTTCCTCAGCGAGGGACTTGCCTGGTACTCGGCCATACAACTCGTCAGGGAAGCACGCGGTGACACGCAACTCCGCCAACTGTTGTCTTTCATGCGACTGCCCTATCCCCATCAGCCCATCCGGCGCGGTGAGCCCCTGCTGAGGGCCCTTGATCCTTACATGTCTTACCGAAAAGGTCCTTTCGCGATGTATGCTTTGAGCGAATACGTCGGCGCTGACCGTGTAAACAGCGCCATCCGAAAGCTGATTGCTGAGCACGACACCGCCGGATCCTCCAGCGTAACAACACTGGATCTCTATCGCGAGCTACAGGCCGTCACACCCGATTCGCTGCAATACCTGCTGCATGATCTTTTTGAGGTAAATACGTTCTGGGAGCTCGAGACGAAAAAAGTCACGGCCGTAAAAACAGGAGCAAATACCTGGCAGGTAACCCTCGACGTGAAAGCACGTAAGGTAATGTACGATAGCGCAGGTGTAGCGACTGAAATGAAGATGGACGAGCTCATTCCCATTGGCGTATTCGGCGAGACCAGCGAAGGCCAGGACGAGCTCAGCGCACCGCTCTACCTCCAGAAACATCGTATCCACACCGGTCAGCAAACGATCACCGTGACCGTATCCGGAAAACCAGCCCTCGCAGGCATCGACCCCCTCCACCTGCTCGACTGGGAAGAAAAAGACGACGACGACAATGTCGACGTCGTTACGATGGAGTAAACGGCCTCAATCTGAAATCCGTGAAAACCCTGAAATTTTAAATCTGACTTCGTGCTTCAACCTCCTATCTCCGGATGCTTTTCCTCCATACTCCCCCCTGCACTTCCGCAGTCAACCAGCGTCCCCCGGCGAGTTTTTTCATTCGCACGAGCTCCGGTATATTGTTGTGCAGCGCATAGGTAAAGATGTACTTCTCTGTGTCGTCGCCAAAATCGATGGTGATGGTTTTAGCCGCGGCGTCCGTAGTAAAATGAAACGGCGTGCCCATGGCATCGATCTCCCACCATTTGTCATAAAGTCCGCTCAGCTCAGGATTATACATAAACATTTTATCCGCTGGCGAATACAGATAGCATTCATATCGACGGTTATTTTCAAATTCTTTTTTCAGGAGCAGCAAGTCTTCAAAGCCGTCGAAGTTGATGTCCGAAAATTTTACCCAGTGCTGATCGCCATATTGCCAGTTGAAGGTGCGGTCGGCGGAACGATCGCCATCGGAAACCCTAAGCCCGGTCCCCCTCGCGTTTATCTTCTGCACCATGCCGGTCGTCTTCTCCCTGATCACGAAAACCGCGGGTTTGCCTTCCCTGTATGAATACCAACCTTCGGTGATCTCGCTTTTCTTTCCCTTTGCCCGCGTCGTCGGGAGCTCGATGCTGACATCAAATTTGTCGGACGCACCTATAACGTTTATCCGCTCAGGCACTTCGACTGCCTTGCCACCAGGCAACTGCCACTCCCGCTCTCCTGGCACCGGTATTTTTCGGCTTTCCGTGATCCATTGGTCTCCTTCCAGCTTCCTGGAGATGACCATGAATGTTTTGTCCTGCAACGGATTGAGGGGGAACGTCTCGATCACTTCCTTTACAAGTACGGGCTTGCCTCCTGCGATCCGGAAAAATTCGGTATGCTGTTGGTAATACTGCGGATCGTGGCGAACTTCTATCAACTTTTCGCTGGTAGGGAAAAAGCCTGCCGTTCCCACCACCATCGAGGTGAACACATCACTTTCAATAAACTTCTTTTGTGCGGGATCGAAAAGATCGATGGTCCGCTCGAGAAAGATGTCTGTAAGTATCAGGTCGTCTTCACCGTCGAAGTTCAAATCGGCAAATCGGATCATGTGATCCAACTCCGTGGCTACGCGTACATCCGCAGTGATCGTCTGGATCGGCGTCGTGGCACCTTTGGGAAGAATTATCAGCTTCGCCGCCCGGATACAATAAATGGCCTTCCCGAGATCACAATAGGGCGACTCTACTACTACATCGTATTTATCAGAAAGCTTATGGTCTGTGACGCGGGTGATCTGTGACTCCATTTGCGCCGAAACCAGACCGGGAAAGAACAACGCGGTCAGTCCAAAAAGTATATTTCGCATAATCGGCCTGCAAAATACAGATTTTATGTCTTCAGAGACAAGGCTTTGCACACGTCGTACTTCAAAATCTCTTATTGCGGAAAAACTTTTAGCTGCGACCACAGCAGAGTCAACTTGCCTTGAAAGGAAACTCGTATACCCGCCAGGCAAAGCTTAGTCCGGCAACGTAAAATAAAACGTTGCGCCCTTCCCTACTTCACCTTCCGCCCAGATCTGTCCCTGATGACGTTCGAGTATACGTTTTACCAACGCCAGGCCTACACCCGTTCCCTCGAACTCTTCCTTACGGTGGAGTCGCTGTAATACACCGAACAGCTTTACGACATAGTCCATCTCGAAACCGACGCCATTGTGCCTGATAAAATAAAGG
>CBHTUB010000310.1:0-7351 GCA_966095595.1 uncultured Chryseosolibacter sp. | reverse complement strand
TCCCAGGTGGGACTTTTGCAGCGGTTCATCGCTCGCCGTTACACGGTGCTTATCTCCGGCAACCTGCGTTACCGTAAGGCATACGCCAGTATGAGAAACGCTCTGATCTACCTTCAGCTCCCTGCTGATGCCACTTTCAACCCAAAAATGTGTATTTGTTCCCTCCCGCTGCAGGGAAACGATATGGCCCACAGTTTCAATTATTCCTGTAAACATGGCGCGAAGTTAAATAAAAGTGATACAAGCACCCACACAACACAAAAATCTCAGCCCGGCTGTAACACGCCCGCCTTTTGTCCGTCTTTTGTGAAAATTAAAAAATGGAAAGGCTTGTAGCGCTCACGGAAAGATTGAAACAATATGCAGCATTGCAGATCTTCACCATATACCTGCGTTATCTTATTGGCGGAGCATTCGTTATTGCAGCGATCGGCATGGGAAAGTTATCCGGCAGGTCGATCGTGAGTATGGATGCCCCCATCGGCGACCTCATGCCCATCCAGCAATTCTTCCGTGTAATGGCAGACTCGGGGCTATACTGGAAATTTATCGGTTGGTTTCAGATCGTGTGCGGCGTGATGCTGATGACACAGCGATATGCAAAAGCAGGCGCGCTTCTTTTCTTTGGAATGATCCTCAACATATTCGTGATCACTGTCTCGTATCATTTCAGAGGCACGCCGATTGTTACCGGTTTGATGACGCTGGCCGCAACCTATCTCCTGGTCTGGGATATCCGGTCACTTCAATTCATATTCATTGACCCCTCTGCCCACCTCGTGCATCAGACACCTGTGCTTAAGATCCACGACGTACCCTATTGGTCTATTCTTGGTATCATCATGGCCGCATCGATCTTTATTCTGGCGATCGTTACCACCTTCAATCCATTGGTGGCAATGCTCACGGCGTTTGCCCTCGGCTCCGCAGGATTGCTGATTTTTTTCGCCCTTCGTACGGCTGGATTGAAAAAATCAATCTAAAAATCGCTTTGTGAAACTCCCGGAGTCTTTTCTCGTTAATTTGGTTTATAATATAAACTAGTTTATGTTTGTATTACATTAACGCATCATATGAAAACCTCTTCAGAGCTTTCGGCAAAAGAAAGCCTCGATATCATCACGTCCATGATCCTCGAGGCAAAGGGAAATGTCCAGCGAAATCACTTTTATTTCCTCCTCTGGGGATGGATTGTTACAATCGCCAATGCCGGCATGTACCTGCTGACAAAGATCGGTTATGAACATCCCTACATTGTATGGACGATCACGATCCCCGCGTGGATATTTACGATCATCAGATCGGTAAACAAAGGGAAAGTCGCCAGTACACGTACTCACTTCGATGCCATCAGCGGATGGCTCTGGATGGCGTACGGCATCACGATTTTCATATTGGTCGCATTTGGCTCACGTATCAATTATCAGCTCAATCCCGTGATACTGGTGCTCAGTGCGATCCCTACGTTGGTATCGGGCGTCATTCTCAGATTCAAACCGCTGATCGCCGGTGGCGTGGCTTTTTGGATCGGCGGAATGATCTGCTTCCTTGTCGCGCGCGACACACAACCGCTGATCGGAGCGGTGACAATAATCTGCGGCTACCTTGTTCCAGGTTACATGCTTAAAAACACCAAAGGCGAGTAATGTTCAAAGACCTTGATCCGCTATTGCACTCTCAGCTGAGACTTGCTGTCATGTCGTTACTGATCAGTGTCGACAAAGCCGAGTTTACTTTCCTGAAGGAGAAGACACAGAGTACGGCCGGAAACCTGAGCGTACAGCTCGACAAATTGTCGGAAGCAGGATACATCGTCATTGAGAAAGGCTTCAGGGGAAAAAAACCGTTGACCACCTGCAAGATCACCAAAAAGGGAATGAAGGCCTTCGAAGAATATGTGACCAATCTCAAACAATACATCCAGCCCTAGCAAACAACTTAATTGAACCGCTATATGAAAAAAGCAATTGTCTTCGCGGTGATCATCTTTGGATTCAAGATGACCAGCGCACAAACCCAACAAACATCTGAAACACACCAGCAGAAAATGTCAGCCCTCGAAGCGTGGGTAGGACGCTGGCAGGGAGAAGGCAGCATGACGACACAAACCGGTGAAGTGAAAAAAAGCAATGTCGATGAAAAAATTGAATACAAACTCGACAACACGCTGTTGCTGGTCGAAGGCGTTGGAAAGCACACCGACGCTGCGACGAATAAAGAAGTGATCTCTCATCATGCCCTGGGGATCCTCTCGTTCGATGGCAACTCCGGCCAATACAAGTTCAAGTCATATCTGAAAGACGGCAAAAACACGGATGCCTGGTTTAACATCACCGGTGAGAATCAATACCAGTGGGGATTCGATACCCCCGGTGGAAAGATCCGATACTCCATTGTGCTTGATCCCGTTAAGAAAACATGGAACGAGGTCGGTGAGTTTTCACGTGATGGTAACGCCTGGAGAAAATTCTTCGAGATGAACCTGAAAAAGGTTGAAGGTTAGGAATAGTCAATGGTCAATGGTCAAAAGTCAATAGGTAACATTGCGTTTTAGCATCTGGCTAATACCCAAAGCCAACAGCCATTGACCTCTTGACGCGAACCTGATGTCTGGCGAAAAAATAAGCATACTAATGAAAGCTTCTACAGAAAGATCGATCATCCGCTGGTTGCACATACTGTTGAGTATACCCATAATCGGATATATCTACGGACCAGTGTCGGAGATCCCTGAGGCGGCGATCGCTGTTCGGTGGGTATTCTTTCCAATCGTCATAATCTCCGGTCTCTGGATGTGGAAAGGGCACTGGCTAAAGAAGCAATTTAAGTCAGAGGCCAAAAAGCCTGTCGTCAGGATGTAGTCCAGCCAGGAAAATGGCAGCGGTTGGTATTGGACACTGGAATTTAATCCTGAGCCAAACAACCCAAATGCCAAAAGCCAACAACCCGTTACGATTGACTATTGACCATTCACCCCTTATCTTTCAACTATGGAATTTGGAAGATTAACCGACGTCGATTTCAACACCATCGATTTTACATTACCCGCAGATCATGCAGCAACCTCCCGCGTATTGCAACGATCTCCATCACAAACCAAAATATACGTCGGCTGCGCCAAATGGGGCAGGAAAGATTGGATCGGAAAGATCTATCCCGCCGGCACAAAGGAAAGTGACTTTCTTGCGCATTACGCACAACATTTCAATTCCATCGAGCTCAATGCGTCATTTTACCGGATGCCTGGTTTCAAACAAACGGAAGCCTGGAGTAAAAAAGTCGGGAAAGATTTCAGGTTTTGTCCCAAGGTCACTGGTGAGATCAGTCACATGAAACGGCTGAAGGATGTTGAAAAACAAACCGATCGTTTCCTCGAGGGCATTTCCGGTTTCGGCGAAACGCTCGGACCGGTCTTCCTGATGCCACATCCGGGTATGGGACCAAAAGCACTACCGGTGATCGAAGCGTTTATCAAAGCATTCCCCAAAGACGTGAAACTCTTTGTCGAGCTGAGACACGAAGATTGGTTCGAGGACAAAACATCCTTCGAAAAGATCTTCGATGCGCTCGAGTCCTCCGGCGTAGGCAGTGTGATCACGGATGCTTCCGGCCGCCGCGACTGCGTGCACATGAGACTTACCACGCCGGAAGCATTCATACGCTTCGTAGGCAATGGCTTGCATCAGACAGACTACACACGGGTTGACGACTGGGTCAAGCGGATGAAAACCTGGATCGACCAGGGAATACATGCATTGTATTTTTTCATGCATCAGCACGAAGAAATTCATTCTCCCGAACTGTGTAAGTACGTCATCGAGCAGATGAACCTGAAATGCGGAACTGACATCAAAGTGCCGGTTTTCGTGGGCGACGGACCTCAGGAGGAAAAAAAACCTTCGCGTGCCAAAAGGAAAACATCGACTCCCTCCTGATTTTACCATTTCATTAACACTTTCCCTCCACGGCGAGCTTCACGAAATTGCCGATTATTGCTATTTTGGCGCACTTTTGAAATATGGCACTTTACGATCAATACAAGGTCTCGTTTACCAATTCCCTGAGCGGCAAGAAAGAAATCTTTGAACCCATTCACCCGGGCCAGGTTGGGATGTACGTTTGCGGACCAACCGTCTACAGCAATGCCCATCTTGGGAACGTGAGGACGTTCATGACGTTTGACGTGATCAGCCGGTATTTCAGATACCTCGGCTATAAGGTGCGTTATGTCCGGAATATTACCGATGTCGGTCACCTCGAGAGTGATGCGGATGAAGGTGAAGACAAGATCGCCAAAAAAGCACGACTCGCACAGCTCGAACCTATGGAGATCGTGAAGCAGTACACGGAAGATTTTCATTCGGTCATGCGGGACTTTAACATCCTCCCTCCGAGCATAGAACCTACTGCAACCGGCCACATCGTTGAGCAGATCGAAATAACACAACGCCTGCTTGACAAGGGGCTGGCGTATGAGGTAAACGGCTCTGTGTACTTCGACGTGAAAAAATACCACGAGCATCACCACTACGGAATTCTTTCCGGAAGAAAGATCGAAGAGCTGATGGAAAGCGGTCGCGACCTCGACAGCCAGGATGAGAAACGCGAGAAGATCGACTTCGCACTTTGGAAAAAAGCATCGCCGTCACACCTGATGCGCTGGCCGTCTCCCTGGGGAGAAGGTTTCCCGGGATGGCATATCGAATGTACGGTGATGAGCACAAAATATCTCGGGGAAACGTTCGATATCCATGGCGGCGGCATGGATCTCAAATTCCCTCACCACGAATGCGAGATCGCACAGGCTACCGGCGCCAACGGCAAGTCTCCAGTGAAATATTGGATCCACTCCAACATGCTTACCGTGAACGGCCAGAAGATGAGCAAGTCGTTAGGCAACTCTTTCCTGCCCCACGAGTTGTTCTCAGGATCGCACAAGCTGCTGGATAAAGGGTATTCGGCTTCGACCGTAAGATTCTTCATGTTGCAGTCGCATTATTCAAGCACGCTCGACTTTTCGAACGAAGCATTGCAGGCTGCAGAAAAGGGCTATAAAAAATTGAGCAACGCCCTGAAGCTGATCAAGCCGATGGAACATGTGAGCGGAGGCGCGGTGAACGCAGAGCTCGAAGAGGAACTTAAGCGGTTGACGGACGAAGCCTTCATCAACATGAGCGATGATTTCAATACAGCCAAAACGCTCGCCGTCCTGTTTGAAATGTCATCGCGTATCAACGACTTCAAATCCGGCAATCTGAATGTAAACCAGGTTTCGAAAGAGGCTTTCACGGCATTCAAGAAGACCTTTATCGGATTCATGGAAGATATCCTTGGCCTGCAGGAAGAAGCTGCTCAAAACGATCAGTTGCTCGACGGCGTGATCAATGTGCTGATCGAATTGAGGAAAAAAGCGAGAGTCGATAAAAATTATGCATTATCCGATCGCATACGGGACGATTTAAAGAAGATCGGTGTTCAATTAAAGGACGGCAAGGAAGGTGAAATCACCTGGTCCGTCGAAAATTAAACCGGATGCTTAAAAAGCTGTTCATATTGCCCATACGGTTCTACCAGCTTTCAATTTCACCACTGCTCGGAACACATTGCCGGCATACGCCATCGTGCTCACAATACGCAATAGAAGCGATCCGGGAGTGGGGTGTTATTCGCGGGATATGGCTCGGAACGAAAAGAATAGCACGATGTCATCCATGGGGCACCCACGGATATGACCCCGTACCAAAGAAAAATAAGGCATAGGAACAACGGATCTCCTGCACTGCATTTCGCCGGCGTCTGAATTCACTTATAAAAAATTCTTAGAGGTTCACAGCCGTTTGCTGTATATTCCGACAGTAAACTCCACTGGGAATGCCTCAATTTCAAATTAAAAAATCATCTAAAACTTACGACGTCTGTATAATCGGCTCGGGAGCCGGTGGTGGAATGGCAGCATACACGCTTGCCAATGCGGGAATGAAGATTCTGCTGTTGGAAGCAGGGCCCATGTATGACCCGGCAAAAAATGTAACACAGCTGAAGTGGTCCTACGACTCGCTCCGCCGCGGAGCAGCATCTCAGTTCCGGCACTTTGGCGATTTCGATGCGGCCTATGGAGGCTGGTCCCTGGAAGGCGAACCCTACACCCATGTTGATGGTACAAAGTTCGACTGGTTCCGATCGAGAATGCTGGGCGGACGCACCAATCATTGGGGACGCATATCACTCCGATTCGGTCCAAAGGACTTTAAACGCAAAAGCATCGACGGCCTCGGCGACGACTGGCCGATCTCCTATGAAGACGTAGCTCCCTATTATGACAAAGTCGACCGCCTCATCGGCGTCTTCGGTTCTGTGGAAAATATTCCAAACGAACCCGATGGCATTTTCCTTCCTCCACCGAAGCCACGCCTGCATGAGCTTTTTATCCGCGAAGCTGCAACCTCCCTCGGAATTCCGGTCATACCGTCAAGGTTATCGATCCTCACGAAAGCGATCAATGACAAGCGTGGCCAATGCTTCTATTGCGCGCAGTGTAGTCGCGGGTGTACGGTGCACGCCGACTTCTCCTCGTCATCAGTACTTGTCAAACCCGCCCTCCAAACGGGTAACGTAGATGTTGTGGCCAATGCGATGGCACGCGAGATCATCACCGATGACGAGGGCCTTGCAATAGGAGTCTCGTACGTTAACAAGGACGACATGCAGGAATACGCGGTCAACGCCAAAGTTGTAGTGCTCGCGGCAAGTGCATGCGAGTCCGCGCGACTCATGTTGAACTCAAGGTCTGCTGCTCATCCCAATGGCATATCCAACTCGGGCGATGTACTCGGAAGATATCTGCACGATTCTACCGGAACGGCTATGGGCGGAATACTACCAAAGTTGGTCGGCAGAAAACGTTACAATGAAGACGGTGTCGGAGGAATGCACATTTACACACCGTGGTGGCTCGACAACAAAAAACTCGACTTCCCGAGAGGTTATCACATCGAGTACTGGGGCGGCATGGGAATGCCGGGGTACGGATTCGGGTTCGGCATTCAGTCCACTAACGGTAAATACCCCGGTCGTGACGGCACCATTAAGAAAGCCGGAGGATACGGCGCATCGCTGAAGGACGACTATCGATACTACTACGGAGCAACGTTCGGAATCTCGGGACGCGGCGAGGCAGTAGCCCGTAAGGACAACTACTGCGAGATCGATCCAAAAACGGTGGACAAATATGGTATACCCGTCCTTCGCTTCAACTATAAGTGGAGCGACTTCGAGGTGAAGCAGGCCCGCCACATGAAAGAGACATTCGCGGAGATCATCCATAAAATGGGTGGCGACATCACCTGGGGAC
>CBHTUB010000309.1:0-7351 GCA_966095595.1 uncultured Chryseosolibacter sp. | reverse complement strand
CGTGGCAACGGGACTTCGTTAATCGCTTCAGCAAATATTTCGATGAGTTCATTGAATTTCCGGGATGGCCCGGTTTGCCGGAACAGGAATTCGATACGAACAGGATCCTGGAATTTCTCGACAGCATACGTGAACTGAAGCTGGATCTTTTGCTGCAAATGCAGGGCAACGGAACGATCACCAACAGCATGTGCCTGCTTTGGGGAGCTGAACATATTGCAGGATTGCGGACGGCATCCGCGAAACCATATAGCGCGAATTTATTTCCGGTGAGCGAAGACGGCGAGCATGAGGTGCTTCGCTTTTTCAAGCTTCTTGATGTCCTGGGAATCCCACGGAAAGGCGAGCATCTCGAATTTCCAATCACGGAGGAAGAACAGCTCGCATTTATGCAGGTGTCAGCAGACCTCGATCTCGTGATGAATCAATACGTTTGTCTCCAT
Organism: uncultured Chryseosolibacter sp.; assembly: GCA_966095595.1. GTDB lineage: Bacteria > Bacteroidota > Bacteroidia > Cytophagales > Cyclobacteriaceae > Chryseosolibacter. Next base: position 6,908 of record CBHTUB010000309.1, on the reverse strand, counting down.
CCGGGTGCGCGTGATGCAAGGAGACGCTGGCCGATCGAGAACTTTGCCTACATCGGAAACAAGCTTTTGGAAACGGGCCATAAAATTGTATTGACCGGCTCGGTCCAGGAAACGGATATCTTAAATGCTCTCGAAGCAAAGATCCATGCTCCGGTGATCAATATTGTAAGGCAAATCGGTGATGTACCGCTGGGCATCCTCGCTGCAACGATCGAGAACAGCAGGCTGTTGATCTCGAACGATACGGGCGTCTCACACATTGCTGCGGGACTCAGACATCCCAGTGTCATTATATTCTCGCCTTATTCTGATGTCAATCGCTGGGCGCCGCTGAACTCGGCTTTGCACCGGGTTATTCTTGCGGAGAAAGCAACTGATCCCGAGTACGTCTTGTATTGTATCCTGGATCAGCTGCAAAAATCCGGCGTCAGCCAATCATCGTTGCTTCTCGATGAGATATGATCCGATGATCAGGGCATCGAAGGGCGATGTCCAGAAACATTCAACGGCATCGCGCGGAGATGAGACGATCGGCTTACCGAGAGTGTTGAAGGATGTATTCACGAGCACAGGCACACCTGTCAGGTTCTTGAATTCCTTTAACAGATTATGATAGGCGGGATGTTGTCGTTCGTTAACGGTCTGGATACGCGCAGTTCCATCCACATGACGCACGGCGGGGATCTGGTCAGCCTTGTCTTCCCGCACCGGATATACGAATAACATAAAAGGCGAAGTCCTTGCATTGTGAAACCAGTCCCGCGCATCTTCCTCCAGCACTACGGGAGCGACGGGACGAAAATCTTCGCGGTCCTTTACTTCGTTAAGCCTTGCCTGCATGGTCAAACTGATGGGAGAGGCCAGTATGGACCTGCTGCCCAATGCGCGCGGCCCAAATTCCATACGCCCCTGATACCACCCGATGATCTTGTCCTCTGCGAGGATCTTCGCCGTTTCAGCGGCAACATTATTCATTTTGCGATAGGGGACTTTTGCCCAGTTGAGAAATTTCTCGATCGAGTCGTCGCTGTAGTCAGGACCCCAATACGCATGTTCCATGGTGAAACCTTTCGTTGTCGATCCCCGTTCCTTTGCGTCGACCCATAGTGCTGCACCGAGTGCTGTGCCCGCATCGCCGGCCGCTGGTTGTACCCAGATGTTCCTGAACTTGCTGTTGTCGCGGAGATACGCGTTCATTACGCAGTTAAGCGCTACACCTCCCGCGAGGCAAAGATTTTCTTCATGTGTCTGTTCATAAAGCCAATCGACGAGCTTCAATACAGTCTCCTGCAGTACGAGCTGGAGAGAATGAGCTATGTTGAAGTGGTGCGCCGTAAATTCGTCTCCCTTTCGTCTCATCGGACCGAAGAGTGCCGTAAAATCGACATCATCGATTGTGTATTGCCCATCGTCGCTCACATGAATGATGCTTCGGAATTCGTTGACAAAGTCGGGACGGCCATACGACGCGAGTGCCATGACCTTATATTCGTCTGACGAATGCAGGAAGCCCAGATGTGTTGTAACTTTTTCGTAAAGCAGCCCGAGGGAATGTGGCATCTTTACCTGGTCGATACATTGGAGATCGTTGTTGCTGCCAATGTAGTAGGCAGTCGTTGCCTCCTCACCTCTGCCATCGATTGTCATCACCGCGGCCCGTTCGTACGGCGACGGATGAAATGCGCTCGCTGCATGACTGAGATGATGGTCCACAAAATGCCATTTGTTTTTGCCCACGTTACTACCGATAAAACGTGGCTGCAGGTGATGTGGCCACCCGTCCACAAGTTGCGAAGGAGCATTGACAACATACGAAAGAAACAACGGATCCCAGGGATTCAACCAGCCTTCGTGATTTTTATGCTCCGAAGGTTTTAATGGCATCCGTAGCTCTTCGTTCTCGACGTTCTCAGGTTTTAATAAAATATACGGGTCGAACGAATAGGCAATGTGCTCTACATCGTTGAGGTGTATGCCGGCAACCGAGAGACAGTAGTCAATGGCATGGTAGGGGAGCTCATAGACCGAGAATGGCACGGGTCGCTTTCCGTGTTTGATATGTGTAAATCTTTCTTCTTCCGCAGCAGCTAGCAAGACGCCGTCTTTGACAATGCATGCCGATGAATCATGAAAAACAGCATTTATACCTAATGTATACATTCTTTATTTAAATTTGATTCTCTGAACATTCTAAAAAACCGTTCCGTTTCATGAAGGCCTTTTGTACCTCAAAACTTGCCATAGCAATACTGCTGTTCGTTGTGTGTTCTCTTTGCGCCACAGCACAACACCACGTTGCCAACGATAAGCCTGCCGTGCATGGAATGGTGATCTTCGGCAAGGAAAAGGTTTATGCCTATCACCTTCCGATGTTTCATTCGCCTCACAACTATCAGGTCATTCTCGAGATACAATTTGACAAGCAGACGATGCTGGATTTAAGACGTGACCAGGAGTTGAACCCTGAACATGCGACCTATACGATAGAGCCTGAAAAGTTTGTCCTTCCCGAGATGATCAGCCAGCCTCGCCCTTTCAAGGTCAACATTTACAGGGGACATTTTGAAAGGGGTGGCGTAAAAGTGTTCAGTGAGGTAACCACGCAGATCGTCGAGGTTCTGTATGCAAACATGCTGGACCCGCTTGCAGAGAAAAGTGAAACACTGAAGTACCTTTTATTCGGGAACTCCAGGGAGCAGTATGCCGTTCACCTGTTGACCAACAAACCGGATTTCGATCAGCTTCTCCGCGTGAGCTTCGATCCGTCGTTAGTAGGCAATTCGAAATATATACTGGTTGATTTTCCTTCACTTGAAAATCGGGTACCAGGTGTGAGCGGGAATGCCCTGAACGCATTCATGACCGATCGTCCTATCAAAATGATCTTTCTGAAGCAGATCTACCTCGAGTTCGACGACCTTTATTGATTACTTGATTATCGTAACAATGCCGCGATAGAATTTATCCGGCCTGTTTTGATTGACGATGGTGTAATAGTAAACGCCTGCATTCACGCCAAAGCCTTTCCATCCATTCATGTAATTGTGCTGATCGAATACCTTCCCGCCCCAGCGATCGTATACCTGAAGGAACCAGTTTCCCTGCTCGACATTTTTGACGACAAAGCCTTCGTTTTTATCATCGTTGTTCGGCGTAAACACATTGTAAAGAACAATGTCGCCCTGCACCGCGATCTGTTGGGTCGTATCGGTAGCACAACCCGCATCGTTGAGAGCTGAGACCGTTATCAGCTTTAGTCCTGCGGAGTCGAAGGTAACTTGTGTGTCCAGGCCATCGGGAATTCCCGGTACATCGGCCGATGCCCACGTAACGTTTGGCGTATCGCTGATGGCATGAAGCGTGATCGTTTCATGCTCGAACGGATAAAGGGGTTCATAGGTAAAGCTCACCTGAGGATTGTTGGCTATCTGGACAACATAGTTCTCCAGCGCAGGTACTTCGCAGCCATTGGCATCGATAAACACAGCGGTTATAAAAGCCAGCGTTCCCGTGTCGTATCGGTGTGTCGTATTCGGCTCTGGCAGGCTTACCACATTGCCATCACCAAAATCCCAGCGGTGCGTTACCGTGTTCGTCGAGACCGCGTTAAAGGTTATTTCGTCGCCCACGCAGCCGGCAAGTGATCCGACCGTGATCGTTCCGTCAGGTCCGCCAACTTTTACGACCTGGCTCATCTTGGCCGAGTCAAGGCAACCATGAACATCCTTTACAATTAACTTCACGTCGAACGTACCGGGGCGGTGGTAGGTGTTGACGGGGTCGGAGACCGTTGAGGATTGACCATCACCGAAGAACCATTGATAGGTTGTGGCATCTGCTGAATTGTTGTCGAAATAAGTGATGAGCGGAGGACAGTCGGCCATCGTCTCGCGCGCGTCAAACGAAGCATCCGGTTTGGTAATGACGATCAGATCGTCGCCGTTGGCGGTCCTGCTACAACCGGAAGCATCAGTTGCCGTTAATTTGACATCGTATTTTCCTTCCTGATCGAAAACAGCGCTCGTATGAAAGCTTGTCGTCGTACTTCCATCCGGCAGCTCCCATTCATACGATATGGCATTCGCCGAGTTATTGTAGAGGTTCACGGTTTCGCCGATGCAAAAGCCGGGCTTGGCAAGGACGATAACGGGAACAGGAGTTTGAAAATTGATAACACCCGTACGGGTAACCGAGCACTCTTTAGATTGATCCGTTTGCAATGTGAGCTTGACCGTGTAGCTACCTTCATCCTGATAGTCGTGATGAATATTCTCGCCCTGCCCTGACTGCTGATCGCCGAAGTCCCACTGCCAGTCGGTGATGTTGATGCCCGCACCGATGGTCGACTGATCTTCGAAGTCAACGCTGAGATAATCGCAGTGGCTGACACTCTGAAATGAAAACCCTCCCCGTATATCGAGTACCTCGACCGGGACAACGAGATTATCCGGACAATTTTCAGAATCATATGCCGTCAACTTGAGATTGTAGTTGCCAGGCGCAGCATACGTCTTTGAGGTGTTTTGAAGTGTTGACACAATTCCGTCTCCGAAAGACCAGCTCCAGCGCACCGCAGATTTTGATTTGTCTGTCAACACGATGGTCTCGCCGAGGCAAGGCTTGTCTTCGGTGATCGAAAAGTCGGCCACGATCTTCTGGATCTTTACATCGACCTCTTTTTTCGCGGTACACCCAGTCGTTGCGTTGGAAACCGTGATGGAAGCTTTGTAGGTGCCTTCGGCCGCATATATTTTTTGCGGATTGGGATCAGAACTCGATGTCGTACCATCGCCGAAATCCCAGACATAGCTGTCAAATCCGACTGATGTGTTGACAAAATTAACATGAAAGGGATCAGCACATGTTTTCAGGGCTTGAAGGTTGGCGCCAGGATCCTTCACCGTGATGAGGTTCGTGACGGTCTTGATGTTCTCACAGCCTCCGTTTTTCGCTTTCAGCTTCACCGTGTAGACGCCGGGTTGGGAATAGGCATAGTTGAAATTTTTTCCGCTTCGCTCGAATCCATCGCCTGTGTCCCAGCAGTAGAAATTGCCGTTGGTTGTAGCGTCTGCAGAAAAACTGATCAGCTCCCCGACACAAACCGTTGTTTTGTTCACGGTAAAATCGGCGACGGGGGTAACATTGGACACGACTACCGTCCTGGTCAGGTTACTTGTACATCCATCCTGGTTTTTTACTTCAAGCGTAAGTGAGAAGCTGCCGGTAGACGTGTAGGTATGATTGGTATGGTAGCTGTTCGAGGTTGAACCATCGCCGAAATCCCAGGTCGTCTGGCTGATAGAGCTTGAGCCGCCAAACGAAAGGTTGGTAAGCGAAAGGTTGAACGGTGCACATCCCGAAAGCGATGGTTGAGCACAATCCTGCGATGCCTGGGGACTGAATTGAGCAACGGGAGCAGTACCGGTAGATACGACTTTTGTCACCGATTTTTCACAACCTTTATTGGAAATGGCATTGAGCGTAACGTTGAACGATCCCGGGGCGGAATAGGTATGCTTTGGATCTTTCTCGGAAGAGGTTGTGGTGAAATCTCCGAAGTCCCATTCCCATGAAGTGCTGTTCGTTGAAGTGTTGGTAAAATTGACTTCTGCCGTGCAACCACTTGCGTTGAAGTTGAAATCGGGAACAGGCAGGGCGTTCACCTTAACCGTTTTCGATACCCGCACACATGGTGTTGTAATGGTCGATCCCCTCAGGGTCACCGTATACTGGCCCGGTGTGAGAAACTGATGTGTAGGGTTTAGCACATTGCTGGTTTCTCCGTCGCCAAAATCCCACTCTTTTGTCAATACGAGGTTGTCGAATGTCGCCGAGAACGCGATCGCTTCTCCAAGGCATATCTCGCTTTTCGACATGGTGAAGTCGGCACCTCCCGCACCGCCCACCACGATGGTCTGGGTGTAGACGTCCGAACATTGCGCGGCGTTGGTAGCGGTGAGAACGACATTAAAGGTTCCTTCTGTCATGTAAGTGTGGTCTACATCCCTGCTTGTGGAAGTTTGGCCATCTCCGAAGCTCCAGTGATAGGTGAGCGGTTCGTTTTCAACCGAAGTATTCGTGAATTCTACCAGCGCCGGAGAACTGCAAAAATTATCGTCGTTAACAGTGAAAGACGCTGTTGGGCCCGACACATTGATGATCGCAGGCTTTGACTCTGTATCCTGGCAGCCGTACTGGTTTTTCACGCGCAGCGTAACCGAGTATATATTGACATTCGAGTATGCGTGGACAGGATTTTGTGTGGCCGCCGTTTCCCCGTCACCAAACACCCATTCCCATTCGGTGATAGCGCCGGAACTTGAAGTGCTGACATCCGTGAACGAAACGTTGAGCGGTGCACAGCCCGTCGATGGATTGTGAGAAAAATTGGCTACCGGATTGGCCCGAACCGTGATGAAGCCTGTTTTTGTTTCTGTCGAAGAGGTAGCACCATTCGTCACCTTGAGTGTGACGGTGTACGTTCCCGGGGTAACATATTGCGCTGCAGGATTTTTTTCAATCGAAGTGTTGCCGTTGCCAAACGTCCATAGGTATGTCGACGAGGAGTTGGTGCCTGTTGAGAGATCCGAGAACTGAACTACAAGGGGTGAACACCCGGAGGTTTTGTCAGCACTAAAATTTGCGACCTGGGCATTTGACGGAAGCAGTCCGAACAGAATAAAACACAACGTAACGGTCGGTACCGAAATGGAATGCAGCTTGAGGGGCTTCACTGGGGCTTTTTTTAACTATTGGGCTCACAAATTTACTCGAAAATTCTATATGGTTTGACTCATAATTTGCACCATCATAAAATAGATCTGATATGAACTGACCTCTGAAGGAGGACAAGCGGATCCATCCATTCACTGCTGTCAGTTCATGCTGAGACTTTTGAACGCATCCTC
>CBHTUB010000308.1:0-7364 GCA_966095595.1 uncultured Chryseosolibacter sp. | reverse complement strand
TACTTCAGAATGTTTGTTATGCATTGACTGAACTCGGGTTTAAAGCGGCATTGCCGATCGCCGACATTCTCAGCGACGAAAACGGGAACATCACACTTGAAGACCATTTCCATTTACCGGAAGAAATACTGACCACCAATCCTGTAACGTCCAAAGACTTCAGCAAGGTGCTATTGGATGCAATGCACGAATTGAAACAGGTTTATTTTACCTATGGCCTACAACGCTCATTACCGTTTACCGGGCAAGCCTGGCTGGAAGTGAAACCCGAGTATGTAAGCAAATTGTCCGGAGATGCATCGTTTGCCCCATACCTCGGGCGAAAAGCAAAAAGTATACTCACGCAGCAGGGAAATGTTTCACAGGTATTTACCACACCGCGAATACTTTCCCCAGTCTTGCTCAGCTTATCCGGGAATGTGACGGTTGACAAAAATATAGCGATTGAAAAGGCAATCGCGTCTGCTATTCATTCCTGCAATAACGTGTTGTCTCCCTACCCGGTCTATCAAAACTACGTTCAGCAGGTCAGGCAGGGAAAAAATATGCTCGATCTGCTGGATGGACCATTTCTCGCAGGCGGATACATCAGCGATCACTTGATCGTTGCCAAACGGGGTCAGGTTTCTATCAATGAATTGAGCTCGTCATGCCTGACTGCAGAAGGTATTGACGAAGCGCATCTTACCGGGCTTCGAACCGAGTACACAGAAGATACGTCAACCGTTCAATTTACGTTCGACGACTCTCCATATCTGTCGTTGGAAAGTTTCTCCGATGTTCAATTCTATCAAAATGGAAAAGCGATAACCGCTTATGACAGAAGCAAGGTGAGCTACTATCTCGACAAGCTCACCGCTTTACAACAACCCGGAAACTTGAATGACCTTTTGCCAAAGGGTACCTATCACGATATCGCACATTATTACTCTATTCAAAACAGTTTCCCCTCTGTATACCAGCTTACAGGGAAAGGTCCTTCCGACGCTGCGCATCAGGCAAAGGTCAAACAGCTGAAAGCATACCTTGTACTGTTCGAACAATTCATGGGCGACTATCTGGCCCAGCTAGAAAACGTCCCCAATCTCTTCTCATTTGAAAGTGGGCGTACCGATGCCCAACTAACGGCTGCCACATACTACACTCAGCCACTATACGACATACCGGGCGTCGAGCGAATACTCAGCGGAGTCAAAGGTTATGGCCACCTGAAAAATCAGCCACAGCCTGCCAACGATTGGCGGACGTACCGGCAAGATCCTGATAATCCCTATGCAAGTTTGTTGTCTTCCCAGGTTGTCAACACTCAAAATGACCTTTCGCGGAAGCTGCGTGTTCTTGAACATTTGCTGGCAAGACATGGAAAGCAATACGATCATCAGCCACTGCATTTGACCAATCCCAACTATGGTCCGGATCCCATTGCCGAGATTGAATATCTCAAACACACACTCCGGAAGTTTCCTGTATTGACTGCAAATCGGTCACGCACTTATTTTAAAGTCCATTCACACGGCCATCTTTTGAGTGGGCTTGAGCTCAACCTTGAAAACGAGCTCGGACTGAATTCCTTTCTCTCTGGTTTGACTGAAGTGTTGCAAGATCTCAATGTTCCGGATGTAGTTGAGATTGTATACTACGATAAATCCGGAGATCCAAAACTTATCTTCCCGCAACGACATAGTCAAAAAATTCAAACAGGCGGAAAGACAAATTGGGTCGAGGTGAGATGGAATCAAGAATTGTTGCTGGCATTTGCAATGGAGAATGAGCCACCTCCGCTGACGAAAGATAACATTGGAGAATTTCTACAACCCTACATTCATGCTCTCAACAGGCTGGCTACCCGGTACTGTGGTTTTATACTGATCGATCTTGCCCGACTGACAGAATTTTTAAAATTCCGCTGGACGTTAAAATCACAGGATGGAGCTACGCTGTACACCAGCGATCTGATGTCAATTGATCGGATCGACCTGCAGATGAGTATGATAAATGGATCGGCGGCTCTTGAGGTGAAGGAAGTTCGAAAAGAAGCCGAGTACGAAATAGGAGTGAAGTCCAACCAACATCGATACACGGTCTGCGAAAACATTGGTTCGCAGGATGAAGCAAATTCAATCGTGGCAAGACTGCACTCCCTGCGAGAGGGAGATCTGTCAGACGCGATCTCTATCGAGGTAACGAACAAAACAGGGATACACTACCTGGCGCTCGAGTCAATCCCGAAACGCGTCGTTGCATTTTTCCCTTCATGGGTATCGGTATTTCAGCAGGAGAACTACCGGCAGCTATTGCAAGGCAAGCTGATCGGGTTGAGTCCGGCATCGGCGATGTGTTACATGAATTTCCTTCCGGTGGAAACATACCATTTGCTGTTGGACAACTATGACCAGTGGATGAACGGCCTTAATGAATTGTACGATGGCGGAAAGCCAACCCATGAATCGACGGAAGCAGCCTTTGAACTGCTAAAGATCTTGATCGCAAATTCAACAACGGAATAAAACACATGGCACCTGGCAACCATAAGGTAAAAACTCAACGTATGGAATTGACCTTTGGCAACGAAGCCAGAGCCGGTGAGCTCCATGCTGTCGTGAGGGAGCTTTGCTGCAACGAAATCCGGAAAGCTCTCGAACAAATCCTTGAGTCATTTAGTCCTTCCGGGTCAACGATCTACTCGTTCAGGAAAATTGAATTGAACGTGGGAAGTATCGATTTGAACGACCTGAACAATACGTTGCCCAAACGAATAGCCCAGGAGCTGACGAAAGCGCTGAAAACGGCTTTTGTCGATCTGAATACCGATCACGAGATCGATATGCGTGTGGTTGCCGACTCGGACCTGCGTTCGATCACTCATTATCTCCGTCATGGATTTTTGCCCTGGAATGCGCGCAACCAGGACCTCGGGTCAATGCTTCTCGAATCGATCAAAACAACCCCAGGAGAATTTGCTGTGTCCATCCGACAGCTTGGCGTAGCCCTTCAGGTGAGGACGCGACTTGTCGAACGGTTCAACCCGGAGGTGCTTCGGAGAATTATCGGAATTCTGGAACCTGGAAATGCAACGATGATCATCGGATATCATCAACATCTTTCGACGCTTAATAAAAGAGAGATGGTTGTCGATGCGCCACAGGAAGGCCTTGAGAAAATACTCTGGCTTTTCGTGTTCAATCATCTCCTCACGGAGCAGGGATCGGATTTTAACCGAAAAACTTTTGCGCTAAGCGTATTGAGACAATTTTCCTGTCACTTCAATATCCGGTTCGACGATCTTCTCCTGCTTCTTCACTCAGCGCTGTACCGTTGGAAGAGCGAGGTACCAAAACCATTTAGTCATTTGATTGGAGAAATAATCTCCGACTGGATCCCCTCGTCAGACGAGCACTTGAAGCCGATCTCTCACAAAGCGGAGACCGATCCTTCACCAGATGGACGACGTAACGCAAACTCACCAGACGACCTCTTTAATAGTTTGTCATGGAAGAAAACGGTTTCCGATTTATTGGACAGCGAACCCGGTGGCATGCTCTCGTTGCTTCGTATGGTAAAAGACAAGCCCAGGATTATTCACAAGATCGTTTCCGAAGGAAAACCTTCTTTAACAAAACGTATCCTCAAAAGCATCGCGCCAGTAGAAAGCAGCACCATTGTAAAGTACCACTCCAACCTGGTAGCAATACACTCGGCGGACCCCATTCCGAATACCAGACAACACGAGGTCGAGAATATACTCTGGACGTTCATGATCCTGCATATCGTGGAAACTCATGAATCATACTTCAATTATAAATCGTTTTTAAGGTCGCTGATATTCTCTTTTTCGGTCCACTACAATTTGGTTGAGGCGGAGCTGCTGGAAAAATTGATCCGGTCGGCCAGAGTCCTTCCGGCGCAATCAGCAGGCATGCGGAGGTTTCTTTCGATCATCACTGAGATCTACGCAGAGGTCACGGAACAGTCGGCATCTGCGGGCGAGCTACGGGTAGACGCAAATCGGAACAAACAAGAAACATTATCCTATTTGCTGGCCTCTGCTCCGAAGACTCCGATCGGTCCGGAATACGAAGAAAGTATTCTTCAAGTGCTGCACACAAGAGACGCAGGTTCAATTGCCACCCTGAAGAAACATCTTCGATATGATCACGTCCGCACTCGATTCTCTCTATTTTCCAAGGCATCATTCAGCAAACTTGTCCAATACCTCCTTTCACCGCCGACGATACCACTGGTCAATCAGTACATGACCCTTTTTTCGAGACTCGAAAAGCAAATGGTTCCCTACTTCGGCACGAAAGAACATTATAATAAGGCTGTGCGGTTATCCATCCTCGAGATAGTCGAAACTGTCGAACGCCTTTCAATCAATCATAGCAAAGTATTCGACCTTCTGGTGCGATCACTGGTATCCCGGGCTTCCCGGCTGAGCGTAGGGCAAGTGCATACCTTTGCCTCTTTTTACAGGGATACTCCACAGCTTTATCTCGTGGGCAAACTGATCAAGTCGAACCCGATAGACTCATCGCTCGAGGAAACGGAACCGGTGGTCACTCAGTTGGTAAACGGGGTTCTTTCATTCTTCGCGGATGGTGGAGATAAAAATGTCTATCCAGGCTTTACCACCATGGAAGAGGCTCTGGCGTTTCTTCAATCGCGGCATCCCGGTGCCCTGAGACGTGCGATAAGTAAATTATCCGCACACAAGCAGAAGGAGTTTTTCGGCAACCTCGGGCATACAGAGTTGGACTTGCTCATGTCCATGAAAGAAGAACGATCTATTACATGGTATTCTGACGTGATACTTGCGTGGGAGAAACAATTGATAGGCCTCAACAATCGCGGAGAAATTGCTGCTGCCCTGAAGCGCGCCGTATTGACAGGTTACGTCTTTCAGCGCAATCCTTCAGTAGATGTCCTTGCAAGCAGCTTGCTGGCTGTATTTGAAAGATATCGAATACCTGATGGATTCTTTGAATCACTGGCTAAATGGTCGTTGCCCAAATTTGGCGACGCTTCAAAAAGTATTCTCTCCATAGAGAGAAAGATCCTGGGTCGTGACAGCAACGTGCCAACGCTGAAGAAAAAAGAGAAGCTCAACCTGATCAGGGAAGCTTTACACGAAGCAAACGCTAAAGCCCGCCGCGCAAAGGAGATTGCGCCGAAGCCGGATGTTACGAACGAGATCTTCATCGGCAACGCAGGCCTCGTGCTGGTTCACCCATACCTGGCTTTTCTGTTCGAGCATTCCGGTCTGATGAAAGACGGAAAATTCCTGGATCCCGAAAGTGCGTTACGCGCTATCGCGATGCTTCACTACGCGAGCACCGGACTCGAGGCCTTTAAAGAGGAAGACCACGTGCTCAACAAAGTTCTGTGTGGAGTAAATGTGCAGGAAAACTCGATACAAGCAGAATTGACCGGGACTGAAAAGGAAATGATCAACAGTATGCTTAGAGCGTTCGCTGAACACTGGTCTGTTATAAAAAACAGCACCGAAGATGATGTCAGGGGAAACTGGTTGATACGTGAAGGAAAGCTGAGCGAAACGGAAGAATGCTGGGAGTTGACCGTAAAACGACAGCCATACGATCTGCTCATGGATAGCCTGCCGTTTACCCTGAGCCCGATAAAATACCCATGGATGAAAAAAATGATCATGATACAATGGTAATGAGCATGACACACCAACATCTGGTTACGTCTCTGGAAAACGAGATCAACTGGTTTGCAAAAGTATTGAATAGCCAATTCAATTCGTATTTCAACCTGGACGAGGAAGCGGTGCCCGTGGAAGCGATAGAACCTCCGGATCATCGCGCCGACAATTCTCATTATGCGAGGATAGTGAAGGAGAACGGGCTGGGATACAGGGAGAGGCTCGCCATCATGCTTGCGTTGATGCCTCATCTGCGTCCTCATTTGCTCGATATATTCTATACAAAGAATTCGCAGTTCGACAGAATCTTCACAGAGTTTGGAGGATTTACGGGTAAACGCCACGCGGGATTTCTTCCTACCGGTGAAACACTTCATTTCCTCTTAAACAAAGGCGCACTGGGTAAACGTTTCGAAGTGGTGCAGATGCTGGGATTCGACGGCCCGCTGGTACAAAAAGACATACTACGACTTGAGCGTGCCGAGGCGTGCGAACCCTTATTGAGCGGGGCACTTGTGGTGACGGATGAATTCATACACTATCTGAACACGGGATTCCGGCATCCACCCCAGGCCAGCGAGATATTTCCCGCGAGGTTGGTGACCACCGGCCTTGATTGGAACGACCTGGTGCTGGATACTGATGTACTGAATGAGATAGCGTTGATTCAAGAATGGATCGAAAATGAAAAGGAACTTACAAAATGCGAAGCTTTCCGTAAACACATCAAGCCTGGATTCAGGGCGCTGTTCTACGGGCCTCCCGGGACGGGTAAAACGTTGACGGCTTGCCTGCTGGGCAAGGCTACCGGCCTCGATGTTTATCGCGTAGACCTGTCACTCACGGTGTCGAAATACATAGGCGAAACGGAAAAAAATCTCAGCCGCATTTTCGATTATGCGGAAAAGAGAAACTGGATCCTGTTTTTCGACGAGGCGGATGCTCTTTTCGGAAAGCGTACGCAAACCAGCTCAAGTAACGATCGCTACGCCAACCAGGAAGTTTCCTCCCTGTTGCACCGTGTCGAAGATTTTTCCGGCACCATCATTCTGGCATCCAACCTGAAATCGAATATTGACGAAGCTTTCGCGAGACGATTTCAGTCCATGATCTATTTTCCGATGCCCACCAGTTCCCAACGGATGTTATTGTGGAAGCAATTTTTTTCCGGACAGATCCAACCCGACGCATCCGTCGATCTTGCGGTCATCGCGGAAAAGTACGAGATGGCTGGCGGAGCTGCGAAAAATGTATTTCAGTATTGCGCATTGCGTGCCCTGCAGCGCCAGTCTGATACGGTGCAGCTAGAAGATATTCAGACAGGCATACAAAGAGAATTTCAAAAATATGGTAAAACAATTTAACCCATGAGCTATGATCAACCATTCCATCCTCAACTCAAGCTAGCCCGAACGAACAGGAAATGAATTGCAATACTTAGAAACTTAATCAATAATCATTATGGAGAATATGTATAATCAACAATTGGCTGAAGCGTTGATCAAAACGAAGAACGCTTCCAAACAAAGTGAATTAACGGAAAATAATACCCTCCAGGGCGCAAAGCTTGGATTGTACCATGCTCACGGCCTGACTTTGAAGAGCAACGATCAACTTGACGGCGACCTGGCAAATGCCAATGATGCGGCGCGTCAAAATCGTGTAGCTGCGATCGGGGTGACGGCATCTCAAAACATCA
>CBHTUB010000307.1:0-7400 GCA_966095595.1 uncultured Chryseosolibacter sp. | reverse complement strand
GGTGCTTGCTGCCAATGCGTGGGATTGCCAGGATACCCAGGGAACTTATTCAGGTTCACTTGCTGCAAATTCATGCAACGGCACGAATGGGCGCATTTTCCTCGAAGCGGGTACCTATTACGTTGTGATCAGAAGCGGTGGTTTCACTTTCGGAGACGGTGGTATAGTGGTCGATAACATTTCAATGAAGAAAGCAGAACCCGGTGGATTGATCACCAACGGTGGGTTCGATGATGAGTCCGGATGGACTATTATCTCACATAATGCATCCGGAAATGGATTGCTGACCATTGCCGATGGAGTAGCCACCTGGGACGAAGCGATCGATGTACCATCCGGCGACTGGGGTAACGAAGCGCACATGGGCATGTATCAGGCAGTGACAGTTGTCGAACCCGGCGATTACCAATTCGATCTCGATATCACAATCAATGGTTTTCAGGAAGTGTGGTTCCAGGTTTGGCTGGGAACGACCCAACCCGTCGAAGGCTCTGACTATGGCGCTCCGGCAACGATGGTGCTTGCCGCCAATGCCTGGGACTGTAACGATACTCAGGGAACGTATTCCGGTCCGCTCGCAACAAACTCCTGCAACGGTACGAATGGTGTCATTTCTTTAACTCCAGGTACTTATTACGTCGTGATCAGGAGTGGCGGCTTCAATTTTGGAACCGGTGGTATCGTAGTCGACAATGTATCCATGGAAAAGGTGAATTGAGTACGATGTAAATTAAGATTCTACGATCGGGTTCGGGTGGTTTGAAGAGTAGAGTGCAGGCCACCCATCCCGTATCGGAAAGAACCAGTTTGTTTTCCCGGAGAAACTCCGATCACACGTCTGAAGATTTTTCCGGGAAAACTTCTTCTGCCGAACAAAATCGTTTTGCCGTTTTGAATAATTAAAATGAAAATAAGACAGATTCTTTTACTTGTTTTTTGCTACGCTTTCAACAACTCGTTTGCTCAGGAGGTGAGTGACCCGGATGTCCGTATTCAAAAGCTCCTCGACCAGATGACGATCGAAGAGAAGGTCAATATGATCCACGCGTCGTCGTCTTTCACTTCCGGAGGAGTAGAGCGATTGGGAATCCCGGAGTTGGTCATGTCAGATGGTCCGCATGGAGTCCGGTTGGAGCACGGCAGAGATTACTGGGATGGCAACGACTCCGTAAATGATCGATGCACTTACCTTCCTTCCGGAATTGGCCTCGCTGCAACCTGGAATACATCACTGGGCTATGAATTTGGAAAAGTCCTTGGACAGGAAGCCAATGCCCGGGGTAAGGACATTATACTCGGACCGGGAGTTAATATCATGAGAACTCCATTGAACGGACGCAACTTCGAATACCTTAGCGAAGATCCGTATCTCGCTTCGCGAATGGCAGTGGGGTATGTGAAAGGTGTACAGGACCAGGGAATATCCGCCTGTGTTAAACATTTCGCTGCCAACAATCAGGAAATATCGCGCCACACCATCAACGTAAACATGAGTGAACGAACGCTCAGGGAAATTTATCTGCCTGCGTTCAAGGCTGCGGTGATGGAAGGTCGTGCCAATTCGATCATGGGATCGTACAACAAATTCCGCGGCCAGTGGGCCAGCCACAATCATTACCTGATGAACCAGATCTTGAAGACCGAGTGGGGGTTTGATGGAATTGTCGTTAGTGACTGGGGTGCTGTATACAACACGATGGAAGCGATCCATCATGGCACAGATATCGAAATGGGAACCGACATAGCAATGTTACCGAATCCCAACTATCACGCTTTTTTTCTCGGCGACACAGTTGTCACGCTCGTCAAAAAGGGAATGGTATCGGAAGATGTGATCGACGATAAAGTCCGGAGAATTTTAAGGGTCATGTTAAAGACCAACATGATCGGCAGCAAGAGACCACCAGGCGCCTTTGCAACAAAAGAGCATCAGCAGGTAGTGCGTAAGATCGCGGAGGAGGGAATTGTTTTGTTGAAGAATGAGGGAAAGCTTCTGCCGTTGAGCCGTGCGAAGAAAAAGATCATCGCCGTGATCGGGGCTAACGCCACGAAGGAAAACGCGATGTTGGGGGGAAGCTCGCAGGTACGCCCGCTTTATGAGATCACACCGTTGCAGGGACTCAAAAATGCAGGAGGCGATAATATCAAAATTACCTATGCACCTGGCTATGTCATCCAGAAGGATGGTAAAGCAGATCCAAAGCTGATCAATGAAGCTGTTGATATTGCCAAACGTGCTGATGAAGTGATCTTCGTCGGTGGGTGGATACACGGTTATAAGGATAATAGCGACAATGCATTCGACGCTGAAGGGAGTGACAAGCCGGACATGCATTTGCCGTTTGGCCAGGATGAGCTGATCTCCGCAGTCCTGAAGGCAAATCGCAAAACGGTACTGGTAATGCTCGGCGGAGGTGCATGTGATATGTCGCCATGGATTGCCAACGCACCAGCTATTGTACAGGCGTGGTATCCGGGTATGGAGGGTGGTAATGCGCTCGCCGACATAATTTTCGGCCTCGCAAATCCGTCAGGCAAACTGCCCGTTACATTCCCGAAAAAACTGGAAGACAGTCCCGCACATAAGATGGGCATGTATCCGGGCGTAAAGGATTTTGAATTTTACAACGAAGGTATTTTTGTAGGTTATCGATACTTCGATACCTATGACGTTACACCTCAGTTCGCTTTCGGCCACGGCTTGTCGTACACCAGTTTTGAAATGAGCAACCTGGAAGTCGAGAAGACCGCAGACAGTGTGGTTGTTTCCGTGAGCGTTAAGAACATCGGAAAGCATACTGGTGCAGAAGTCGTTCAGGTATACGTGTCTGATCCTCAATGTTCGGTCAGTCGCCCGGAAAAGGAATTAAAAGCATTTCAAAAGGTCTTTCTGAAACCCCAGGAGACCAGGAAACTTTCGCTCGCTCTTGGAAAAGATGCTTTCAGTTTTTTCAGTGAGCAGGAAATGAAGTGGAAGTTGGAACACGGCAATTTTGTTATCAGGGTAGGCAATGCTTCCGATAACATCTTGCTGAGTAAGGAATTTGTGTACTGAACGAGAAGACTAACAAGCGCGAAAAAAAGACTAATAGACATGAATACAAGAAAAGTTTTTGGATGGTCAATTGTAATAGCCTTTGGCGGATTTCTTTTTGGACTTGACACGGCCGTTATTTCCGGAGCAGAACAAAAGATCCAGGAGTTATGGTCTCTCAATGTATTTGAACATGGCTTGACGGTCTCGGTCGCGCTCATCGGTACAGTGGTGGGTGCGATGTTGGGTGGCATACCGTCGG
Organism: uncultured Chryseosolibacter sp.; assembly: GCA_966095595.1. Classification (GTDB taxonomy): domain Bacteria; phylum Bacteroidota; class Bacteroidia; order Cytophagales; family Cyclobacteriaceae; genus Chryseosolibacter. The sequence continues at coordinate 4,104 of CBHTUB010000307.1, read as the reverse complement.
ATGTTTTTGGAAGAAAAAAGACATTGTTCTGGATTGCTGCGTTGTTCCTGATTTCGGCAATAGGCTCCGCGCTGGCTGTAGACTGGTATACGTTTCTCTTATTTCGTTTTATCGGTGGAGTAGGAGTGGGATGTTCATCCGTTACTGCCCCGATGTACATCAGTGAGCTTGCGCCGGCATCACATCGCGGGAGGCTCGTGGCCATGTTTCAGTTCAACGTAGTGCTCGGCATCCTTATCGCTTTCCTTTCAAACTATCTGTTACGCGATGCCGGTGATAACGCATGGCGGTGGATGCTCGGCATACAGGCGTTTCCTTCAGCGGTATTACTTTTTGCGGTTTTGTTTGTTCCCGAAAGTCCACGTTGGCTCATCACCAAAAAACATGATTCAGACGAGGCCATGCAAATTCTTTTGCGCATCGACCCGGCGAATGCAGCCCGCGAAGTGCGACAGATAGAATTGTCCTCATCTGCGAATGGCAGCGGAAGATCAGAAAGACTTTTCACTAAAAAATACCGCGTCCCCGTGATGCTCGCATTCCTGTTTGCGTTCTTTAATCAGGTCTCGGGGATCAATGCTATTATTTATTATGCACCAAGGATATTTCAGATGGCCGGGCTGGGTGCCAATTCCGCCCTGCTATCGACAGCAGGGTTGGGGTTGGTTAATTTTATTTCTACGCTCATCGCTGTAAACTTTATCGATCGCTATGGGCGTCGCACACTGATGATGATTGGCTCTGTAGGTGTCATCATAACGCTCGGTTTGGTAGCCAATGGATTTTACAGGCAGAGCTTTGAAGGCTATGGCTTGCCGATCTACCTTTTTCTTTACATCGCTTTCTTTGCCTTTTCCCAGGGTGCCGTGATATGGGTTTTTATATCCGAGATATTTCCCAACACCGTCCGCGCAAAGGGGCAGGCTTTTGGAAGCTTCACGCACTGGCTGATGGCTACGCTCATTGCATTCAGTTTCCCCTATCTGACAGAAAAACTAGGCGGCGGACATTCCTTCGGCTTGTTTGCGCTAATGATGGTGCTGCAACTTCTATTTGTATGGAAGGTGATGCCTGAGACAAAAGGAAGATCTCTCGAGCAAGTGGATGAGCAGTTGACGGCTCGTCGGAAAAACGACCTTGTAGAAACCACTTAGTAACAAGGACATCTCCCCGTAAAGAGTTTAGGTCATCAATGAATGGAATGATCCACTGGTCAAAAAAAGCTATAATAGGAATGAATCGAATATTAACTGCATCATGGTTTGGTTTAATGGTCTCGTACGCTTCTGTTACCTGCAGCCAGCCCGTTATTTCGTCACAGGCAGAATCGAACAAATTGTTCACGGAAAAGCATAGGCCGCAATTCCATTTTTCGCCGGAAAGGAACTGGATGAATGATCCGAATGGAATGGTGTACTTCGAAGGTGAGTATCATCTTTTTTATCAACACGACCGCTATGACGAAGTTTTCACCAACATGTCCTGGGGGCATGCTATTTCCAAAGACCTTATTCACTGGAAGGAATACCCCAAAGCCCTCGTTCCTGATGGTGATGGACTCGGGTTGATTTTCTCCGGTAGCATTGTCGTAGACAAGCACGACTCCGCAGGGTTCGGAAAGAATGCTTTTGTTGCCATTTATACGGGTACCCATCCCAGGCAACAGCAATGTATTGCCTATAGCACTGACAAAGGCAGAACTTGGACTAAATACAAGCACAATCCCGTGATCAGGAACGAGGTGGATGATGACATTCCGGATGACTTCAGAGACCCGAAGGTGGTCTGGCACGAACCAACGAAAAAGTGGATCATGTCCCTGGCCGTGAAAGATCATGTTGAATTCTGGTCCTCGACCAATCTCCGGCAGTGGAGCAGGGAATCGGAATTTGGCAAAACCTTCGGAAGTCATTCGGGTGTATGGGAATGTCCTGACCTGTTCGAGTTACCCATTGAAGGATCAGCGCATAAGCGTTGGGTGTTACTCGTAAGCATCAATCCCGGCGGTCCCAATGGAGGATCCGCCACGCAATATTTTGTTGGCAACTTTGACGGAAAACATTTTGTGATAGATGAGGACTTCAACCGTCAGCTAACTTCCGGAGGGAGATGGGTGGATTACGGTACAGACAACTACGCAGGTGTTACCTGGTCGAACGTGACGGATCGCAGAATTTCCATCGGTTGGATGAGCAACTGGGACTACGCGATGAAGGCTCCCACACACCCCTGGAGAGGAGCGATGACGATACCAAGGACGCTTCGATTGGTTCAAACGCACGATGGCCTCAGGCTCGCGAGCTGGCCGGTGAAAGAAATCGAATCTATTTGTAACAACCATAAAAAGGTATTTAAGAATGAACGGGTGGAGTCTTCATTTGGGTTTGCTGATGCAGTTTCTAAAACACCCATCTACGAATTGACACTTGAGCTGGAAGGCGCTGACAAGAACGGATTCGTACTGGAGCTTTCGAATGATCTGGATCAAAGGCTTCTGGTTGGTTTTTCTCCAGAAGAAGACAGATTTTTTATTGATCGGACGTTATCCGGCAAGGGTGATTTTTCCAATAGTTTCCTGGCAAGGCATCACGCACCACGACTCTGTCAAGACCGGACGATTCGACTTCGAATACTGGTGGATCGCTCTTCGGTGGAAATATTTGCTGATGAAGGATTAACAGTCATGACCAGCGTGTTTTATTCCGAAGAAGATCTCGGAAGGCTATCGCTGCGGCCATCGAAAGGAGAGATTGTTATAAAGACGGCAAGCTTGAAAGAAATAAAAAAGATCTGGTAAGGTACATTGATCGCACTGGTTGTGTTGCTATAACAATACCGTAGAAAAAGGAAACATGAGAGTACTGGCTTTCGGAGAGATTTTGTGGGACATCATTGAAGGAGCGGAACACCTTGGCGGTGCTCCGTTCAATTTTGCAGCGCATTCCGTTCAATGCGGAAATGAAGCATCTATCGTTTCCAGAGTCGGCAACGACATCCTTGGCAAGCGCGCATGGACCCACTGCGAACTTCATAAAGTGAAACAGGATCTTATCCAGTTTGATCAACGGCATCCAACGGGTAGGGTGACCGTTACTTTATCCAGGGGGCAACCTGATTATGTTATTCACGAAAATGTTGCGTATGATTTTATCGAAGATTCTGGTTTGCTGAGAAAACTTGATGCGAGTTCAGCTGATGTAGTTTACTTTGGATCTCTCGCGCAACGAAACGATACGTCCAGACAGACACTCCATGAATTGCTTAAACGTGTGAGATGCGATTACGTTTTTTACGATGTGAACCTCAGAAAGGGAGCATACAACGATTCGATCATTCGTGACTCGCTGCGCTGTTAGACTATATTCAAGCTTAACCTCGACGAGATGCCTGTCATTTCAAAGATGTTGACCGGAGATGACCTGCAACCAGAAGCTTTCTGTCGTTCCATAACTGATATGTTTCGCGGAATTTCGATCGTCATCATTACTGCTGCTGACAAGGGTTGTTTTGTCTTTGATAAAAAATTCATTTATGTACCAGGCGTCCCGGTTGAAGTTACCGATGCGGTTGGAGCAGGAGATGCTTTCAGTGCCGCTTTTATGCATTCCTATTTTCCTGGTGGAGATGTACTTCAGGCAGCGAGAATTGCCAACGAAGTTGGCGCGTATGTCGCTACCAGGAGCGGCGCGGTCCCGAGTTATTCACAGGCAATAAAGAATATTTTGAGATCGGCCGGAAACATGCGGACAGAAGCTTTTCAGGTGGTAAGGGAGAGAGGCAGCATTCTGTGACAGTGATGCAACTAACGGTTTGAGTTGTAATGAATATTGATGGAGGCGTAGCCTTGGGGCTATCGGAGAATTCTAATTGAGCAACGTTTAGTTTGGGTTAATAATGCGTTGGCGGAGGCTGTCTCAAAGGGCAGCCTCTTTTGTTTTGATAATTGTAGATTATCAGTAAAAATACTGATACGATTCCTGGTTAATCCCGCATTTATACGTATTGAATTAAGTATCCACTATTAAATAATTTAGTTTAACCAAATCTGCCTTGGATACTATGGGAAAATCCCCGCTTAATAAGATAGCACTATTAATAATCTCC
>CBHTUB010000306.1:0-7417 GCA_966095595.1 uncultured Chryseosolibacter sp. | reverse complement strand
TTGTAGATGTGCAGAAAACTGCAAGCAGTACGACACCCAAGATCCAACCTTCAGTTAGAGACGTAGTCTATGATCCTGCTGCTGCATCAGGCAATGATGTTGTGATGAGCAAGGGTTCCGCTGTAGGTGACGCAACCGGTCAGGAATACAATTTCGCCGCCACTACACCTCCGGAGCTAGTCGCTTCATATCCTGCAGTTGGACAGCGTAATATCTCCGTAAATCAGAATAAGGTTACTTTGGTCTTCGATCGTGGAGTAAAGACACTCGATAAGCAAATTACATTATGGAGACAAGACAGTACGACAGGCCCTGCGACTGAGATTTGTAAAATGACGTGGAACGACACTAATCTCTACACAGCTTTTGAAGAGGAGCTGGAATTCGAGATACCAGTGGGCACGGTGGGGTATCCCCTCGATTCAAATAAAGTGTATTTTGTTACCGTCGACGCTGATGTGATCGAGGACGAAAACAATAATAAGTTTGGCGGCATCGACTATTCTGGTACACTTTATTTTAGGACAACAAATGGGTTGGCACCGAAGATCGTTTATAGCACCGATATAACAGCCTATAATCCGGTTGTTATCGACAACACGCTCCCGACCGCAGCGGTTGTCTCTGCGACATTCGATCAGCCTGGCAGAGCCTACTACCTTGTTACCAACCAAGGCGACGTTGAACCAACTTTAGATGAGGTTAAGGGCGTCACCGCATATCCGACTGCCGTCACAAGCAGCAATGTTGAGATTACCACCACTGAAGAGATCCCTATGAATTTCCTGATACAAGGATTGACACCGGGCAAGAATTACCGGGTCTACATGTATGCAGAGGGATATTCAGAGTTGGACAGTGTCAAGACGGCAATTTCAAATACCGGGTATTTCATGGAAGACCAGGCATCTTACTTGCCTCAACCAAATGGCGATGCTGATCCCGACAGCGCCACATTCAGGCTCAAGACGATTGCAACCGGGGCATTGCCAGCGCTTGTATTCAACAAGCCTGCATACACACTATGCGCTGATAGCGAAAGCACCCTCAGCGAACCGATTGTCATCGCAGAAGGTCAGAATGGAGCGTTCAACGGCGGTGCGCAATATTTCTATCTCGTGCTCCCTTCCGGATTCCAGTTTACGTCCAAGGCAGGGCAAGTCACGTGCACCGGCGCCGATTTCGGAGGAGTGGCAGGAAGCCTTAATTTCCTTAACAACAGCATTGTGGAAGTGTCGTTTACCAACAGTGGATCATCATCCTTCGATTTGATCTCCATCAGCGGCCTCACGATAAAAGGAACTGCGTCAGGTACACTAAGTATTCAACGTTTGGGCGGAAACGCATTAACATCAACTCTCCCCGACCTGACTGCTCTGGCTACGATCTCGACCTTCGATGATACAGCGCCTGAGTTCACCAATACCTACTCACTGCAGGAGTTTCCTGAATGGGACCTTGAGGTGGGTGATGATGATGACGATACACAATTCGTTAACTATATCCCGTATGATTATGCCGCTGACATCGAGTTGATCCCGATCAGAAAAGGTGAGGACTTCGGTCCAAATACCTTCAGCGGAACCGGTGTAAGCGTGAATAAACTGGGCCTTGACAATGACGGCTTCTCGTTCAATGTCACCATGACACACACCGACAACAATGGCTGTATTTCTGATAACGTGCAACAGTATTTTATCTATAATCCATATGAACTGGTGAGATATTCCAAGGACTCACTGCAAATGCTCCCGTCAGCATATACATTCGAGAACAGGGAATTCCCCAATGCCGCAGTCGCAGCGGAAGGCGATACCATCACTTTAGGCTACAATAGGATTGACGGTTATTTCCTCTATGACCTTGTTCTGGATATTCCGACCGGCGGTATCGGTGGACCTATCAATGCCGATAGTGCATTGTGGGTGGATCTGATCAAGAACAATTGGGCCGTAAGCGACGAAAATATCCTTCCAGGCGATGTGATCTATAGGGACCTCAATACGACATACGATGGCGTGATAGAGCCACGTAACTTCCATTTACCATTTACAACAATCTTGAATTCAACGGTTGCGGGGTATGAACCTTACAGCAAATTCCAGGAATACTACATAGATCCCGAAACGGCACTACCTACAACACTCAGTTACTACACAGGTGGTTTACTTGGCAGAATCTTACTGACGGCCAAATACCAGAATAGTACGAATAGTGCGTATCAAGTCCCGATTAGGATTCCAATTGATATTTATCTTCCGGCACGTCCACTTGTTGTGGCTGAGGACTGGACAGCCGTTGATGGTGATACCGCAATATTCTGTAAGGCATCTCCCCTGATTCCTATCTCGGGTTGGCCACAACCTGTTCAGGATGTGTCATCAGGTACCTTTACATTGTGGGATGAAGACGGAGTGGAAATCGTGAACAGTGCGTTTGTTGACAATGGTAATGGAACGGCAACTCTTGACCCAACGCTGTTTGACAACGGTCACAAGACTATTCGAATCACCTACAAATATGATTTATTTGCGTCTCCTGGTGTCGACTCTGCTTCCCATTACATCCGGATCTCGCCGAACCCTATTGCACAATTTACTTTTGGCAATGAGTGTGAGGATACCGATGTGCCTTTCGTCAGCATCTCAGAGTCCGGTAATCCGGCCGATCCAAACGATCCAAATTATCCAATAACGGATTGGAAATGGAATTTCGGTGACATCACATCGGGAGCGGCAAACGAAGCATTGGGAACAGATGCTCCGACACACAATTTCGCGCAGCCTGATTCGTACACAGTTTCTTTGACAGCGACAAATGTTTTCGGTTGTGCATCCGTTGCCCCTGCTCAGGAGCTGCTGGTTATCGCAACAACGCCTGTCGCAGCGTTCAAGCTTTCGGGTGTGTCAGTAAGCGCACCGTTTACCTTTGATGCCATAGACACAGATGTGGATGGCGATGAAGCAGGCGAGCTTGGCCTTGACGGCAAGGGAATATACGAATGGACATTCGGAGACGGAAGTGCTCCTGTAATTACAGATCATATAATCGACGGCACTACAATTACGCATGGCTATGCCACGGCAGGCCGCGATACGGTACGTCTTGTAGTCACATCGACGAAAGGTTGTATCGACTCTGTCAAACAGATGATCGTCGTATTACCTTCTTTCCAACCTAATGCAAGCACCATTTACGAAGAGCATTTCACCGGTGGCGATGCTGGCTGGGAGGAGCTGGGTATCAAGGGTACGCCAGTCGCAGCAACTTCATGGAACTGGGATGCTGCAAAACAACTGTGGACAACAGAGAACACCACGAAATTTGCGAACGAGCAATCTGCACTGTACTCTGTAGCCTTCGATTTGTCGCTGCTGGAAAGACCAATCCTGATATTCAACGACTCCGTCAACTTCGGAAACAACGCTGGTGATGGTGTAGTGATCGAATACTCGACCGATACGCTGAACATTGTTGACCCGGCCAAGAAATGGAATCGCCTGGGTGAGGGGCAGAACGGACTTCAGCCTGCATCCGGTATCAACTGGTACAATGCGTCGAACCTCGCAGGCAAGCCTGGTACGCAGCCGAACTTCGACTACGGCTGGACAGGAACCCATGAATGGGCGAGCTCGAAGCATAACCTGAGCGGCATACCGGTCAATAAGCGAGGCACCGTAGTCTTCCGCTTCGCTTATGGTAGCGTGTTCTCCGAGCTGACAACCTCCGGCTTCATGCTGGACGACCTGCGTCTCGGTAACGGTACCCGCACTGTCCTGCTGGAAAGCTTTACCAATACAAACAGCTGGGATGCCAGCGACTATCAGGACTTCAAGGAATTCGTCAACGACAAGCTGGGTGATGAAGTGGTGAAAATAGACTACCACGTGGCGTTCCCGAACGTCGATCCGTTCAACCAGTCCAATCAGAGTGACCCTGGTGCGCGGGCATTGTACTATAATATCTCTGCCGTGCCTCAGGTCTGCCTCGATGGTATGGTTCCTGAAGACCTGGCCAGCGGACGACCTAACCAGGATTTTGGCTCATGGAGCACCTATGAATTCAACAGACGCGTACTTGAACTGGCCGATGCGACGATCAACGCCAATATCGAGCTGAGCGCCGATGGCGAGATAACGGTGTCAGGAGACTTCACGCCGTTCAAGGATCTGCCAGGTAATACACTCCTTCACATAGCGGTGATCGAAGAGCAGATTCCGGTTGATGAGAACATGAGTACATTGTCAGGCAAGACCGCAAGCGATACCACAACATTTGCCTACGTACTCAAAAAGCTTTTGCCATCGGCCAGCGGTATCAAGTACAGCAACATCGCAAGTGGCAGCGTCAATACCTTTGGAGAGAGCGGCGACATCAAATGGAGTAATCCAAGCCTGTTCCAACCTCAGGATGATATCGCTGTCATCATATTCCTGCAAGACGAAGAGAGCAAAACGATCTACCAATCTCGCATCTACAGGGGCATCAACGACCCGGCAGGTGTGACTGGTGTCAACGATCCTGAATTTGCCATGAACTTCTATCCTAACCCGTCGGATAGGGAATTCACCATAGAGCTGGCAAAACCGGTGAAAGAGAGGGCTCCGCTGATGATGTATGACCAGCTCGGTCATGTGGTTACGGAAGCTGTATTCGAAAAAGGTGAGCGCTCGAAGAAGATCAATACAACTACCCTATCGGGTGGCGTATACCTGATCAAGATCGATACTCCTGACGGATCGGTGATCAAAAAGATGATGGTCGTACATAAGAACTAGGATTTAAAAAAGGGCTGCCCCACCGGCAGCCCTTTTTCTTTACCACTGGTCGGTCTCATCAAATTCTTTCAATTACTATATTAGGAGTTTAGTACCAAACGTGCCTGTATGAATCGTGTGTCATGGATGTTTTTCCTGGTAATTTTTTTGACTTCTTTTCCAAGAAAAATCTACTTTTTATTACTCGTGCACTTTTTGGAGTATATCGATACTTCATTTATTTTTAAAAACTCAAACAACCCTTAAACCCTGCAAATGGAGATTTTTCTTAGGCCAGAGACCTGGTTAGCGTTGATGACTCTTACCTTCTTCGAAGTCGTTTTAGGGATAGATAACATAATTTTCATTTCAATTGTATCAAACAGGCTTCCTATAGAGATTCGGGCGCGCACGAGGAACATCGGACTTCTTCTGGCCATGGGCGTGCGTATCCTGTTGCTTTTGACCATCACATGGGTGATGAAATTCAAGGACCCCTTGTTCGGCGTGCCACACTGGATCAGCGAAGACATGTCCATCAGCGGCCGCGACCTCATTCTCATCTTCGGGGGTATGTTCCTGATAGCGAAAAGTACACGCGAGATCAACCACCAGACGGAGGGTGATGAAGAGACACTGGGCGCTGACGGATCCAAGAAAAAGGTCAATGTGTCAGGTATTATTGTCCAGATCATCGTCCTCGATATCATCTTCTCCTTCGACTCGATCCTCACGGCCGTAGGACTTACCAACGACGTCATCATCATGATCATCGCCGTGATCCTCTCCATCGGTATCATGATCATTTTCTCCGGAAAGATCAGCGAGTTCATTCAGAAACATCCGTCGATGGAGGTTCTTGCACTCGGATTCCTGATTCTCATCGGATTTATGATCTTCCTGGAAGGTCTCGACAAAGACATTCCAAAAGGCTATATATATTTCGCCGTGGTCTTCTCGATGCTCATCGAAATGGTGAATATCAGGGTGCGCAATAGACGAAATCGGGCAAAAGCCGAAGCCCATGAGTGACGAATCACTGAGATACCCCATCGGCAAGTTCAGCCCTAAAGAGACGTACACCGATCATGAGATCAGTGAGAACATCCTGAGGATAGAAACTTTACCGGCCAAGGTAGAATCGCTCATCAAGTCTTTTAATCAGAAACAATTCGATACACCCTACCGCGATGGCGGCTGGACTGCCCGTCAGGTGATCCACCACATGGCGGATAGCCACATGAACGGGTATATCCGCGTTAAATGGACGCTGACAGAAGACACTCCTACGATCAAAGCCTACGACGAAAAGCGCTGGGCCGAGACGCCGGAGGTAAAGCTGGATCCATCGATCTCCCTTGACCTTCTGAAAGCCCTCCATCCGAAATGGGCGGCCCTTCTGCGACATCTGGGCAACGCCGATCTGCAAAGGCAATTCCTGCATCCCGACACCCAGAAGCATGTTCGCCTCGATCGCTTTATTGCGCTCTATGCATGGCATGGAGAACACCATCTTGGCCATCTCAAGATTGTAGCGACAAAGAGCGAATAACTCCATGCGAGTCATCGAAAAGGCTGCAAGCTGCACGCTTCAAGCTTCAGGCATTTAAACATCCGCACTGCAAATTAACGGTAAGTCGCTTGCGACTCTTCTGTTCCCGGTATATTTGTAGTACGATCACCGTTCCATGTCAGACGTCATTCCATACCGTCCACCTTTCTTCCTGTTCAACGCGCACCTGGAGACTATCTACCCTGCCCTCTTCAGGAGAGTGACCGTACGCGCCTACACTAGGGAACGCATAGCCACTCCGGATGGTGATTTCCTCGACCTCGACTGGCTCACACAGGGCTCCTCAAAAGTGGTGATCATTCAGCATGGATTGGAAGGGAATACCTATAGGGCCTACATAAAGGGCATGGCGAAGACGTTCTTTGAAGACGGCTACGACGTGCTTGCCTGGAACTACAGGGGATGCAGTCAGGAAATGAACAGGCTGCTTCGATTCTACCATAGCGGCGCCACCGACGACCTCGATGTTGTCATTCAGCATGCAAGAAAAAAACAATACACCGAGATCGACCTCGTCGGGTTTAGCCTTGGGGGGAACATCACCCTGAAATATCTTGGGGAACGTCACGAAGGGAGCATCGCCAGGGCTGTTGTATTTTCGGTGCCCCTTCATCTGGAAAGCAGCTGCAAAAAGATCTCCCAACCCTCGAACAGGATCTACGCAAAAAGATTCCTGGATTCGCTGAAGCTCAAGATACTGACGAAGTCGAAACTGATGCCCGGACTGGAGACCAACAGTCTGAAAAGCATCAGGTCACTAATGGAGTTCGACGACCAATTTACGTCGCAGTTGCACGGCTTTGAGAATGCTATCGACTACTATACACGCTGCAGCTCTATTCACTTCATTCCCGCGATCGCGGTACCGACCTTGATCGTGAACACCTTGAATGATCCCTTCCTCAGCAAGGAATGTTTCCCGGCATCCGAGTTCAGGGACCATGCCTATGTAAAATTCGAAGTGCCCGAACGTGGCGGACATGTAGGGTTCACCCAGATTAACAAAAATGGAGTATATTGGTCCGAACAGAGAGCACTTCAATGGATTAAGCACGGTCCCTTCTCTTCACAGAATTTATGATCGAAC
>CBHTUB010000305.1:0-7440 GCA_966095595.1 uncultured Chryseosolibacter sp. | reverse complement strand
GGATTTTCATCCGGGAATTAAGATCTAGATCAACTACGACTTCTCGAAATTTGTAAACGCCTCGATCGATAAAGTAATGCACACCCTGGTGGAGGCTTTCGTGCTCGTGGCACTTGTCGTATTCCTCTTTCTTGGAGACTGGCGTTCAACCCTCATTCCGACGATCGCAGTTCCCGTGTCGCTCATCGGTGCGTTCGTATTCATGCAGATGTTCGGGCTGACCATCAACCTCATCACGCTGTTTGCCCTCGTGCTGGCGATCGGTATCGTGGTGGATGATGCGATCGTGGTTGTGGAGGCCGTGCATGCGAAAATGGAAGAGGAGTATATCTCGCCGTATAAAGCCGTGAAGAAAGTTCTCGGCGAGATCAGCGGTGCGATCATCGCGATCACGTTGATCATGACGGCAGTATTTGTCCCGGTGGCTTTCATGACGGGCCCCGTCGGGATCTTCTATCGTCAATTCTCCATCACCATGGCAAGTGCCATTGTGCTCTCCGGTGTTGTGGCCCTCACGCTCACTCCCGTTCTATGCGCCATGATCCTCAAGAGCCATCATGGCGGGCCAAAACGCAAGACACCCGTTAGTAAGTTCATCGATTGGTTCAATCGCAAGTTTGAAAAAGCTACGGGTAAGTACACGGGACTGCTTCATAAGATCGTCGACCGGAGAATTGTGACGTATGGCATACTGATACTTTTTGCCTTTGGAATATTCTCCATCGATAAAACACTTCCGGCAGGGTTTATTCCGAACGAAGATCAGGGAATGGTGTATGCCATCATCCAGACACCTCCGGGCAGTACGCTGGAGAGAACAAACGACATATCCAGAAAGCTACAGCAGATCGCAGAAGAAGTTGACGGTATTCAATCCGTTTCATCTCTCGCAGGTTACGAAGTGCTTACCGAAGGACGTGGCTCGAATGCAGGTACATGTATTATAAATTTGAAAGACTGGTCGGAGAGGCATCATTCCGTACATGAGATAATCGAAGAGCTGGAAGAGAAGACGAAAGATCTGGGAGCCGTGATCGAATTTTTCGAGCCGCCGGCAGTGCCGGGCTATGGATCATCGGATGGTTTCTCGTTGCGTCTGCTCGACAAGGGAAGTAACATCGACTATCAGGAGTTCGATAAGGTCAACTCCGAGTTCATGGCCGCACTTGGTAAACGTAAAGAATTGACTGGTCTCTTCACTTTCTTCGCTGCGAATTATCCGCAATATGAATTGATCATCGACAACGAGCTGGCTATGCAAAAAGGCGTCTCGATCGGCAAAGCAATGGAAAACCTCGACATCCTGATCGGTAGTACCTATGAGCAGGGCTTTGTCAGGTTCCGGACGTTCTACAAGGTATATACCCAGGCAGCGCCTGAGTACCGGAAACTTCCGTCCGATATTTTGGACCTGTTCATAAAGAACGACCATGGCGATATGGTGCCTTACTCGGCTTTCATGAAGATGAAGAAAACGCAGGGGCCCAATGAGATCACCAGGTTCAATCTTTACACATCATCATCCATACGGGGCGTTCCTGCACCCGGTTACACCAGCGGCGATGCCATCAGGGCCATTCAGGAAGTTGCCGCGCAAACGCTTCCTCACGGTTATGACATTGCGTGGGAAGGTCTTTCGTTTGATGAAGCGCACCGCGGAAACGAAGCGCTTTACATCTTTATCGTTGTATTGATCTTCGTTTACCTGGTGCTGGCAGCGCAATATGAGAGCTTCATTATACCGCTCGCCGTTGTCCTTTCGCTTCCTGCGGGGATATTCGGATCGTTTCTCCTGCTCAAGACCATGGGCCTGGCCAACGATATCTATGCGCAGATCGGTTTGATCATGCTGGTCGGTCTGCTCGGAAAAAATGCCGTGTTGATCGTGGAATTTGCCGTGCAAAAACATCACCAGGGTGCAACGGTCCTGGAGGCAGCCATAGAAGGGGCAAAGGTTCGCTTCCGTCCGATCCTGATGACCTCTTTCGCTTTTATCGCCGGTCTTATACCACTGGTTGTGGCTACCGGACCAGGTGCGATCGGCAACAGAACGATCGGTTCTTCAGCGTTGGGAGGTATGTTGTTCGGAACCGTGTTCGGTGTGATCATCGTACCGGGCCTCTACTATATTTTTGGAAGCCTCGCTGAAGGAAGAACACTCATCCGTGACGAAGATGTGAATCCTCTGAGTGAGGAATTTGTAGAGAGCGGATCGAATGCTTCGCTGGTTAAAAAGATCATTAAAAAACTTCGACTGAAAAATGATAAGGAAAATAGTATATAGATCATTTGCGTTCATTCTTTTATTGAGCTCGATGATGGGTTGCAAGACCCAGCAACAGGCCGTCGATCGGAGGCTCGGAGCACTGCCCGAAAGTTTCAATGCCTCGAAAGACTCTGCGACGATCGCCGAGTTGAACTGGAAGGAATATTTCCGGGATGAAAATCTGATCGCATTGATCGACTCGGCCCTGAGAAGAAATCAGGAACTGAATATCACATTGCAGGAGATTCAGATCAGTAAAAACGAGATCCGTGCGAGAAAGGGTGAGTACCTTCCTTTTATTGGATTACAGGCATCTACAGGTTTGGAAAAATCGGGAAGATATACCCGTCCCGGAAGTGTCGAGGAAAATCTAGAGATACGACCTGGACAACTATATCCCGAGCCGTTGCCTGATTTTATGGTGGGCGCATTCGCGTCGTGGGAGCTGGATGTATGGAAGAAATTGCGGAATGCTAAAAAATCGGCCGCGCTTCGTTACCTCGCAACGGTAGAAGGTAAAAACTTCATGGTAACCAACCTCATTGCCGAGATCGCCAACTCATACTATGAGCTGATGGCGCTCGACAATCTCCTGAGTATAGTCGAGCAAAACATCGAGATCCAAACCGACGCCCTCGGCATCGTAAAACAGCAGAAGGACAATGCGAGGTTGACACAGCTGGCGGTCAACCGGTTCGAGGCTCAATTGCTCAATACGAAAAATCTACAGTATCAGATCAGACAGGATATCGTAGAAACAGAAAATCGTCTCAAATTTCTCACTGGCGGTTTCCGCCGAACCATCCCCAGAAACTCGGCAAACTTCAATGACGTAGTGCTGGATTCTGCCTATGTGGGAATACCTTCTCAGTTGTTGAAGAATCGCCCGGACATCCGGCAAGCCGAGCTTCAACTGGCGGCGGCGAGGGTGGATGTGAAGGTGGCGCGCGCGAATTTTTATCCATCGTTCAGGATCACGGCCGGCGCAGGGTTTCAATCTTTCAATACCGCCTATCTGATTTCTCCTGAGTCTATGATATATAATCTCGCAGGCGATTTGATGGCACCGTTGATCAATAGGAACGCCATTAAAGCAGCATATAGCAGCGCCAATGCCCGGCAGATCCAGGAGGTTTACAACTACGAGAAGACCGTTTTGAATGCGTACCTGGATGTTGTGAATCAATTGTCGAAAGTTCAAAACTTTGCTCATAGTTACGAGACAAAGGCACAGGAGGTGGACATCCTGATGCAGTCCATTACGATTGCCAATAGCCTCTTCAGATCCGCGAGGGCGGATTATCTGGAAGTGCTTCTCACCCAGCGGGAAGCTTTGGAATCGAAAATGGATCTGATAGAGATCAAGATGAAACAGATGAATGCAAAGGTGAATATCTACAAAGCACTCGGGGGCGGGTGGAACTAGTGGCTGCATGAGTAGGATAGAGTAGTTTAGTTTGCAGTTCTTTTGCAGCAAGCCCTGGCACAGTCATGATGAGAGGTTCGTGGCTGTGTCTTTTTTTGTTACCCAACGGCCCTGACTGTGTTTATTGGTACACGAGTAAATCGTGTTCGAAAGCGCGTCCCGGTAACCCACTGTAGTAATCATTGGTTTCTCCGCTGATGCTCTAATCACGTTAGGAGAAGAGGATTGAACACCTCCGTTACGCAGTGTGTGCATAAATGCATATATTATTGCGTTTATCAGCCAGGCTATCCCATGACTGAGCGTAAGACAAGTATTCCTATCAGTATAGAACTTCACTTTCCGATACTCCTTTTAGTATTCCTCGTTGTCCATGCTTATTTGTTCTGGCGCTATGGTATACGGACATTGTACGACTCAGAAAGCTACATAGCAGTAGCAGACTACTTGTTGGATAAAGGCAAGCTGCCGGAGGTTCACCAGAATTTCTATCTTGTTCACATTGGACTGATCGCAATATTCCGGTTTATCTTTCCGGGAGAGATACTTCCCTACCTCCTCTTCCAATGTGTGATCTCGGCCCTGGCGGTGGTTGCCTTGTGTAGATCGGCAGAGAAGCTCTTTAATAATAGTGACGCCGGACTCGCTGCAGCTTTGGTATACTTGCTGTGGATCGACAACATACATTGGAACACAGTTGCGATGACCGAGTCGTTGATGCAGAGTGTTACTTGTTTTCTCTTGTATGTCCTTGTGAATTTCAGATCTACGGCGAAAGACTTTCTATTGATCATTCTCCTCCTGTTTTTATTGGTCTTTATCAGACCCACGGGAATCCTTATCGTTGTCGCATCATGCATTTTCCTGATGACCCGATATAATCACCTGACTCAAGGCAAGCCTATGCTGAGAATCGGCATTTTGATCGGCTTCGTAGTCCTGTCATATATCGGTGCGCGCCAGATGTTCACACACTGGGACTTCATGAGTCAGCTGCGAAAGGGAAACATTGTGACCTACGTGGATCTGATCGAGGATGGTTCTCTGGATACCGGAAGCCTGCGGATGGATACTACCGGATTGACCATCGCGAATGACGGTGATCATCCCATGGACAAATTGCTTTTTTTTGCGTTCAACAATCCCTCACATTTTACCGTAGCAGCCTTCCGGAAGATCTTTTATTTGCTGGCGGGAGTTCGTCCGTATTATTCGGTATACCACAATGTATTCATTGTACTTTGGTTACTGGTGATATACTCGATGTCCTTTCTGGGTTGGAGAGCAAACGCCAACTTGCCGGTGGGAATGTTTGTGTTGGCAGTCATCTTAGCCAATTGTGTGTTGATCGGTATCGGTACCGTTGATTGGGACAATAGATTTTATATCCCGATGGCGCCAGGGATCGTGTTGCTCGCAGGTGGTGGTGTGGCAGATATCCTCAAGCGTTGTAAGCTTCAATGTAGTCGCTAGTTAACAGCCTTTCGAGCTGCATCACGCAGGTCTCTCTATACCATAACATCAGGCTTAGGTATGTAGTTTGAAAAGGCGTCTGTGTGACGTCCTTTCTTTTGTGTGCGATCGAGTCAGCTTTGCGGACTGGACATTGCAGGATAATCTACAGATCGTTAGGTGACAACCGTGTTTGCAAAGACAGGAACCGGTATGGCATCACATCAAAATAATTGCGTCGGTTCGCATCTTCGGGGATCATATCACCAGAATATGTCATGGCGCTTTGGTCTAAATCATCGGATATTGGAATAAACATCTCAATCAAGTGATCGCAATATCCAGAAAATGGGCAAACACATTTCTGCCCTCACGGCAATTCCCGGAACCTGTCGGCTTCACGGAGTTTACATTGGTAGATGGCACCCGGAAAGATATATTCACCTCATCAAGACTTCGCCAGTTCAAAGTATTGGTATGGTATCCGGGCGAGAAGGTAGAGAATGCGACAGTAAAAAAGTATCTCGAAAAAACATCCGGCAGGGGTTTCTTTCTGAGTTGCCTCTCGGGCATGGGCAAGCTGAGGCGGCGATCGGGCACCAAGACAAATTCGTTGAGAGACATTTCGATTTCGGGCCGTCGCTCTCAATATCCTGTGCTGATATTTTCTCATGATCTCGGTCTCCTTCCCGAATACTACACCTCATTGGCGGAGAGCCTGGCGGGTGAGGGTTATGTTGTTTTTTCAATCAACCATACATACTTCTCTGAGCACGCCAGTTTTGATACGTCATCTGGCGCCGGAAAATTCAACGCACGGTACCGCGGTGGCATCGGCGCTCTTCGAAGCTTACGCCGGTCGGGTCGCCGCAACCTCGCGGTGACTGACGATCATTTCAACCCTTCCGGTTTTTTGTATGTCAATTCGGAAATGATATCGGATCGTCGCTCTCTCATCGACTTCCTTGAGAAACTGAACAAAAGCGAATCACTTAGAAATCTGACAGTCAATCATTTTTTTTGCCGGCTGAATTTAAATCAGCTTGGCGTATTGGGACACGGGTGGGGTGGGAGCTCGGCTATACATTCACTGGAGAACGATTCGAGGATCGCTGCTGCCGTGAGCCTGAACGGCAGGGAGATGACATGTCACATTGAATCAACGACAGAAAAACCTCTTCTGATAGTCTGTGCGGATGGTACTCTTCACGCTCAGGGAAGTGTCAAGAATGGAAATTCTGTTATAGTGGTGCCGGAGTCGACGCACAGAAGCTTTACCGATTGGTTCCAGATGGAGGATAACGGGGCTGTCATATTTTGGGATACATTCAATCATATCACAACTTTTTTCAATGCGAAGTTGAAGAAAAATGAAAAAACAATCCTATGAACCTGAATAAGGGTTTGCTTATTTCGCTGTTTGGGCCTGTTGAAGTTTATAGTGTTCCACCGAGGATGCCCTGAGTTTTTCGGCACTGAACTCTGCAGAGATGTCGCGCTGCGGGTTGGCGAGCATCTCATATCCGACCATAAATTTTTTCACTGTAGCAGATCGCAGGAGAGGGGGATAAAAGCTCATATGCCAATACCACTCGGGATGATCGCGCTGATCGGTTGGCGCCTGGTGTATCCCTGCCGAATATGGAAACGACGTTTCGAAAAGGTTGTCGTACTTTACCGTGATGACCTTGTATGCCTCCGCAAACGCCACTTTCTCAGGTGGCGTCATTAATGAGATATCTTGCATAGGTCTGCGAGGTATGATCATCGTTTCGAAAGGCCATATTGCCCAGAAAGGAACGAGCACTACAAAATGATCATTTTCAAAAACGATCCGTGCGTTCTTTTTAAGCTCGAGCGACAGATAGTCACTCATCAAAGTGCGTCCGTGTGTTCTGTAATAACGATTCTGATGCTGATGTTTTTTATAGGGTTCTCCTGGAATTGATTCCTGCGCCCAGATCTGTCCGTGCGGATGGGGGTTAGAACATCCCATCACGGATCCCTTGTTCTCAAAGATCTGTACATAATTGATGGCAGGGTCCGCCGCGAGCAGTTGAAACTCGTTGATCCAGGTTTCGATGATCCTTGTGATGTCTGATACTTCCATTTCGGGGATCGTAACACTGTGATCCGGGGAAAAACAGATCACTTTGCAAATGCCCCGCTCACTTTTCGCTACAAGAAGATTTTCTTCATTGATGTTCCCCTCCGGCACTTCATTCACAAGCGCAGCGAAATCGTTGGTAAACGAATACGTGGAAGTGTATTTCGGATTGATCTCTCCGTTGGACCG
>CBHTUB010000304.1:0-7446 GCA_966095595.1 uncultured Chryseosolibacter sp. | reverse complement strand
GAAAGAGCTTTTTACTCAAAAGGGTTATGAAGCGACTTCTATCAGGAATATTGCTGAAAAGATCGAATACAGTCCGGCTACAGTATATCTCTATTATAAGGACAAAGCTGAGATCATGCACGCCCTGCACTCGGAAGGCTTCAGGATGCTGGTGAGCTATTTTAGCGATCTGATCAATGAGCCGAAAGCATTCGAGCGATTGAAAGGACTTGGAAAGGCTTACATCCGGTTTTGTCTCGAAAACCCAGATATGTATGATCTCATCTTTGTAATGAAAGACCCGATGGAATACGTTTCCACCTGTGCGGACAATGAGTGGGACGAAGGCGACAGGGCCTTTGACGTATTATATAAAACAGTTGTCGACTGCCAGGCCGACGGTTATTTCCAGGGGGTTGAGCCTTACGGATTATCATTCATGATCTGGTCGACCATGCACGGTTTGTGTACGTTGAGAACGAGCGGGCATCTTGGACATGTTTCCGATATGAAGAAGATCACGCCGGATGTTGACAGTCTGATGACATATACGTTCGAGACCTTTGTGAGAATTTTAGAACGACTTAAAAAATAAATTTTTTTGCCCCTATACTTAACACTGTTCAGTATGAGAACACTATTTATATTTTTAGCGCTGGTTAGTAGCGCGACTGCGAGCGGACAACAAGTAGTTGACAGCTACATCAGAGAAGGCCTTGCCAATAACATTGTTCTTCAACAAAAGAAAGTAGGACTTGATAAAGCCCTGCTCTCTTTAAAGATCGCCAATGGCATGTTCCTGCCAACGGTTGGACTACAGGGCAACTACACCAGCGGTGACGGAGGCCGAAGCATTTCACTACCTGTAGGTGATATGTTGAACCCGGTTTATACGACGTTGAATCAGCTCACCGAGAGCAATGCCTTTCCCCAGATCCAAAATGTAGAGCAAAATTTTTTTCCTAAAGATTTCTACGATGTGAAAGTTCGCGCTTCTGCGCCCATTCTTAATTCGGATCTCCTTTACAACAAGAAAATCCAGCAACAACAATTGGTTTTGCAGGAATTTGAAATCGACATCTATAAAAGAGAGCTCGTCCGGAATATCAAGGTCGCATACTATAACTATTTGACGGCCTTCGATGCGGTCAAGGTATACGAGTCAGCCCTGACCCGGGCACTGGAGGGTAAACGTGTAAATGAATCATTGCTGGCAAATGGACGCGGGCTTCATGCATATGTGATCCGGTCCGAGAGCGAGATCGAAACGATAAAGTCGCACGTGACCGAAGCGCAGAATAATGCGGTCAATGCGCGTCTCTATTTTAATTTTCTGTTGAACCGCCCTGCCCATGCGGATATCGCCATAGAGGCGATCGAACCGGTTGACGTTGTCCGAATTGAAAACAATGTTGCAGACACGGCGACGGCTTCACAGCGCGAAGAGCTCCTTCAGCTCCGGGAAGCAAAGTCGATCAGCGAAACTGTTCTCGACATGAAACAACTGTTCTGGTCGCCGAGGCTCAGCGGTTTCGTCGATCTGGGTTCACAGGCTGAAAATTGGAAGGTGAACAATGACTCACGATACTATCTGTTCGGCTTTCAACTGGATGTTCCCCTTTTCGCCGGATTTACCAACCGTTATAAAATTCAACAGGCGAAGCTCGATCTCAGCAACAGCACGATGACCATGACGAACGTTTCGCGACAACTCGAGATGAGCCAGGAAATTTCCCGCAATGCGGTTCGTACTGCACTTCAGAATTATGTATCTGCCACCAGACAACTAGAAGCCGCAGAGAGTTACATGCGGCTGATCGAGAAGGGATACAAGGAAGGCGTCAACACTTTTATTGAAGCGATAGACGCAAGGAATCAGCTTACATCGGCGCAGCTTCAGGTTTCTATCAGTCAATACAAGCTGCTGATCGCTCAGGCAAACTTCGAACGTGAAACATCATCTTACAATCTCAACCAATAAGCATTAAATCAAACTCGATATGAAAAATTCTGCCATCCTCTTTGTCATTCTTGCTGCATGGGTCGCGCAGGCTTGCAGTGAAAGCTCGGGCAAAAGCAAAAAAATTGTAGTGGGTGAAAAAATACCGGTCCAGGTCATGAAGCTGGAAAAAAAGAACGTGAGTATTCCGATACACGCCTCCGGTCAATTCACCACCGATGACGAGACTAATCTCTCGTTCAAAACCGGCGGAGTGATCGAAAAAATATTTGTAAGGGAGGGCGATCGCGTAAAGGCAGGGCAACTTCTTGCTACACTCGACCTGACAGAAATTGAAGCCCAGGTTTCACAAGCACGGCTAGGCTATGAAAAAGCGACGCGCGATTATGAACGTGTCACCAATCTCTACCGCGACAGCGTAGCCACGCTCGAACAGTTTCAGAATGCAAAAACAGGTCTGGACGTAGCAACAAGGCAATACGAGGCTGCAAAATTCAACCGAACATACTCAGAGATCCGTGCCGTGTCGGGGGGTTTCGTTTTGAAAAAGCAGGCGAATGCCGGACAGGTGATCAGTCCCGGCTCTACCGTGATCACCACCAACGGCGCAGGATCAGGCAAGTGGTTTTTGAAGGTCGGTGTCAGTGACAGGGATTGGGCACGCATCAACGTCAATGATGAAGCTATCGTGTTCACGGATGCAACACCCGGTCAATCCCTATCAGGACTTGTTTCAAAAAAATCTGAAGGTACCGATGCCTACACCGGTTCATTCAGCATAGAGATCACGCTCAAAGGCAAGCTGCCAGCTACCATTGCGTCAGGAATGTTCGGAAAGGCCGAGATAAGACCTGCGAGTGTGCAGCATTCATGGGCCATTCCCTACGACGCGCTTCTCGATGGCGACGGGAACTCAGGATATGTGTTCGTCACCGACAACATGAAGACTGCACGAAAAGCTGAAGTGAAAATCTCGACTTTGGATGATAATACCATCCTTGTTACCGCTGGATTGGAAAATGCCGAGGCGCTTATAGTGTCCGGCAGCGCGTACCTGAGAGATCAATCACCTATTCAGATCATCGAAACAAAGTAACGTTTATGAAAATCTCTGAATACGCAGTAAAGAACTACCAGTTCACGCTGGTGATCTTTCTCATGATCATCGCCCTCGGCCTTACTACGATCATGAACATGCCGCGGTCGGAAGATCCTGACCTCAACGCGCCTCAATTCCCGATCGTCATTATTTATCCCGGAACAAGCCCGCAGGATATGGAGGAGCTTGTGGTCGAACCGCTGGAACGTGAGATCACCGGACTTGAAGATATCAAACGGGTCAAGACGAACATCAGCGACGGTGTAGCGGTGCTCTTCGTGGAATACAAATACGAGAGCAGCGTGAACGATAAATACCAGGAGCTTGTCAGGGAAGTGAACGCCCTGAGGAGTGAGCTCCCCCGCGATATCGCGAGCATTGAAGTGCGGAAAGTGATCCCCTCGGATGTCAATGTTGTCCAGATCGCGCTGATCTCTGAAAATGCATCGCGTGAAAAGTTGAAGAAATATGCCGAAGATCTTCAGGACGAGCTGGAGAAAGTGAAGTCGTTGAAAAAAGTCGAGATCCACGGTCTGCCAAAGTCCATCGTACGCGTTGACCTCCAGCTCGAAAAGATGGCGCAAATGAAGTTGCCGCTCGATGCCGTGATCGGAAGCGTGCAAAGCGAGCTGGCGAACATTCCGGGAGGTGCGGTGGATGCCGGAAATAAATCCTTCAACATCAAGACGAGTGGAAACTACACCGACTTGCAGGAGATCAAAAATACGATCGTTTACTCCGCCAATGGCAAGAATGTCTTTCTTGGCGATATCGCCGCGGTATATTTTGACCATGATGAAGAAAAACACATCACACGCCTGAACGGATTCAGGAGCATCTTTGTGACTGCTGCCCAAAAGCCGGGAGAGAATATTACAAAGACGCAGGAATCCTATAAAAAGGTGATCGATGAATTCAAGGAAAAGCTGCCTGCGAACATCGATCTGGTACATCACTTCGATCAGGCGGAAAATGTCAACAAAAGACTTTCAGGACTTGGATTCGACTTCCTGCTGGCCATACTTCTTGTAGGCATCACATTATTGCCACTGGGTCAGCGTGCAGCGTTGATCGTGATGATCTCGATCCCGCTTTCCCTTTCGATAGGCATCGTGTTGCTGAACATACTCGGGTACACGCTCAATCAGCTGAGCATCGTCGGGCTTGTTGTGGCGCTGGGACTGCTTGTCGACGACAGCATCGTTGTTGTCGAAAATATCGAGCGCTGGATGCGCGATGGGTATTCAAGGATGGATGCCACCATCAAGGCAACCAAACAGATCGGTCTGGCGGTTGTGGGATGTACCGTGACCCTGATCATCGCCTTTCTTCCCCTTGTGTTCATGCCGGAAGCTGCCGGCGACTTCGTACGTGGCCTGCCGATGGGTGTGATCACGAGTGTGATCGCGTCTATGGTAGTATCGCTGACGATCATACCGTTCCTGTCTAGTAAGCTGCTAAAAGAACAGCATGGTCATCCGGATGGAAACATTTTTATGCGCTCGCTCAAGAAACTTATCCATGGAAGCTATTCAAGGCTCCTCGACAAAGCGCTGGAAAAACCCGTAGTGACGATCATTGTGGCGGGTCTGATCTTTTTTGGGTCTTTACAGCTGTTCCCGGTGATCGGATTCAGCTTGTTCCCCGCCTCGGAAAAGCCTCAGTTCATGATCGAGATCGTTACACCCCTTCAGTCGAATCTGAACTATACAAACGCAGTTACGGCAGATATCGAAAGTGAACTGAGAAACCACGGGGAGATCGAATATTTTGCCACCAATGTAGGAAAGGGAAATCCGCGCGTATATTATAACGTTATCCCGGAGAATGAACGCACTGACTATGCGCAGATTTTCATTCAGCTTCACCCCGAGACTTCTTCGGAGCGCAAACTCGAGATCATCGAGGAGTTGCGAAAAAAATGGACGCCTTATCCCGGTGCCAAGGTGGAAGTGAAGAATTTCGAGCAGGGCCCACCGATGGAAGCACCGGTTGAAGTTCGTCTGTTCGGTGAAAACCTCGACACCTTGAGAAGCATAGCATCAAGGGTAGAAAAAATGCTAGAGCAAACCGAAGGTACGATGTACATTACCAATCCGGTTGTAAATTTAAAATCCGACATCAAGATCGCCATCAACAAAGAAAAAGCACAGATGCTTGGGGTGCCGACGGTGAACATCGACAGAACCGTTCGTCTCGCGATCGCCGGTTTTAATGTCGGCAAGTTCTCGGATGAAAATGGCGACGACTTTGAAATTGTGCTGACAAAGAACAAAGAAGAACATCCTACGCTGGAGACGCTTCAGAATGTTTATGTTAACAACAACCAGGGAAGGGCCATACCACTCAACCAGCTCGCGTCACTTGAATTCGAGGCATCGCCATTGAGCATCAAGCACCAGGACAAGATCCGCACGGTATCGATCAATGCCTTTGTACAAAAAGGTTATCTCAATGACGAAGTTATCAATTCTGTGATTGCGCAAATGGATGGGATGGATCTGCCAGAAGGGTATAACTATGAAATGGGCGGCGAGGTAGAGAGCCGGAATGAATCTTTCGGCGGTTTTGCTACAGTGATCATCGTAACCGTCTTTCTTTTCATCGCAGTACTGATCCTCGAGTTCCGAACGTTCAAAAGCACATTGATCGTTTTATCCGTGATCCCGCTGGGAATTGTCGGGGCCGTGCTTGCGTTGCTTGTGACCGGTAATTCCCTTTCTTTCGTTGCCATCATCGGATTGATCGCTCTTGCAGGTATTGAAGTTAAGAATACCATCCTGCTCGTAGATTTTACCAATCAGCTCCGCGAGCAGGGCAAGCCGCTCGAGGAAGCTATTCGCGAAGCCGGCGAAGTCAGATTCCTGCCAATCATTCTAACATCGTTGACTGCCATTGGCGGTCTGATGCCGATCGCGGTTTCGACAAATCCTCTGGTATCGCCACTCGCGATTGTGTTGATCGGAGGACTGATCAGCTCGACGTTGCTTTCACGGATTGTGACACCCGTGGTTTACAAGCTGATCCCACCGAGGATTGAAGTGAAGGCGAGTTAATATCTAAGGTAGTAATCACATGTAGAGCGGTTTTGGCGGAGTCCGGAACCGCTTTATTTTTGTATAGTCGCAAAAAAAAGCGGCCTTCGATCATGAATGTAAACCTCTCACACATCTCCATCCTGGTCAATGACTATGACGAAGCAATCGAGTTTTACACACAAAAGCTGAATTTTGAACTTGTGGAAGACACAAAGCTTAGCGAAAAAAAGCGATGGGTGCTGGTGAGGCCAAAAGGCGCCGGTACATGTTCACTTTTGCTGGCCAGGGCGGATAACGAAACGCAAAGAAACCATATCGGCAATCAAAGCGGCGGACGGGTGTTTCTCTTTTTGACTACGGACGATTTCGACCGCGACTACAAAAATCTTCTTGCAAGGGATGTCAACATCCTTCGGGAACCTTCGGACGAGGTCTACGGAAAAGTAGCTGTATTTGAAGATCTCTATGGAAATAAATGGGACCTTATTCAACCTAAATAACATTATCGTAGTCGATCCACACCATCGATCGGTGGCTTATCCCAAATTTTTAACAACCTGCGCGACGGCCAATTCGGAAAATTTCATAAGTTGGATCATATGCGAATCGTCATCTTCCTTCTTCTGCTTTTGATCATAACGGACGCCTCCGCACAGCTGTCTTCAGCTCAACAGAAAAGCCTTAACGCCTACAGTGCCTACGCCAACAAAGCCGGCGAAGAATATGCAGAGGTAATTGAAAGTGCCTATAAGCATTTCGATGCCGTGAACGGCAAATATCCCGATCGGTATACTTACACCTGTCCGTTCCAGATGGACGAATATTTTTTAAACACGGTCAATGCCAGCGCCAAAAATATTCCGGCTTCCGTTGCTGTTCAGGTCAACACCGCGTTCCAGAATCTGCGTAATGCTGAAAAGGGAGTCGATAAAAAATGCAAGGAACTAGACATCTATTATAAACTCGAGGACTATAAACACGATAGCTATCAAGGTGCCAGACAGGCTATCGAAGACCTGAACGGCGTCTCACAGGAATTTTGGAAAGCACACCGCGCCTTTCAAAAAGCCATCGACGCTGCCCGAAGAAATATTCAGGCTACTCCAACCACGAAAGCTTACGCCGCAACCGATCAACGACTTTATGCGATCCTGGAGTCCGAGCGTGCTTTCCTCGACAACTGGAAGTTGAATTTCAACGAATCTACCTATTCGGGGTGGGCAACAGAGAAACTTGAAAAAAGCATCGGTGAATCTGCTTCCGCGCTGGAAGGGCTTCAATCGCAGCAACCATCCCTTAAATATCCTGCGTCAAGCATGTGGTCGCATTTTATCGAGTCGTATGCCGAATATTTGGAAGTGAAGCGAAGG
>CBHTUB010000303.1:0-7448 GCA_966095595.1 uncultured Chryseosolibacter sp. | reverse complement strand
TGTAATCAACGACGAGTTGAAACGATCCGGCAAACGCACCGATGAACAAACTTTTGATCTTGCGTTCGAGTATCTGAAAAGATCAAGGCCACGTGTCCTTTTCCTCGGACTGGACGGAACCGACTACCACGGTCACGGCGGCCGGTACGACGGTTATCTTAAATCGGCCCATCAGGCGGATAAAATGATCGAGTCGCTCTGGAGCTGGGTTCAATCCCAACCCGACTATAAGGATCAGACAACCTTTCTCATCACCACTGACCACGGTAGGGGTATGGGCCGAAATAACTGGAAGAATCACAAGATCATTGCACCGGGATCACGGCATATCTGGTTTGCCGTTTTGGGACCTGATACTCCTGCCTTCGGAGAGTTGAAATTCAAGGGGAAATATTATCAGAAACAGGTTGCCCGTACGATTGCTGCATTTCTTGGAATGGAATTTCAACCGAAGAAAAAGGGAGGCGATGTGGTACAAACCATGGTGGCCGCTCCGGTACTGTCGGCAAGAAGATGATGAGCGGAAGATCTGGTGGCTAGGAATGCCTGACCGTTATGCAACAGCATGATTTATGAAGACGGTATGAGGTACTGATCGGCCCAAAGAGGAATTTAACAAAAGAGAACGTTAGTTCTCTTTCGCAGATCTTCCGATCGTTGATAACAATCCTCCATTTAACGGTAGGTGGAATAAGTTTCGGCGTGTTAACTTGATAGCCATTAACCTTCGACCTATGAAAACCGTCATTCTTCTTTTGTTCACATTCGCGTATAGTCATGCTTTCTGTCAGACAACTGAAAATGTTTCGCAAGCCAAAACTTCTAACATGCCCTGCTTGACCGACAAGCACAGCAGGGAGTTTGACTTCTGGGTTGGAGAGTGGGACGTGTATGCAAGAGGCACGGATAAAAAAGTAGGCGATAGCAAAATTGAAATTGCCTCCGGCGGGTGTATGATACTCGAGAACTGGGTGGCTGCCGGCCCTGTTGAGCACAACGGGAAAAGTATGAATTATGTCAACCCTCAAACCGGTAAATGGGAACAGTTGTGGATCGGATCGGGGGGCATCAATGTCAACAATCCTCAAAAGTTCGTCAACGGCGTGTACACCGATGGCGCAATGCGTTTCGACTTCGAACAGACGGATAAGCAAGGCAAGAAACAGATCGGGCGATTCATTTTTTACAATGAAGGCCCCGACCAGGTACGTCAGTTCAACGAAATTTCTCCCGACGGTGGCAAAACATGGAGCACCGTTTACGATTTCACTTACAAGAGAAAGAAAACCTAGTCGAGCTTTGATCTCAGAATGACGACCTCCTGTAGCTGATCTTCGGGTTTCAGTGAGTGATCCCGATTGTACCCCGACCACAGGCTGTTGGCAATATAATAGAACCCGCCATCGCTTATGCACCCGATGGTGGGTTCGTTGAATGCGGGGTGAGCGTTGTCGATCACTTCGGCCTTTGTTATCGTTGTAAAATCTGCGCCGAGAAGATAGCGTGTCACCCGCATCGGATGAATGGCATTCTGGATGGCGATCAGACTGTTTTTGTAAAAGGTCAGACCATCGATGGACTTCGTCGAAAGCTGTAGGTTCCCGTCATTCAGCTTTGACAGTTTTTTTGTCTTTACATCCAGTTTGAAAATGCCTTTGATATAGTCGGCGATAAAAAGTGTGTTGCCATCCGGTGTGAAGGAGATGCCCTGGAGATTCCAGAACTCGGGTGAAGAAAAAAAGTTGTCGAGTGTTCCGGTTTGCTCGTTTACCTTGAAGATGATATTGTTCTTGCTGTCCGAAATATAAGCTTCACCTTCTGGTCCGAGCGTGAGGTCTCCGAAAATGTAGGAAGTTATTCCCTTTTCATTGGGTAAATATTTCCTGACGAGCTTTCCGTTCTTGATGTTGAACTTAAAGACGGCTGACATCGCCATTGTGTCATAACCTTCCATTTCCTCCATCGGTGATGAACAAGCCCACAGGATACTGTTCCTGCGATCTACCTTTATCCCGAATACGGAGGTAAGCCCATGCTGTCCGGAGGTTGTAAAATCTGTGACCTTGCCTTTGCTATCGCGCTTGATGATCTTCTTCTTGCGTATGCTGCCGAGGTAAAATGTGCCGGGAGATTCACCGGCAGCAATACATTCCAGATGGAGGGTCTTTTCCCTGATCACGAATGCCGTATCGGAATGGATGATCGGTTCCTGCAACGCTAACTGAAGTTTTTGTAGGTCCCTGAATTCATTTGATTGCCTGAGGGGATCGAAAGCCTTGTTGCCAAGGTCGAAATTGGATCTGATCCTTATTGCGCGTCGCAGATAGTCGATCGATTCGTTGTTCTTCCCGACCAGCGCGGAGGCTACCGCGGATTGGAAAAGATAGTTTTGCTGATAGGGATGCAACCGCGCCGCACGTGTGATCATGGCGTAGAAGGTTGTCGTATCATTTTTCTCGTTTGCCGCTCGCGCCTGAGAAACATAATACTGGATCGAATCCTGCTGGGCAGTTGCTGTGCTGGTCAGTGTCAGAACGATCAGGAAGGTGTTCAATAGTTTATTCATTTCGTAAAGTCTTCGATGGATCAATAAGGGCTGCTTTCAATGCCTGTGAGCCCGCAGTGCCAAAGGCTATAACAAGACATGCGACTGAGGCCGCGATAAAAGGTACCGTTCCGATCGGTGTATGGTAGGCAAAGCGGGAAAGCCATTCATTCATCAGCAGCAAAGACACTGGAATACCTATGCAGATCGCCACGATTACCAGCGTCGCGAAGTCCCGTGTGATCAGCACCACGATATTGGATGGTGTTGCGCCCAATACTTTTCTTATACCGATCTCCTTTGTTTTTTGTGCAGCCGAAAATGCGACCAATCCCAGCAGACCGGAGCAGGCGATGATGATCGCCAATGCGGCGAATATCGTAAAGAGCGTTCCGAGCTTTTGTTCCGATGCGTACATCGCGTTGTATTTTGTGTCGAGGAATTCGTATTCAAATGGCCTGTGCGGCATCACGGAGGAACTGATCGCTTTCATATCGGCGAGCTCCTTCGCGATATTGCCGGTGGGCAGTCTCACGAACATGAGGTTGTAATAAGTTTCTTCGCTAAAGATCACCAGCGGCCCGATCGGGTTATGCAATGACGAGAAGTGAAAGTCTTCGACCACCCCTACAATTTCGCCCTGCCGGCCCGACAAGGATGCACGTTTTCCGATTGCATCTTTCGGTGACAGATAAAGCGCCTCCAGTAACGACTGGTTTACGATAAATGAATAAATGGTATCCGACGCAACTCGCGCGAAATCGCTCGCTGCAAAGTTCCTGCCCTCGATGATGTTGATGTTTAAAGCCGGGATATAACCTGTATCGCACGCGACGGCGGTCAGCAGCATATCCTGTTCAACATTCTGGCCCGGCACGTTGAAGGAATACCCGCCCTGGATTCGGATCGGAGATTCTGTGGCACGTCCCATGGCTACGACGTTAGCCCTTCTGGTAAACTCGCTTTTCAAACGATCGAATGTATCCTTCGATTGCTTATCCAATGGCATCACCAGCACGTTCTCTTTTTGGAATCCCGTTTTCTTATCCTGAATGTAGGTAAGCTGTTTGTAGATCACGAGAGTGCAAACGATGAGCACAATCGAGATCGAGAATTGTGTCACGACAAGCACCTTTCTGAGAAGCACCCCCGTTCCGGAATGTTTGAAACTTCCCTTCAGCACGGAAACCGGTTTAAACGACGTGATCGCTATGGCAGGATATCCTCCGGCGAGCAATGATATCAGAAGGATCGCAAAGATCGATGTCGCGATGAAAGACTGTGTAAAAAATACGGAGGTGTCGAAATGTAAACTCGTCAACGCGTTGAAGGTCGGCAGCGTAAGGTAGACGAAGGAGAATGCAACCAGGTAGGCAATGACTGTGATGAGCGCCGACTCGCCCATGAACTGGACGATAAGCTGTTTTCTGAATGCGCCCGCCACTTTTCTGATGCCCACTTCTTTGGCACGATCCATCGCGCGGGCTGTGGCCAGATTAACGTAGTTGATGCAGGCGATCACCAGTATCAGCAATGCCACCGCTCCGAAGATATACACATATTCGATGCTGCCGACAATTTCCGGCTCGTTCTGGAAAGGGGACCGCAGGTGGATATCGGTAAGCCTGATCAGGTTGTAGTGAACCTGGTCCTGCGGGTTACTGACACCGATAGCCTTATTGGCATATGAATCGATCTTGTCATTGAGGGGTGGGATATCTGTTCCTTCGCGGACAATAAAAAAGGTCTGATAATTTGCGCTCCACCATACCGGCTGTTCACGGCCCTGCCTTAGAGAAGAGAACGATGCCACGAGGTCGAATTGAAGCAATGAGTTTGACGGCAAGTCCTGCATCACGCCTGTCACGGTGTATTCCTGCGAGTTATTGACCAGTAAATTTTTTCCGATCGGGTCGGCGTCGCCGAAATATTTTCGGGCAGCGGAGGCGGTAAGAACAACGGAATAGGGCGCGATCAGCGCTTTGTCTTTGTTGCCGCTGACCAACGGAAAAGAAAACACCTTGAAGAAGGTACTGTCAGCTACATAGAACCGGGTCTCCTGGAAAATGTTGTCATCTTTCTTTACCACATAGGGATTCCAGGCGCTGGGGTTGTAGACCCTTACGCCTTCCTCTACCTCTGAAAATTCCCTGAGGGCGGGCAGCAGTGCGGTGGGCGACACGGCTGTCGATACTTTCTGGCCATTGTACTGCATCTCGAGTGAGGCGCGGTAAATGCTGCTGGACTTTTCGTGAAAATGATCGTAACTTAATTCGTGTGTAACCCACGTCAAAATCAGGAGGCACGTTGCAAGCCCTATACTAAGCCCGAAGATGTTGATTGTGGAATAGGTGATATTCTTGCGGAGGTTCCTGAGCGCGATGAGAAAGTAGTTTTTCAGCATACAATCGGATTGGATCAGTTATATGACTCCGGATTGTTCCGGAGGTTGCACATAGAGGCAGATTTCATTGGAATTTTGCAATCGGCTGGTAAATCCTACATTGGGATCATATACCGTAAAGCGTGGTATTACCTTCATCCTGCGAATAGCTTAATTTGTCTTAGACTACTCATGCGAAGTTTTGTTTTGATATGGTGTTTGCTTTTGATGTCTCTTGCTGGCTTCAGTCAATTTCAACACTCGATCCGCAATTACAAAGCTGTCGACGGTTTACCTCAATCACAAGTAAACATCATCCTTGAAGATAAGAACGGTTATTTGTGGATTGGAACGGAAGGTGGTGGATTGGCGCGGTTCGACGGAAGGGAGTTCAAGGTCTATACAACGCTTGACGGACTGCTTTCAAACATCGTCAGCTACCTCAAACTCGATGAACGCGAAAACCTCTGGATCGTGCATCCGCGTGGTATCACCAGATTCGATGGCATCTCGTTCAAGACATTCGTTCAACCGGAAGGCATCAACACCACCAAACGTATACGGCGCGCGTTCGAAGTAAGTGACACCCTGTTTTTTCTCACCGCCCCCGGCTACATCGGAAAGATATACAACGACTCGGTCTACTACTGGTCGAGGCCGTTAAAGCGGAATGTGCTCATCAGTTATTCGCACATCACGCCCGACAGAACGGTATTGATGTATCTCAGCGATAGTACGTTTTACGTGGCGGGGGACCAGCCCTATTCCTTTCGTCATAACAAACATTTCAATCGTGTTTATGGCCTCATGTTCAATTACAGGGACGAGGTATGGATAAGAACAGACAGCGGTTATTTTGTGGTCGATTATCGGGCGCGTGATTTCAGGAAGAAGGAGCTACCGATCACCGATGCCGTCGTATTTTACGATACGATCAATGACCTGTTCTGGGCACGCAACGGCGATATGCTTTTAAAAGAACAGATAAGGAAAGACGGGAAGGTTGATGTCGATACCGTTCTTTCCGATGTGAGCATACGCCAGATATTGGTCGATTCCGAAGGCAACACCTGGTTTGCTTCCTCCGGCGCAGGATTGTTTAAATATTTCATCCAGGATTTCGATCGTTGCAGCTCGGAAAGAATGCGTGCAGTGATTGCGTTGCATATCGATAAAACCGGAGCAACCTGGATCTCCTCTACGGGAAAAGGACTGGTGAAGATCAAAAAAGGAAAAGTCACCTCCTATTTCGACAAGACAGATCCCTACAGGAATAACGTGTTCAGTATTGCCGAATCGCCGTCCGGAGACATCTGGATAGGGACAGCTTATGGTTTGGGAAAGTACATACCCGAAACCGAAAGCTTCAAGTGGTTCACCCGGGACGATGGTCTCACAAACGCCAACCTGATCGGAGGCATGGAGTTCGATAAATACGGAGTGATGTGGATCGGCACACAGAGCGGAGGGCTGAACTATTACGATGGAAGACGTTTCCGCGCCTACACTGTAAAACACGGACTGATCTCAAACACCGTGAATACGCTGTTCTATTCACCTTACTACGACAAGCTTTTTATCGGGAATGAGTTCGGGATCAGTTCCTTCTCCCAGGGAGAGGCGGTGCGCATGCCTCTGGTTGATTTCGAGAATACGACGGTGCTTTCCATCAATGCCTATCAGGACTCCCTGCTGCTGGTCGGTTCCGGAGGGGCGGGTGTTGCCGTCTACAATCCGCGCACCAGCCACAGAAAGATGATATCGACACACCACGGGTTGCCGTCGGACTTCATTTATTTTGTGACGGCGGATCATGAAGGGTATATCTGGATCGGATCCGAAAAAGGAATCTCCAGGATCCGCCTCGACGGCAAGCTTGAAGTGATCGAGAACCTGCACTATGACTACGACAACGGACTTACCGGAGTCGAGACAAATCAGAATGCCTTTGCCATGTCGGGCGATAAGCGATACTTCGGGCTGATCGATGGCTTGTATCAGTTCAATGAGCTGCCGAACAATAATTCGCCTTTCAGATTGCACCTCACCAATGTTGAAATTCTTTATGGTCAATATTCCGCGCGCGATCATGCGGAGCAACAGGCCGGGTTTTTCCGTATACCGGTAAGCCCGAAGTTGCCGCCCGATCAGAATCATATCACGTTCTACTTCAACAAGGTCCATAAGAGGTATCCCAAGTCCATCAAGTTCAAATACTTCCTCGAGAACTTCGACAAACGGTGGTCCCAGTCGTCATCGCTGAATCAGGTCACCTATAGTAACCTTCCTCCGGGCGACTATGTTTTCAGGGTGAGGTCCACGGACAATCGTGGAAGCTGGTCAGACGACGAGCTCGTCTATCCATTCACGATCAGGGCGCCGTTTTACCAGACGACGGCGTTTATCATTGGAGCGGTCGTTCTTGCGGTTGGTGCCATCATGCTTGTCGTGGAATTTAGGGTGAAGCAAATAAACAACAATGTTATGATGCTCGAGCGTATTCGGGTAAAGGAAACGGAA
>CBHTUB010000302.1:0-7460 GCA_966095595.1 uncultured Chryseosolibacter sp. | reverse complement strand
GAGGACTACCCATTCGTTTTTTCAGAAAGTGCAGGGGTGAATTTGGTGATCTCGATTACTTTAACTGAGCACAAGGCAGCAAGCGATCTCTATGACAGAAACGGGAACGATTTGGACAATAGGACATTCAACGCGGACGATCGATGAGTTTATCAAGATGCTTCAATCATTTTCGATCGGGCAGCTTGTCGATGTCAGGCATTTTCCGGGATCGCGGAAATATCCGCATTTCAATAAGGAGGCACTCGATAGCGCTTTATCAAACGTATCGATCAAATACGAGCATCTTGAATCCCTGGGAGGAAGAAGGAAGCCACGAACTGATTCGAGAAACACCTTATGGCGTCATCCGGCGTTCCGGGGCTACGCAGACTATATGGAAACTCCGGAGTTTAGCAAAGGCATCGGCAAGCTAGAAGCATTGGCGATGATCGCTAACACTGCATACATGTGTTCCGAGGCCGTGTGGTGGCGCTGTCACAGATCTTTGATCTCCGATCTTCTGAAAGCTAAGGGTTGGGTCGTTCAGCACATCATGGACGTCGGAAAGGCAACTGAACACCCGTTCACTGCTGCAGCACGTATCGTTGACGGTAAATTATCGTATATTCCGGAAGGTGAACTTCCGTTTTAGCCGGAGTAAGTTTCGTTAACCGACCTCTCAAAATGAATCCCGACATCAAAGCCTACAACAACGCACAATCCAAAAGTGACAAGCTGATCTGTGATACACTGGCGCGCGAGATCGATCGTTGCCTCACGGAAGCTGAGAATAAAATATGGCATCGTCATCCGGTTTGGTTCCTCGAAGGAAATCCTATCGTCGGCTATAGCAAACTGAAGGATTGCATTCGATTAATGTTCTGGAGTGGCCGTTCGTTCGACGAGCCGGGATTGCAACCGGAAGGTGGTTTCAAGACCGCAGGAGCACGATACACTTCTGCAGATCAGATCGAGCTCGGAGATCTTGAACGATGGCTGGAAAAATCACGCGAAATCCAATGGGACTATAAGAACATTGTGAAGAGGAAGGGTGTGTTGGAGAGGTTGAAGTAGTCTTCTCAGAGTTTTCAGGTTTCAAGGTTCAGTGTTCAAGGCTCCAAATTTTCAAGTTTGCAAAGCCAGGGCTTGTTTGTAACCGCCCCGGCGTATCGATGGAGCCCTCATGTGTTATGCTTTTGACGGACAATTCTCAGCTAACGCTCACCACGTCTACATTTAAAAACTCACTTTATAGCTAAGCGTTGGTAACATTCCCAACTGGCGCGTCTTAAAGATCGACTGCGATGCATGGATGTATGCTTCGTCAACGACAGTCTGGTTGTTGAGAATATTCTGAACATCGAACTTTAGCTCAGTGGTCGTATTCGTGCGGTTTCGTCGCAGGCCGATCGAGAGGTCCGTGCGAAAAATATCATCGCCTTTTTTCGAGAACGGACTAAGCTCATCCGTCACCTCAGTGCCCTTAGCGATGGAGGCCTCCAGATCTATGGGTGAATAACGGTTCCCTCCAATCAAAGCGATCTTGGTGTTCACAAAGAAAATTTTGTTCTTGTCAGGTCTTCCAACTTTAAATTCTTTTCCACCGATCAGGTTTGCGACATAATTGTTATCAAACGCAGACTTTCTTTCGATACCATCTTTGGCCTTATACAATGAGCGGAACAACGAAATCGTACTTAGGTAATAGAGGCCATTATGCAAATAACGCTCTGCAGTAAGCTCGACCCCATAATTTTTTCCTGTACCAGCATTCACGAGCTGTCGGGCCGAATAACCCTCCATCCGGTTTAACAACGAAAACGATGTCTCGTACGAATCTTCAACAGGAACGTCGTAGAGGTGCTGGTAGTAACTTTCTATTTTAAAGTGTGTGTGCTGCCCGAGTCTGCGATCATATCCCAGAACAAAATGCGCCGATTTGGTTATCTCCAGGTTTCTGTTGGGTTGCTTGTAAGTGCCGTCGTCGGCATAATTTTTTGCCAGATAGGTAGAGACACCTTCCAGCTTGCTGTGCAAGCCGATACCCACGTTCAACATTTCTGTCTCGCTCTTCTTCCATTGCAATGCCCAACGCGGTTCAAGTGAAAAATTGTTATTCAAAGCAAGCTGCAAATAGTGCAGTCCACTCACCATGGTCAATGCATCGGACATCCGATATTTCCAGCTTCCAAACAATTGCAAAGTTGAAGAGCTGCCATCGTCGGAAAGTTTGTTCTGCAAAATATCCCTATCGAAATCCCACTCATCGACATTCATATTGAAATTCATTCGCGTCAAAATAATTCCTGACTCAATTTTATGTCGGGCGTTCACCTTGTAGTTGAACGTTGAGGTGGCAAGCAATGACGACTTTGCTATTGTTCCTTTTTCAATTGCATAAAATGCACTGGCGTCATCCGGTATCGCATATTGAAAATAGTTATCTGTACCCGT
Organism: uncultured Chryseosolibacter sp.; assembly: GCA_966095595.1. GTDB lineage: Bacteria > Bacteroidota > Bacteroidia > Cytophagales > Cyclobacteriaceae > Chryseosolibacter. Next base: position 5,024 of record CBHTUB010000302.1, on the reverse strand, counting down.
CGCTGCTACTGCGCTTCTTAAGTACATATCGTCATTCATCTGCCAGATGTGTGTAAGGCCGATAACACCCATTTTATTTCTGCCGTTGAATTTTCCCGTGATCAGATCTTCATCGTTCTCATCCTTTTCCTCTGTATCGATGCCACTCATTCCCCCCAGACCAAAAAGCGCGAAGCTATGCTTATCACTTACCGGAAACGAAAGTTTGAATGAGAGATCCTGGTAACGCGGCACGCCACCGAAATCGACAACGCCTGCCTTGTCGAGAAGATCAAGCGCCGAATATCTGTAATTTGCTATGTACGAACCGCGGGAACCGGAAGCAAATGGTCCTTCCGCGGTTACGTCAATACCGAGTGTGCTTACGGCGGCCGTGTATTCGCGTTGTTCGTTGTTCCCACGTTTCAGCTTCATGTCAAAGACACCGGAGGTAGCGTCACCATACTCAGGAGAAAATGCTCCCGTGAAGAAATCGGAATTGCTGAGCATCTTACTGCTGAGTGCGTTGATGGGCCCACCGGTTGATCCTTCACCAGCGAAGTGATTCGGATTTGGAATCGCTACACCCTCCAGCCTCCACAAAATTCCCTTGGGGGAATTACCGCGCACCATAATATCATTGGAGCCTGCCACATTCCCAACCACTCCCGCAAAACCGGCCACCATACGCGCAGGATCATCGAACGAACCTGCAAAGCGTGAGGTTTCCTCCACTGAAAATGTATGACTGCTTACCAAGGCCATTTCGTTGAGTGCTTCACCTTTCGGCTGGTCGCCCGAGACCTCAATGGCCTCAAGGGTTTGAATGGATTCAGCTAGTGATACAGTAAGGATTTCTTCTTTTGCCGATGTGATCAGGATGTTGGGAATAATTCTTTCTTCATACCCTGTAAACGTTACCTTAAGCGTTACACGGCCAATGGGCACCCCTGTGATGCGGAAATCTCCATCGACACCGGTAACTGCGCCAATAGGCGGATTTGAGCCGGCAATCATTATTGACGCACCAATCAATGGCATCTGGCTATCCTGATCAACAATGGTTCCCCGAACAGTCTGCGTGATCTGCTGTGCTGCAGAAAAGGACATGCTCAACACACACAGTGTTGCAGCCAATAACACAAATCGTGATTTCATAAAGGCTTACCCGTTTTTGATTTGTGCTATGACAGCTTAACCTGATAAAACCCCTAGTTCATAAATTTCTTTTTTTAAGGTGACCCCGAGTGTACCACCGGGGAATGGCTTACGATCTGGTGACAAGTGACGCGCAAAACTAAAGACATGATCTGAAAAACGCAGACAGGTGCAATGGCTTTACGCCTGAGCGCTGAAACTACAACTAAGATTTTTTCTGTCTCGGCTGGATAAGCTTCGCGACAAGGCCGGTCCACCCTGTTTGATGAGATGCGCCAAGGCCCTTGCCGGCGTCTCCGTGAAAATATTCATAGAACAAAACGTAGTCGCGGAAATGCTCCCGGTTGTGAATGGGCTGGTCAGTATAAACTGCGCGGTTCCCATTCTTGTCAACGGTGAAAATACTGACGAGACGTTCAGCAAGGTCATCGGCAATTTGCCGGATGGTAAGCATTCTGCCTGATCCCGTAGGGTGCTCTACCTTGAAATCGTCACCATAGTAATGATGGAACCTCTGAAGGGATTCTATCAGCAGATAATTTACCGGAAACCAGATCGGACCCCGCCAGTTCGAGTTTCCGCCGAACATAAAAAGATCACTCTCTCCCGGAGTGTACTTTACCGTAAACTCGGCGTTGTTCGCATGGAAAACATAGGGTTTCTCGTGAGCTTTCGACAATGCCCGCACGCCATACTTCGACAGGAACTCCGATTCGTCCAGCATTCGCTTCAACAAACATTTCATCCGGTGACCCCGAAGCAACGATAACAGGTGACGTTCATTCTTCCCTTTTTCACCCCAACGCGAGATCAGGTTGGCCAGATCAGGGCGGTGCTCCAGAAACCACTGCAGCCTTTTTGTAAACTCCGGATTGGATTGAAACAACTCTTCATCCAGCACCTCGACAGCGAAGAGTGGAATAAGACCGACCATCGACCGGACCTTCATTTTCAGGCGCTGATCATCGGGTGTATGAAGCACATCGTAAAAAAATTCATCCTCGTCGTCCCAGAGGTTGATGCCCTGATTTCCCACGTTGGCCATCGCGCCGGCGATGTAGAGAAAATGTTCGAAAAATTTGGTAGCGAGATTCTGATATGTAGGATTCTCTTTCGACAACTCGAGGGAGATGCGTAACATATTCAGCGTGAACATCGCCATCCAGCTTGTGCCGTCGGATTGTTCGATGAATCCTCCGGTAGGAAGGTGCGCGCTCCGGTCGAACACGCCGATGTTGTCCATACCCAGGAAACCACCCTGAAAGATGTTATTTCCGTTATAATCTTTTTTGTTCACCCACCACGTAAAGTTCAGCAGGAGCTTGTGAAATACCTCTTCCAGAAACGCGCGATCGCCTACATCGCCCTGAAGTTTCCGGTCTATCTTATAGATCCGCCATGTAGCCCACGCGTGAACGGGAGGATTGACGTCGCTGAACGACCATTCATAGGCAGGGAGTTGTCCGTTCGGATGCATGTACCATTCCTTTGTAAAAAGTATGAGTTGCTGTTTGGCAAACTCCGGATCGATCATGGCCAGCGGAATGGTGTGAAATGCCAGGTCCCAGGCTGCATACCAGGGATACTCCCATTTATCAGGCATCGAGATGATGTCGGCATTTACGAGATGCATCCAATCGTTGTTCCGGCCTTGTTTCCTCTCGGGAGGGGGAGGTGGCTGGCCCGGATCGCCTTTCAGCCATGACGACACTTCGAAATAATAAAATTGCTTGCTCCACAACATTCCGGCAAAAGCCTGGCGTTGTACGTTGGCCTTATCCACATCCTTCAAATTCGCCTGAAGCGCGCCATAGAATTCATCTGCATCTTTTTGGCGCTGGCTGAATTCGCCGGAGAATTTATCGAACGGCGCTGCATGAAATCTTGAGCTTAAGCGCAGGTTGATCACTTTGCCTTTATGCGCGGGAACTTCAACATCATAATTAAAGCATGCCTTTGTGCCTCTATGGTGTTTATTGACTGCATCTTTTTTCCTGTTTACAATAAAATCATTGATGCCGTCCTTGAACGTTCCATTGCCCTGATGGTTGTATAGCCTGAGGGTATTGGTTTCATTCTCACAAAACAATGACGGAGCCTTCTCATCGGCATAGAGGTAGTATGTACCGAGGCGGTCGTGATGCATCGTCACGATACCTTCTCCGTCAGAAAAGATCTCGGGTTTCTTCTCAAAACCATTCCAGCTCCAGGTGTTCCTGAACCAGACGGTGGGTAATACATTGAGTGACGCCTTGCGATTGCTCCTGTTATGAATTGTCAACCGGATCAGCAGATCGTCTGTGTCGGCTTTTGCATACTCCATAAAAATATCGAAGTACTCGTCACTATCGAAAACGCCGGTATCTGCGAGCTCATACTCGGGATCCTGTTTTCCCCTGCGGCGATTTTCCTCCACAAGCTTGCTGTACGGATAGGCTGCATGAGGATACTTGTACAGCATTTTCATATAGGAATGCGTCGGCGTGCTGTCGAGATAATAGTAGTATTCCTTGCAGTCTTCGCCGTGATTGCCCTCGTTACCGCCCAGTCCGAAAAATCTTTCCTTAAGTATTGGGTCCTTTTTGTTCCAGAAGCTGAATGCAAAACAAAGTATTTGCCTGTCGTCGCTGATCCCCCCGATCCCCTCTTCTCCCCAGCGATAGGCCTTGCTTCTTGCAGCATCGTGGGAAACATAGTCCCATGCATTTCCATTCGTGCTATAATCCTCGCGCACCGTTCCCCACTGACGCTCCGTCAGGTACGGACCAAACTTACGCCAGTGTTTTTTTCCATCGCGATCTTCGATCAATCGTTTTCTTTCTTCAGTCATCGTGGGGTTTGGTCATGTTAACCATTGTCTTCGAAGCCGGGGTACAACAGCATTCCACCGTCGACAAACAATGTGATGCCATTGACATATTCAGATTCATCCGACGCCAGCCACACCGCAGCACGCCCGATGTCTTCCGTTTCTCCGATACGCTTGGCAGGGATCAGCTCCAGTAATGCGTTGTATGCGGTTGGTGTCTGCCATGCCGCGTGATTGATGGGTGTGCGGATCGCGCCAGGCCCAATACTGTTAACCCGAATTTTCTGTGGAGCATATTCCTGAGCGATGGACTTCATCAGCATCATCACGCCTCCCTTTGAGGCCGAATAGTTGGCGTGTCCTGCCCATGGAATGACTTCATGAACCGAGCTCATGCAAATGATCTTGCCTGCCGACCTCGATTTCGAATTATCGACACCGCGACGCAAGAATTCCCTGATCGCCTCCCGGGCACAGAGAAACTGACCCGTCAGGTTGATGGCAAGCACCTTGTTCCATTCGTCGAGCGTCATCTCGTGGAACCTGGCGTCCTTCTGAAGGCCAGCATTGTTTACGAGAATATCAACCGTGCCGTAACGTCTGCATGTCTCTGCAAACATATCCGTTACTTCTTTTTCATTGCTGACGTCGGCCTTGAAAGGGAAACCATCGCCACCTTCCGCCCGGATCTCCGCGAGAACTTTTTCCGCCTTGTCAGGACTGCTCGAATAATTGATGACCACTTTCGCTCCTTCTGCCGCCATAGCTTTTGCGACACCTGCTCCGATGCCTGAGCTCGCGCCGGTGATGATGGCAACCTGATCCTGCAATAATTTCCTGTTCATGGCGCGTAATGATTTATCACTATAAGTAACAACCTGCAGCGATCATAACCAAGTTGTTTGTTAGTTTTGTCTCTTCATGCGATCTCGTCCTTTAATTGAAATTGCAAACGTTTTTTTTAAACTCGGATGTACGGCATTCGGCGGGCCGGTAGTTCACATCGCGATGATGGAACGCGAGGTAGTTGACAAAAGAAAGTGGATCAGCCGTGAACATTTCCTCGATCTGGTAGGCG
>CBHTUB010000301.1:0-7483 GCA_966095595.1 uncultured Chryseosolibacter sp. | reverse complement strand
AAACTTAAATATGCTTCTACGCGCAGCCAGCCGCACCCCCGCATTTAAGTTATGCCGGCGCGCCCGTAACAAACATACTTTGCCCGTATGACCGAACGTCTGAAATGCATTTCACTTCTAAAATCAAAAATCCCTGCCCGTCCGGCGAGGCGGGGTTATTCATCAAGCATAAATCGTGGCCCTGCAAAAATCGGTAATGCTTAAACTTTTTACGGGATACTAATAATCTGAAACCTGAAATCTGGATCTACTGGTCCCAATCAAAGTAGTCATCCTCCTGCAGTTCGACTTCTTTTTGTTTTTGCTTTCCCTTCGATCGGAAGGCATCGCGTAGCTCCTGGACCTCGCGTTTGATGTCGCTGCCGATCTTTTTGCGGACGGCCTCGGTATCGTAAGCTACCTTGTAATCGTCAGCAGTGCCGGTGATCTTGAGGAAGAGCTTGGTCTGGCCATCCATCGATTCTTCGAAAGCTCCCTGTGCATTGACATCCACGATTTTCTTGCGGCGCAAAGGTGTCACGATCCTGTAGTCGATGTTTTGATCGAAGGTATGTGTACCGCTGATCTTGAGAGATGTTGCGTTTGAATGGATGTCCATCTGCGGGATGTACACCGTTTTGTTTTCAATGTGGATGTCGTTTTTCAGGTCGGAGAACCTCAGTCGATTTAAAGTTTCATCGTCAACATATTTGCTGAGGCTTTTCATCGGCTCGAAGTTGTTCAGCTCGCCATTTTTGATCAGAAAGCTGATGTCGCCAATCAATGTTTCAGGGAACAACTTCAGATGTTGATCCAGGGTCATCTCGAGGTTGATGTCAGCCGATGTTTTGCCTTTGAGATGCCGGTCTTCGATGAAATCCTGGCGGAAGTTGTCGAACACGTAGAAGGCGCTGTCAGCGTTCACACCGTCGAGCTTTGCAGTGGTCATCACGTCGATCGCCTTGTTGTTTTTGGCGTCCACGATCCCGGACAACGCGAAATCGCCACCCATTGCCGAGAATGATAGATTGCGGGATACGGCGACTTCGTTCTTCACAAGCAGATCGCCTTTCAGTTTTCTGGCGTTGAATTTTTTGTAATGGAGGGAGACAATATCGCAGTTGAAATTCAGGTAAAGGTTTCTGGAAATGGAAAATGTGTATTCACTTTCGGTGCTGTCGCTGCTGAATCCGAGATCGAACAATTGCTCGAGGTCGATATGATTTGACTTCAGGTCAGTTTCAATACCGATCGGCTGGTCCTCAAAAAGAATAAATGTGATGATATTCCGGAAGAAGCCATTCAGGACGAAATCAGAGTTTCCCAGCTGCCCCTGGACGTTGCTGAGGGCCAGATCATTGTTGTTGAACTGCAGACTTCCCCTGAGCTGTTGAAGCGGAATATTTTTCTCGCCGTACTCAAGGTTGATGTCCGCCATCTCTATGGTACCCATCGTTGAGACGCGCTGGGCGGTAGCCTTGTGCTTCAGCAACTGGATCTTTCCCTCGAGCGAAATATCCGCTACCAGTGATCCGGTCACATTTTTCAACGCTTCAACCGGATAGAAGTTCAAGACGGAATTAGCATCGACCTTACCTTTGAAATTACAGATCACCTCGGGGTCGACAAAGTTGTAGAGCAGGAAGTTCGCTTCAAACGATTCGTTGTTCAGGGTGCCTTTGATATCCTTTAGTATCAGCGATGCCTGACGTGGATCGCGAATATCAGAGGTAGCAAAAGATCCCGTAAGACTAGCCTGTTCAATTTTCGATTTGTAATCGGGATGATAAATGGTGGCGTTCCTGAATCCGAACTCTATTGAGAAGAGCGGCTGCTTGCGTTTGCTGATCTCGCCTTTTAGCTTGGACCTGAAATATACGTCACCATCGCTCTGATACTTTTCAACCTGCGCCGAAACGGATGAGGGTAACAGGGACAGAATGGTTTGGATGTCGGTGTTGTTGCCTTCCGTAATAAGGTCTATGAGATTCCTTTCTTTCCACTGATAATTTCCGTTCACGACAAACTCTGCCTTTCCAAGCTCGAGCGTTGACGGATTGATGAGCAGGCTTTTCTGGACCTCATCGTATACCAGCCCGGAGGTTATTTCGAACGACTTGTTCTTTAAGTATTCAACACCGTCGATAGAGATCTTTTCGGAGGTGACTTGTCCGTCGGCGATGATCTGATACACACCTTCATCCGATTCAATTGATGCCAGCAGTTCTTCGCTGGAGAACGAAAGGTCCTGCAGGGATTTCAGATCCAGGTACCGAACGCGAGTATTGGTCAGCTTGACATCCCTGAGCTCGAACTTTACGCCACCCGAGGTCGAGGTACTATCCGTCTCCCTGATCACCCGGTAGTTGTTCTTTCCTTGTTTATCGATCTTGAGGTTTGTCTCGGAGTCTTCGATGACGAGTCCCTGAACGGTATAGTCACCGTTCCAAACCGCGATGGGGTCCATTTGAAACGAGATCTTGCTGGCGGTCAGCAGCGGGTACATTCCGTCGTGGCTGTCCTCGACATATACTTCATGTAATACAATCGAAAGGTTGGGAAATTTTTCGAGCATGGATACCTCGATCTTGCCAACCTTGACAGGCGTGCTGAGATGCTTGTTTGCTTCCTGTATGAACTGGTGGATGATCTTGTCTTTGAAAAGAAAAACGGAGGCCGTGACTGCAATCACCAGGACAGCAATAGTCAGGGAAAAGTAAAGCAGGACCTTTTTAAGAAGTTTCAAGACTAAAAATTGTACAAAAATACCAGTCTTTGGAATAACAGGTTAATTGTAGATTTATTTTAATCCTGGAAAAGCAAATCCCGCTCCAGTCGCTGCAATGGAGACGGGATATGATGTCTTTGGGCGTCCTTTACTTATAAAGTGCGAGAGGGAAATCGTTTCCGAAAGAGTAGGATGAAGGGTATTGAGCCGATCCTTTGTACTGTTCGGTCAGCAGCGGTACCTGGTCTTCGATAAAAACCGATAATTCCCTGACGCTCAGTTTACCATCCTTGTTCCCATCGGCCTGGCCCCTGAGGCCTTCGAGAATGGTGTAGGTGAAGATCCCGTGGCCAAGCTTTTCGATCTCCGTCGCGTACTGCGTCGAACCGGAGGCCGTGATCCAGAACGTGCCTGTACTTCTGGCGAGCTGGGCGATGGCACGTTCTTCTTCCACCCCCCTTTTTGCTGCTGCCGATTCGAGGGCTGCGCCGGACTGGCATGCGTCCAACAGGAATAATTGCTTTTGAGCGTTGATCTCCTGGGTCAGTTTTTTGATCTCGGTGGCAGAGATCGCCTTTTGCTGAAGGAGCTCAGGCTTTCCATACAATTGGGTGACATCATGCATCACGAGGAAAAAGTCGGATGCGCCTGCATTATCGGATACAATTCCATGTCCCGCGTAATAGACTACCAACAAATCCTGTTCGAGCGCCTTGCCTTTGATTTCTCCCAGCGCTTTGTAAACATTTTCCTTGACCGCTTTGTCGTTCCGGATGGAATATTGAACTACCTCGGAAAAGAGTCCGGCGCTGGATTTCTGAATGCTTTGCTGGATCCCGTCGGCATCGGCCGTCGCATAGTTCAGGTTGTACCTGGTGTTTTTATAATCGTTGATGCCGATGGTTACGAGATAGATCTTTGGTTGTGCATCCGAAGCACCTTTATATTGGATAACGGCTTTCGCACGTTCGGTCTCGACTCCTGCCTTTGTCACGGCAACCGCGGCGATATAATTGTCTTCACCAAAAGCATTGTTGAGCGTGATATCGAACGAATAAGCCGTTGCAGCAGACGATTGCTGTGATTTTACCACCTTTCCGTTTTGATACAGCCTGATCTCGGCGATGTTGTCCATCTTTCCCGTAAGTGAGAGGTCGATCTTCGTGGTCTTTTGAGTTGATGAAGCCGTACCATTCTTCAGGGCTGAGCCGTTGATCGATGCTATCTGCAGGGCGGGGATATCCGTCGTGAGAGCTTCGACGTCGAAGTCGCGTTGCTGGACATCGTTTTCGGCGACAATGATGCTGAACAGCTTTGGCGTGAAGCCGCGCTCGAAAGTCCGTTCCAGTGAAGTTCTCGTCTTCGATTTCCGCGATGTCCAGAAAACGGAGTTCAACGCATTCATGTCCCCGTCGGTGCGGCCGTCTTTGGCTACGACGCAAAATTCACTTCCTCCATTATTATAGAAATAGGCGACGACATTATTTGTGCTCACGTCATAAATGCGGGAGATGTTATCATTGCCATAGGTGAACATGAACTTGGTGTCGTTCAGCCTGATGACCTTCGGATAGGCATAGTTGCCGATGATCTTCACTAACGACCGGTCTGCCATTGAAGTATATACGAGCTTTTGCTCGCCGACATCATAGGCATCAAGTGTAAGGCTGGCTGTGGTGAAGATGGCCTTTGAACCTGCGAACGCACCGTCTACATATCCATAGGTCTGCATCGGTGTTTCGAATTTTTTGACCTCGTTGAAATCCTTGTCATAGATGTGAAAGAAGAATGTTCCCGTGCCCCAACCGTAAGCCAGGAGGTTGCCCTTGCTATCGAAAGAAACCGCATGATAGATCTGTTTGTCGAATTCCTTCCTGATCTCTCCGGTTCGGATATCGAATACTTTCAATGGAAATTTTTTCGCCATGGCATAAAAGGATCCGACAGCGTATTTCGCTTCCGGATCCAAGGCGATCGCATTGATCATCATGCCGCCGAAGTCGTTTGTATAAATTTCCGAAAGCGTATTAATGTCGAATGACGAAAACTTTCCTCCCATTTGGCCGACGACATAAATATTGTACTTTGCATTGTAGTCACCACGTGCCCACTTGCCAGGAAGCTTGAATGTTTTAAGTTCCTGCCCGGTTTTCCAATCATAAACTTTTACGTCTGTTCCGACACTGGCAATGATCTTCCCGTCGTTTGTTATCCTGAGGTCGTGGAACTCTTTGAAGGTTGTGGTGACGGAGGCCTTGAATTTCTGACTGGCGATGTCGAAGATGCTCACCTTTCCATTATTGTAACCAAAAGCGAGATAGGTTCCATCGGCGGATGCTGCGGCGGTCAATTGTTTTGCCACGATTTTTGCTGGATCGAACGTGAGTCTGACCTCATCGACTGTCTGTGCACGGAGGGAGGTGCAGAAAAGAAACAGGAGGGTGAACAGTACGTATGGTTTCATGGGGCTATAGATTAAAGGTATTTGCAATATAACGGAGTGGATAACAGCTTTCTACACCACGCGCTGTAAATACCCATATCTCGGTAGCGGTCTCCGATCGCTATAAACAGTTGAAAACAAAATGTTTAACAATACAAGATTCTCCACGTTATGAAAACACTTTTTCTTTTGTCAATCGTTTCTTTCGCGTTGTTCGCTTGCGGAGCTCCCGGATATCAGGGTGTATCGACTTCTTATGGGGGTCGCGAGGGCGGAAAGATGATCATCCAGAATGCGACGCTGCATGTGTCCACCAGGAATGCCGATACCCTCAACGCGCAGCTTACAAGGCTGGCCGCGAAGTACGAAGGCTATGCCGTCACCATCGGAAACGATTATTCTGTCATACGCGTCAAAGCTCAACAGCTGGATGCTGCCCTGAAAGACCTCGCTACCCTTGTGAAGGTCAAATCGAAGTCAGTTTCGGGTCGTGATGTCACGGAAGAGTATCGCGACTATGAGATCAGGCTCGACAACGCCAACAAGGCTCGTCAGCGTTATCTGGAGTTGTTGAGTAAGGCCGAGAACGTGGAAGCTGCGTTGAAAGTGGAGAAGGAGTTGGAAAGGCTGAATGGAGAGATCGATCTGCTCAAGGGTAGCATGGGCAAGCTCGAGCATTTGAATGAATACGCAACGATATCAATGAACATCACGCAAAAAAAGAAGCTGGGTATTTTGGGGCATGTTGTGGTGACGTTGTATAAGGGGGTGAAGTGGTTGTTTGTGAGGGATTAGGGCTACGATGTAAGGGGCCGTGTCGATCTTTTCACCGCAGAGGCGCAGTGACGCAGAGGTTTCGCAGGGAATGGCAGGAGCTCTGTCTTGGTGTGATCAGGAACCTGGATCCGCGTTCCTGAAATTTGAAATAATGTCGGAGCTGAGGGATTACTCGTCCGCGCAATCCATGCGCACTTGCCCTCGTGATGCTACGCTGATTTTCCTTCGCGCAGGCCAATGCTAAATCAGCTTCGCGTTCGAACCCCGCCGGCCCTTCGTTCGAATCCCCATTTCACGTAGTGTGAAATAAAAAAGGTCATCTCCGAATGTGGTGATGACCTTTCTTTGAAGTGGGAGCTGAGGGATTACTCGTCCGCACAAATCCATGCGCACTTGCCCTCGTGATGCTACGCTGATTTTCCTTCGCGCAGGCCAATGCTAAATCAGCTTCGCGTTCGAACCCCGCCGGCCCTTCGTTCGAATCCCCATTTCACGTAGTGTGAAATAAAAAAGGTCATCTCCGAATGTGGTGATGACCTTTCTTTGAAGTGGGAGCTGAGGGATTCGAACCCCCGACCCTCTGCTTGTAAGGCAGATGCTCTGAACCAGCTGAGCTAAGCTCCCTTTAGGACTAAAAACAACGATTTTGGCGCTGTTGTCGTCGTTTTGGGACTGCAAATGTAAAAGAGATTTCTATTTCTGCAAAAAAAGTTTTTTCAAATAATGCCCTATTGCATCTGATTTTTCTCGATAAGCTCCCGGAAAGCCTTTTTATAGCTATCGCTGATCGGAATTAAGGCATTTCCGATCTGGACGTCACTTTTGTGTACGGCGTCGATCGCCCGTAAGGCTATAATATAAGAGTGGTGGACGCGAAAGAATTTGTCGGCCGGGAGCTGAACCTCGAGGTTCTTGAGCCGTTGTAGCGTGATCACTTTCTGGGTTTTTGTGTGAATAGTCACGTAGTCCTTTAACCCTTCGATGTAGAGTATCTCGTCCCACTTCACTTTTACCATCCGGGTACCATCTTTCACAAAGACGAAGTCGGGCTGAGCCGTCTCTGCTGGTACGGGGGCAGCGGCTGCGTTGGACGCCCGTTGACCCGCGCGGTCTACAGCTTTCAGGAAACGTTCGAACGTGATGGGCTTGAGCAGGTAATCTACTACATCAAGCTCGTAGCTCTCGAGCGCATATTCCGAATAGGCAGTGGTCAATATCACCATCGGCTTCCGCTGCAGCGTCTTGAGCAAGGTGATGCCCGTTATCTCCGGCATCTGGATGTCGAGGAACATCAGATCGATCTGACGGTTCCTTAACACTTCAAGCGCGGACAATGGGCTGGAGCAGGCGTCGATGAGCTCCAGATATGACACTTTCTTCACGTATTCCACAATGAGATTACGTGCGAGGGGTTCATCTTCAACGACAAGGCATTTCAGGGTCACGACATGTTGATCTTTAATGTGATGTGGTAACGCTCCGCCGACTCCCGCGTTGTCAGCGTGTGTTTGCCAGGATAACTAAGTTCGAGCCTTCTTTTGACATTCTGTAATCAG
>CBHTUB010000300.1:0-7509 GCA_966095595.1 uncultured Chryseosolibacter sp. | reverse complement strand
TGGTCAACATTTTATTTGATTTTATAGGTAACTCCTGCCGCGAACAGTAATGCTTTATTCCTGAAGCGATCGTTGGGTTTCGGATCTTCCTGTACTTTCGTGACCGTGGTATATTCTGTAAACAGGAACTGAATACCCATCTTTACGTTCCATATTTTGTTGATCCGGTATCTGCCGTAAAATTCCGAATTGAGTGAACCCCGATCGTTGTCACTGATCAAAAGCAGATTGAATGGCGTCGGCTCTGCCTGTGTGTTTTTACCGCTGTATCCGTTGATGTAGTTTCCACGTGTTTTCCTGCCAAATGAAATGCCCACAAGGTCGATATTGAATCCGGCGGTTATTCGTTCGCTCAGCTCGTACTGCAGATTGATCAGCAAGTTCAGGCTGTTGACCTGGGGTGACTTGATCAGCAGCGAGTCGATGTTAGCCGCAATGTTTTCCTTGAATAATATCAGGGGACTGGTACTTCCGGAAGTGAGTTCTGCCGGGGCTGTGATATAATAAAGATTCGCTCCGATAAAACTGGTGGCTCTTAGTCCCGTCCCCAAGCCAAAACGCTTCGCTTTTCCTATCTTTACCGTATGAAAATATGACAACGAGAACGAGCCCCTGTAGGAACCGGCACCACCAGTAAAATCGATCAGTTTTTCTGTGCGTTGCGGCAGATCCTGGCCAATGGCGGCTAAAAACCAAAAAGAAACAAGAAAACTGAGTATGATCCTGGGCGACATTTTTTCTTCGAAATGTGCAGCCTAAAATCGATGCGGATTGTCAGTAGAACGACATAGTTTTAAAATCCGCTAAAGTATTTTTGCAAGTAGATTAAGTATTTCTTATCGAAAGGCCCTGGAGACCTTGTCGCCCATAATAAAACTGACCAAAATTTGTATGAAACGTCTGATTGTACTTGTTGCGCTCATCATGTCACTGTCCAATGCGTTGAATGCCCAGACGGACAGGAGAGTAAAGGAATTCAATCTTGACTCTGAGGGGCTTGCCCTGAACGGGTATGATCCCGTTTCATATTTTCAAAAGGGGAAGGCTATCAAAGGTAAGTCGTCGATTGCTGTTGTGCACGATGGCGTTAAATATCGTTTTGCAACCGAAGCTCACAAGACACTTTTTGTGAACTCTCCATCCAGCTACGAACCTCAGTATGGTGGCTGGTGTGCGTATGCCATGGGAGCGAAAGGAGAAAAGGTAGAAATAGATCCCGAGACCTTTAAAATTGTCGATGGAAAACTTTATCTTTTCTATAACAGATTTTTTAACAACACCATGGACTCATGGAACGAAGATGAGCGGAATTTGAAAGTTAAGGCGGATAAAAATTGGAAGAAGTTCATTCATCCCTAAAGCGGATAACATGATGTCATCGGTCAGGAATTTTTTCTATAGGCTTTTTGATTGCCGTACCGGAGGACACTTAAGAGGCTCCACACGGGTGTAGCGGACGAAGCCGCAAGGGAGAGACGGCTGACGGAGGAGGAAAAGCAAGAGGATCATTGAAACGTCTTAAAAAAGGATAAGCTAAACCATAAGCGAATTACATTACCACTAACCTAAACCAAAGATGGCCATATTCTCAAAACGAACACTAGCGCTGATGTTGCGTCTGCTTGCGGCGGTAATCATGATGCAGAGTCTGTTCTTCAAGTTTTCCGGCGCCGCGGAGTCTGTATACATTTTTTCAACGCTGGGGATCGAGCCCTGGGGCAGAATAGGAACGGGTGTGGTGGAGTTGGTGGCGTCGGTATTGCTGCTGGTCCCACGCACGGTTTGGGTAGGTGCATTGATTGGGGCGGGAACGATGGCAGGCGCTATATTTTCTCACCTTACGAAACTGGGCATCGAAGTACAGAATGACGGGGGTCAACTGTTTATCTATGCCGTGTTGGCATTCGCGAGTTGTGTCACCCTGTTGCTTCTTGAAAAGAAAGAAGTCCAGAAAGCTGTTAAAATGTTACTATCACGATAAAAATGGATTTAACGATCAATCAGGCGTTGAAGGAAACGCTTTGTCAACTTCGTACAGTGTTATCAGTTCTTTCGTCTGAACAATACAGCATGCCTTTGGAGATCCTCAATAGTTCGTCGATCGGGCAGCATACCCGTCACATCATAGAATTTTTCGAAGCCGTGATGGAGGGATACGATGCGGGCTCAATTAACTATGATAAAAGGAGAAGAAGCCTTTCCATCGAGCGTGATCGTGAAGAAGCCTTGAGTCGACTTTCTTTTATCGAACACAATCTGTCAGCGGAGGATAAACACCTTCAGCTCGCGGGTAAGTATTCTTCTCTTTCGGATGGAGAAACCGTGGTGACGACGACCTATTACCGGGAGCTCATTTATAATCTGGAACACATGATCCATCACATGGCGATTATTAAAATTGCGATCCAGAATTCGACAACCGTTATGGTGCCATCCGAATTTGGTGTTGCTCCGGCAACGCTTCGCCATCAGAGAGCAGCGTCATAAGCGGTTCCTTATCGGTTCGTCAGCGTGACCTGCGGTGAGCACAATGTCATGTCTTCTTGAAACTCGTCCAGCATCTGCCGGATTTTCAGTCGAGCTGTCACACGCGATAGGTTGGCGCGGTTTACTTTGAGAACTTTCCAGTCATCCGATCGGTTCTCTTCCGCGGTCAGCGAGATCTTTTGCCCTATCACCGGCGCAATACTTTCAAACATGACGGCGGGCTGCTCATCCATTGTCAAAAGATAAAACTCACCGTCATCACCATGAAACACTGGGGGAATGCCGCCGGCGATACACCTTGCCGCACATGACCGATGTACTTTACTTTCTCCAGGTTTCATTACACCAAAATAGCATTTCGGGTCGACGATCTCGCCGGAAACGTCGATGTTTCGAAGCACAATCAAGCCGGGTTCCGGCGCGGCAGGCACCGTATCAATGACTTTTACGCATTGGATGTCGTCTACCTGCATCCACGTTTTTCCTTCGCCATAGATCAGATTGCCGGCGACCGCAACCTTTCCCGGCGGAAGCGCTCCGTGTATTTGTTTCAATCTGGTAATCCAGTCCTGCGCACCGTGTTTTCCAAAGCCGACAAGAAGAATTTTCTGATATTGCTCAGCTCCGGTTGAGTCTTTGCCGATGGGCAATCTTAAATGAGGTACCGGAGATGTCGACAGGTAACCTTCCACTGTGGTAAGCTCTCCATAGTTGAATGTGTTGGATGAGAAAGTTTTCTGTTTGATGACGAGGGTCACACACAACGCCATTACAACCGTGCCAATGATCATCACTGTTCTTCGGATCACAGTAGCCACGGCCTCAGGGGCAGTGCCGAGGTATCCGATATAAAATGCTCGTTCTTTGTTATCGATTTTTTCCATGCGGTGCGATTGATCAGATCAGGGCAGGTTCACATGCAGTGCCTTCCGGATACGGTGTCGGATTTACCCATACCTCGTTATTGACGACCTTAACCCGGAATGTTGCGACTTTCTCCTTGAAGGGTTCTGGCGAGCGACCATTGTGAGGGAGATACTGGTATCCATGCCAGGGACAAGTAACACAACCATCAATAATCCGTCCCTCACCCAGCGGACCGTTCTGATGCTTGCATAAATTGGAGATCGCCGAGATCTTCCCATTGTACTTGAATATTGCGATCTCACTGCTGTCTGCGGTAAATATTCGGGCGCAGTCTTCCCTGATGTCTTCAACTTTACAGGCCTTCACAAATCCGTCGATCTTTTCGTCAGCTTGCAAAGAGGGGCGTCTGGTGATATACGCCGCGGTTAAATGGAATCCGCACACGAGAAAGATGCCTGCGAGCATGATCATCGTGTAAACAATGGAAGTTTCACTTTGAAGAATTCCCAGTGCAACATGGATCACGATCAGTAAGTAAGCGACGTACACCATCATGTGCATCGACTTCCAGAAGGCCGGTCCGAAATTTTTTAACCAGAAATCATGACTGCTCGCGGCCATGACCAGAAAAACCATCAACGCCAGAAATCCAGGTATTTCAAAGGGAAAATCACGTAAAGCGCCATAATTCAGATTGGATATGAATAATGATACTATCGGATTCACGTTACCGAGTGAGTGAAATTGAACGATGGAGAACACGCCATGGACGGAGGCAATGAGAAACATGCTCACGCCAAGGTGTCGTCGATTGTACAGGAGTGGAAGATATACCGGACGAATCCTCGCCAGAGGCCCGATAATAAGGATCACGTGAAGCATCAGCAAAGCCAGTGTTGAAGTGGAGCGGATGATCATCGTCTCTGCAGTTGCCTCCGGATAGAACACTGCCGTTAATGTCATAAATGTGGTCAGGTACAATACGATGAAGACGATCATTACCGAATCATAAATTCGCTTCTGTCTGTTCCAGGAAATAGCCTGATATTGAAGTCCCATTCCGTATTTATTTAATTAGTTGTTCGAGAACCAATTCGTCGTTGACATTGTCGAAGAGGTACACTCGTCTGATTTCTTTTTTCAATGGATATCCGTAGATGCCCGGTTTGGATATCTGCCCGAGGAGATATGAGCGCGATTCCGTCTCAGCATACAGGGCGCATGAACCTTGTATCATAGGCCGCGCCGCCATGATGTATACGCTGTCAATATCGGAGGCAAGACGAATTTCAAATGATGTCATCGTTGCTCCCACAGGCTTGGTCATCGCATCACCGTTTTTATGCGGCCTTGATATCATTAGGATAACGGGCAACGTCAATGCAAGTACGCGCCATGCGTGCAGGTGTTTGATTCTCAGGTGCGGCGTCATTTTCGTTGTGCTATCCGGATTTTGTGTAACAGTATGGGCCAAAACAATACACACCCGGGAGCGATCATCAACTTGAATGCAATACCCGACCCCCTGGTATCCTCATCAAGCCGTTCAATCAATTTTAGCAGGAAGATGACCGAAAAAGTGGTTCCGGCGATCAGATAACAACCGATGAGCAACAGAAATATCATATTGTGTCGTACGTAAAATTCCTGATGTTCAACAACTTGTTTGGTCGGTCACACGACGAAACCCCCGAAATACATCTATTGTGACGCCTATCGTGCCTCCAGGGCAAAAAGTGACCTTTTTTTTCGAAAGCCACATCTTTTTTCCATTTGCCCGTCTTTATGGATGAAAACACAAAGACATAATGGAAGCAACAAAATCACTCCCGGTAGCCATCCTCGGCGCGGGCCCCGTTGGACTGGCGGCGGCAGCTCACCTGGAAGTTCGCGGGATACCGTTCAGGCTTTTTGAAGCCGGGCCAACAGTGGCATCAAACGTTCTTTCGTGGAGGCATATCCGGGTATTCTCGCCGTGGAAGTATAATATTGACAAGGCCGCAAGACAGCTGTTAACCAAGGGGCCTTGGCAGAGTCCGGATGACGATGCTTTGCCCACGGGTGGTGAGCTGTTCGAGCAATATTTCAAACCCTTTTATGAATTACCCTGCATCCAGAGCAATACGCTCCTGAATGCTAAAGTGGTGTCGATAGGAAGGAAGAATCTCGACAAGATGAAGACCGCAGGAAGGGAAAAACTTCCCTTCGTGATCCAGGTTCTTCAGAATGGCGAAGTAAAGCAGTATGAAGCGAAGGCAGTTATCGATGCGACTGGCACCTGGGGCTCGCCAAATCCAATCGGGTCCGGTGGCATCCATGCTGTTGGCGAAGTGGAATACCGGGATAGAATTTTTTACGGCATTCCGGATATCCTGGGTGTGCATGCAGACAGGTACAAAAATAAAAGTGTGCTCGTTGTCGGAAGCGGTCACTCTTCAATCAATGCGATCCTGGAGCTCGATAAACTGAAAGACCAATATCGGGACACACAGATCAACTGGGTCCTGAGGAAGAAAAATATTCGCGACGTTTATGGTGGGCAGGAAAATGATGCGCTTGTGGCCCGCGGTGCCCTCGGTATCAAGATCGAAGCACTGGTGAACAATGACCGGATCAACGTTTATGCGCCATTCCAGATCCAGCAGATCGCGGAGGAGGAAGGGAAGCTGTCTATCATCGGATTCCAGGGCGCTGAAAAATATGCATTGCCGCCGGTCGACGAGATCATCAGCAATACTGGCTCGCGGCCAGACTTCTCTTTCATTCGCGAGATCCGCCTGAGCATCGACCCTTCTCTGGAAAGCGTTCATGAAATAGCGGAGTTGATCGACCCCAACATTCATAGCTGTGGAACAGTTAGGCCACACGGCGAAAAGGAACTGCGTCATCCTGAAAAAGATTTTTACATCGCAGGCTCAAAGAGCTATGGAAGGGCGCCGACATTTCTCATGGCCACCGGATATGAGCAAGTGCGTTCAATCGTTGCTGCGATTGATGGAGATATGCAGGCCGCGCTTAATGTTGAGCTCGATCTGCCAGAGACCGGCGTTTGCAGTGTTGGCGTGGGTGATGACACAGACGGCATCGCCTGCTGCGGAACTGAGGCTCAACCAAAGGCGAAGTCAGCTGCGGCTTGCTGCGGATAGATGACAGACCTGAAACATACTGGTATTAAATCATCGGCATTCGCTGCGCTCGCACTTGCGTTCGCGAGCTTTGGCGATGCTTTTTTGTATCCTTTCTTGCCGGTCAATTTTCATTTGGTTGGAGTTCCCGTGGCATGGGTGGGATTGCTTCTCTCAATCAACCGGTTTGTCAGGATAATATCGAATACGCTGGTCGTGAACGCATTTGCAAAGTATGGACTTCGCGCGATCATGATCCTGGCAGTGGTACTCGCGATTGCTTCTACTTTGGGATATGCCATTGCCACGGGCCTGGTTGCCTGGTTGGTGTTGAGAGTAATGTGGGGACTCGCTTTTTCCGCAATGAGAATAGGCACACTTGGCTATGCGCTTCGTCAGGAACGGATCGGGTTCGCGCTCGGCGTCAGCAGAAGCCTTCAGGAAGCAGGGCCAATGGCCGCGTTGTTCATGACGCCTTTGCTATTGACCTGTTTCGATTCAAAGACAATTTTTTATGTTCTCGCATTCCTATCGCTGCCTGCGTTTTATTTTGCTTTTTCATTGCCAGCGGTTGACGATAAGACGCCAGGCCTCGCGGGCCAAAAGCTCATCCGATGGCCTTCATCGCTCAATTCCATTACGCTCGTGTCGGCAATCCTGATCGATGGCGTAATTGTGGTTGTTCTTGGCGTTTTATTTCTTCACTATCGCGAGGCGATCACGCTTGTAACGGCGACAACGCTTGCGGCATTTTATCTCGGTTATAGAAGGATCTGCCTGGTGGTATTGTCTCCGGCAGGAGGCTGGATCGCCGATAGGATCGGGATCGATCGGGTGTTTAATATTTCAATGGCACTCGTTGCGTTCGGGTTGATCGTCATTCTTTCGGGATGGATCGGGACAGGCGCAGTGATCACATTTACCTTTTACAGCATCAATGCGGCTGTTACTCCGGGATCTGCTTCCCGGGAAAGCTCACACTCACTGGCAGCCGTTGCGGAGAACGCAACCTGGCGGGATATTGGTGCAG